>JAUXRN010000217.1 GCA_030681835.1 Actinomycetota bacterium
CGGCCATACGCCCTCTTCGTGGGCACCGTCGAGTCGCGCAAGAACCACCTGCTCGCTCTGCACGCGTGGCGGGCGCTGATCGATCGCCACGGCGCCGCGGCGGTGCCCGACCTCGTGTGCGTGGGACGGCTGGGCTGGAACTCGGCCGAGTTCCTGCGTGAGTACGCCGTGAGCCACGGTCTCGACGGGAAGGTCTCCGTCCTGTCAACCGGGATCTCCGACGCCGACCTCGCCCACCTGTACGCCCATTGCGAGTTCACCGTCTACCCCTCGCGCTATGAGGGGTGGGGGCTGCCCGTGTCCGAGAGCCTGGCCTTCGGGAAGGTGCCCATCGTCGCCCGGACGTCGTCCTTGCCCGAGGCCGGCGGCGATCTCGCCGCGTACTTCGCGTCCGACGACCTGGCCGGGTTCGTGGCGACGATCGAACAGGTCGGCCTGGACCCCGTGACCCGCGCCGAGGCCGAGCAGCGCATCCGGGCTGCCGGGCCGGCTTCCCTCGACTGGGACCATGTGGCCGACGTCATCACCGCAGAGATCGCCGCCGCCCGTGCGGAGGAAGGCAGGCCCCCCGTGTCCGCTGAGCTGGAACTGGGCAGGGAGTACATGCTGGCCGTGGCCCAGCCCGCGCCGGATGCCGGCCATGCCGATCAGTACTACGCCCATGTCATGGAGGCGGAGCTCACGCTCCTGCTCCGCCAGCCGCGCGATCCCGGCGAGGCGGAACTGGCGGCCGCCGCCGTCACGGGCCAGCTCGGGTCCCCGCAGGCCTGGGGCCTCGAGGTCCGACCCGGTCGCCGGGTCGAGGTCCGGGTGCGACGCCCCGTCGATGGCCCACTTGTGCTGCTCATCGGGACACGGTCCATGCCGGGGGTGGTCACGGTCGAGGCCGCGGGGCCTGGCGGCCCCCAGCGCGAGCAGGTCTACCTGGGGTCGGTGCTCACCTTGGCACTCGGCGATGGCCAGGCGGGTGAACCGGCCCTGGTCACCTTCACGGTGACGGACGCGACGGACTCGATCGAGGGCTTCCTGGGGATCCGCTCCCTCGTCCTGCTGCGCGCCGACGACTTGCAGGCCCAGGTGATCGCGCACCGAGCGGCAGCCGAGGCCCTGCGCTCTGAACTCGACTTCATGGCGAGCACCCGCTCGTGGAAGGTCACCGCGCCCCTGCGCAAGATGAAGGGGCGCGGCTCAGGCCATTAGCGTCGCGGTGGGTTCTGGATCGAGATCGTGTAGGTCTCGCTGCCTGGCGTGAGGGTCGCGTTGCCGGGCGAGATCGCGGTCACCTGGCACTGCCCGGCGCTGAGGGCCGTGAGGACCGCGCCGTTAATCACGCACGGACCCTGCTCACTGAACAGCACGGTCGTGCCCGAGGTGCTGACACCGGCAAGCGTGACCGTCGCCCCGGCCCGCATGACGATCGGCTGCGCGATCGACCACGCCGGCTGCCCGGGCGGGTCAACCGTGATGTTGTCCGAGACCAGCCCCGGCTGGATGTTGACGACCTGCGAGGAGGCACCGCTGAAGCCGGGCTTGTTGCCCGTGTACTGGGCCGAGATGGTGTGGATCCCGCTCACCGGCGGGGTCCACTGCAAGGTGGCGACACCGTTCGTGGTCGGGATCGATCCGCTGATGCCGATGCCGTCCATCAGGAAGGCGGCGCTGCCGTCCGGGTAGCCCTGGCCGAGCACGACCTGCAGCACGGTCGGCGTCCCGACGTTGAGGGTGCTCGGCCACCGCAGCGACACCGGCATGTCCGCAGTGGTCACGTTCGGGGTCGACACGGCGCTGGTCGAGGTGAGCTGGCCGCCGGAAGCGGGCTGGTACGTCGCCTGAATAGAGATGGGACCGCCCGACGTGGGAGTCCAGGGCAGCACGGCCGTCGACGTCGTGCCGCCGTACAGGCCGGTCAGCGGCGCGAACGACAGGCCGGTGCCGCCGCTGGTGGTCAGGCTCATGCTGCCCGTGGGCGCGAGGTTGCCGATCGGGGCGATGACCGCAGCGAGCAGGCTGTTGCTCACGTTCTGCTGCAGGCTGTTCTGCGCCAGCAGGACGGTGTACGTGGGCATGGGCGCAACGACGGGCGACGACGAACCGGCGCTCACGATCGTGCCGAGCCCGCTGATCGTCCAGCTGCCCGCGGCCGCCGGCGTCCAGTTGACGGCACCGAAGCCATTGGACCCGATGGTGGTCTGCAGGGTCTGGGCCACGGAGCCGAGCTGCAGGCCGATCGTGACGACCTGCCCCGCAGCCTTGGGAGCGCTGATCGTGATGACCTCAGGCACGCCGACCATGCCGTTCGGCGCGGCGATGAAGGAGTTGGACGCGGCGGTGGCGCCGGGTGACAGGGCCAGTCCGGTTGCGCCGGTAGCGGCGAGGACGAGCACGGCCGTGAGGGCCGTGCGGACGAGTCGGGTCCGGGACGTGGGCATGGGGCCTCCTTGTTCGCGTGCCTTCGAGGCTACCCACCCGCCGCCCAGTTTCGCCTGATATCGCCCGGTGAGCCTGCCGGTAGTATCGCGGCTGGCCGCAACCGAGGGAGGCAGTCTCGCGTGCTGACCGACCTGTACTCGCGACGCGCGCTCGTCTGGGCCTTCGCCAACCGGGACTTCTCCACGCGATACCGGTCCAGCCTGCTGGGCTGGGCATGGTCCCTCATCCAGCCACTGGCAACGCTCGTGGTGTTCGCGGCGGTGTTCTCCATCGTCTTCCGGATCGAGGCGCCTCCGCTCGGCAACGGCGAAGGCTCGTCCTACGCGGCATTCCTGTTCACCGGGCTGGTCACCTGGAACCTCTTCTCCAGCGTGCTCACGCTGTCGATGACCCAGTTGAAGTCGAATGGGGAACTGCTCAAGAAGGTGCAGTTCCCGGCATGGGCACCGATCCTCGGCGCGTCCATCGTCCAGCTCATCCAGGTGCTGCTCGAACTCTTCGTGCTCGTTCTGATGTTCGCCTTCCTGCGAAATGCCGGCTGGACCTGGGTGCTCGCCATCCCGATCCTGCTCGGCCTGCTGCTGTTCTCGCAGGGGGTCGGGCTCATGCTGTCCATCGTCAATGCGCGCTTCGGCGACGTCATGTACATCGTCGCCGTCGTGCTCGGTGCGCTGTACTTCCTCACCCCGGTGCTATACCCGATGAGCATGGTCGAGGACCAGAGCGAGTGGCTCGGCTGGATCGTGCGGCTGAACCCGGTGTCGTGGTACGTCGAGGCGATGCACGACGCGATGTACTCGCTCGTCTCCCCGCCCGCGCTGGTGATCGCAGGCCTGCTGGCCGGCGGGTTCGCCGTGTTCTGGCTGGGCTTCGCCGTCTTCGCCCGGTGGAGCGAGGACATCGGGGAGCTCCTGTGAGCGGGGTGGCGGTCGATCTGGTGGGGGTCGGCAAGAGGTTCAAGCGCCAGGTCGACCGGCGCAACAGCATCAAGGAGCGCATCGTCCGTGGGCGCGCCCGCCGTCCGGAGGACTTCTGGGCCGTGCGGGACATCAGCCTGCAGATCCCCGAAGGAAGCGTGTACGGGCTCATCGGCCACAACGGCTCCGGCAAGTCGACCCTGCTGAAGATGATCGGCGGGATCTACCGGCCGACCACGGGGACCATCACGACGACCGGGCGGGTGGCGTCGCTCATCGAGCTCGGCGCCGGCTTCCACCCGGACATGACCGGTCGCGAGAACATCGCCCTGAACGGATCGATCCTCGGACTGCCGCGGCGAGAGATCTCCGCCGTCACCGAGGAGATCATCGAGTTCAGTGGGCTCGGCGATTTCATCAATGACCCGGTCAAGCACTACTCCAGCGGAATGTACGTCCGTCTCGGCTTCTCCGTTGCCGTGCACATGAAGCCCGACGTGCTCCTCGTCGACGAGGTGCTGGCGGTCGGTGACGAGGAGTTCCAGCGCAAGTGCTTCGACCACCTCTACGCCCTGCGCAGGTCGGGGCGCACCATCGTCGTGGTCAGTCACGGGCTGGGTCAGCTCGAGGGCCTCTGCGACGAGATCGCCTGGCTCGAGCACGGCACGCTTCAAGAGCGCGGACCTGCGGTCAACACGATCGCCGCCTACCTGCGCCGGGTCAACGCCGACGAGGCCAGCCGCAACCCGATGGTGGCGGCAACGCGTGACGACGACGGAGGTGCGCGCGCGGGAGACCAGTCGATGCGCGTGCGCACGGCCGCCATCGTCGACCTGCGGGGTGAGTCCATCAACCACGCCGAGACCGGCACCACCTTCCAGGTCCGGCTCGGCCTGACTGCCGCAGAACCGGTGCTCGGCCCGAACATCCGCATCGCGCTGCAGCACGAGTCGGGACCGCTCGTCGCCATGATCAGCAACCATCAGCACGGGTTCGACCTGGGCGTGGTGCCCGCCGGCGACCTGGCCCTCGACATGGCCCTGCTCGACAACCCGCTCCTGCCCGGCCGGTACCGGGTGCACATCGACGTCTTCGACCACACTGGATCACGTCTGCTGGACTCGTGGAACGACGCCGTGGAGTTCGCGGTACGCAGCGCATCGGGCGAGATCGGACAGGGCTTCGTGCGGCTGCCGGCCCGGACGACCCGCGGCTGACATGACCGGCATGCCAAGCCTGCTCGTCCGCGCACGACGTCGTGCGGGCCGGGTGAAGCGCTGGGTCAAGCGCCGGCTCCACGAGCGCAACGTCGGTCGCCAGTACGCGGCTTGGCTGGGCCAGGCGACCAGCGTCTACCCCGGCACCACGAGCTACCTGACGACAATCTCCATCCTCGTGCCGGTGTACGACCCGCCCCCGGCGTTCCTGCGGCAGTGCCTGCAGTCGGTCATCGGCCAGCAGGCACGCAACTGGCAACTCGTGGTGGTCGACGACGGCTCGACTAAGCCCGAGGTCACGTCCTACCTCGCGGAGTTCGGCCGGGAGCACGACGGCGACGAGCGCGTCGTGGTGGTCAGCCAGGCCAACGGCGGGATCTCGTCGGCGCTGAACCGGGCCTTGTCCCTCGCCACGGGGAGGTACGTCGGCGTGCTCGACCACGACGACCTGCTCGACCCGCGGTGCATCGACTCGTTCGCGCATGCCCTGGAGGACAACGCCTTCCCAGACGCCGTCTACTCGGACGAGGACAAGGTCACGGCCCGCGGCGACCACCTTGAGCTGTACTGCAAGCCGGACTTCTCGCCGGAGCTCCTTCTCACCCAGATGTACCTGTGCCACTTCACCGTGTTCCGCCTCGACCATGTGCGCGAGGTGGGCGGCTTCCGCACCGAGATGGACGGAGCGCAGGACTTCGATCTCGCGCTGCGCCTCCTGCCACGGCTGGTCCGGGTCGCCCACATCGCGCGTCCGCTCTACCACTGGCGCACGTGGGCCGAATCCACTGCACGTTCCATTGATGCCAAGCCGTGGGCGCAGGATGCTGCGGCCCGGGCACAGCTCGACCACCTGACCCGCTCGTTCGGCGGCGGCGCCGTCGCGCCCAGCGTCATTCCGGGACTCAACGAGGTGCATCCCCGCGTGGGTGGCGATCCCGTGGTGTCGGTGATCATCCCGACCGTCGGCACCCGCAACCCCAACGGCAGTGGGCGATTCGTCGACGCTGCCGTCCACTCTCTGCTGGAGCGAGAGACCAGCGCGACACTGGAGATCATCGTCGTGACGACGGGCGTGATCCCGGACGTCCCTGTTGACCTGCACGGCAAGCACACCGTGCGGCATGTCGTCTACGACACGCAATCGTTCAACTTCTCGGAGGCGATCAACACCGGGCGCGCAGCGGCCACGGGCCGGTTCCTGCTGCTGCTGAACGACGACACGACGGTGGCCGGGCCGAACCCCGTGACCCGTCTGCTGGAGGTCGGTCAGATCGATGGGGTGGGCATTGCCGGCTGCCGGCTGACCTATCCCGACGGCAGGCTGCAGCATGCCGGGATGATCCTGCTGCCCGATGGGCCTACGCACTGCTGGATCGGCCGGCCGGGCAAGGAGCCGGGGTACTTCGGGTCGACGCTGACGCCGCGGAACTACCTGGCCGTGACGGCCGCGGCGATGCTGGTGCGCGCGGATGTCTTCGATGAGCTCGACGGTTTCGACCCGCGCTTCGCCCGGGATTTCAACGACGTCGACTTCTGCCTACGGGCACGCCAGCGCGGCCATCGCGTAGCGTGGACGCCCTACGCCCACTTCACCCACCACGAAGGCGCGACGATGGCCCGCAGGAAGCCCGACCCCGCGGAGGCGGAGCTGTTCCGCTCCCGCTGGGCACAGGTGTTCCCGGTTGACCCCTACTACTCACCCGCGCTGCACCAGTCGTTGCCGCGCCTGTACGAGGCGCTGTGAGCACGAGCGAGACCCTGCGCACGAGGCGAGGCCGCACGCTGGTCGTGATGGGTGATCCGGCCCTGCTCACCATGGACCGGATGAGCGAGTTCACCCGGCGGGCCGACTCAGACCCGCGGATCGCCACGCTGTCACTCGTGGCCGGGCCGGCGACCTCGGGGCAATGGCTGCGGGCGGCTGGGCCGGCGGGGGTCCTGGTGGCCGTGGCGAGCGACCAGGCCGATCTCGTGGGTGCCTTCGACCCCGACGACCCGGACGCGCTGGCGGCGTGGTCCCGGGCTGCGGCCGAGCGGGGACTGTGGCATGACTGGTGGGTCACCGACGACGCCGATGTCGCTCATGCCGAGGCGATCGTCGCGATGTCAGAGGTGGACCGTGCGGAGGCGGACGACCCCGGCAGCTCGCGGTATCCCGCCATGCGCGCCTACCGGCCACGCCGGGGCAGCCTGTCGGTTACGGTCGACGTGACCTGGCTCGGCCCGCACCAGACCGGCGCGCAGGTGCTCACGACCGCGGCCCTCGAGGCGCTCGCCGCCGACGAGCGAGTCACGGGGCTGCACCTGATCGGCCTGTCGGAGCTGCCGCCCTATGCCGCTCACCTGACTTCGCACAGCAAGGTGGTGCTCGGGTCATCCGTCATCTCGGACATCGTGTGGTACCCGAACCAGATCGACGGCCGGAGCAACATCGCGGACGCCCGTCGACTCGGTGCGCGCGTCGTGGCCACGTACCTCGACCTCATCGCGTATGACATCCCGCGCTACCACGGGTCCGAGCAGGCCTGGCACGCCTACCGGACGCTGCAGCGCCGGGTGGCGCTCAGTGTCGACGGCATCGTCACGATCAGCGCCGACGTCGCTCATCGCCTTGCGGAGGAGGTGCCGCGGCTCGAGCCGCAGCGAGTCCTGCCACTTCCCCTGGGCCTGGACCACGTGGGACTCGAGCCCGCACCGGACGAGCCGGGCGAGGACCTCGCCGACCTCGCCAAGACGCTGGGCGCCAAGCGCTTCGTCCTCGTTCTTGGCAACGACTTCCAGCACAAGAACCGCGACTTCGCGATCAGGGTGTGGCAGCGGGCCCTGCAAGCCGGGCAACCGTGCGAACTCGTGCTGGCAGGCCTGCACGTCAAGGGCAGCAGTTCCCGGGCCGGCGAGGAGGACCTGGCGGCCCGGCACCTCGACCTGCGCGGCAGCATCCACACCGTCGGCCACGTGAGTCCGCAGAGCCGGGAGTGGCTCTTGGCCCATGCGGCCGTGGTGCTCTACCCCACGAGCGCGGAGGGGTTCGGGCTGGTGCCCTACGAGGCCGCCGCCCTCGGGACACCGACCGTCTTCACCGACTTCGGCCCGCTGCACGAGATATCCGGCGTCGACGGCCTGCCAACGACGTGGTCCGTGGAGCAGCATGCGGCTGACCTCCTCGCCCTCCTGGCCGACCAGGACGCCCGGGACCGGCGGGTCGCTGCCCTTCGTGCCGCCATCGGCACGCACACCTGGTCGGCCTACGCGGGGCGGCTGGTCGACTTCTTCGAGCACGTCACCCGTCTGCCCGAGGTGGCGACGAGTGCGGTCGGTGCCGATGCGGCAGCGGCCGACGCTGCCGCCCTGTCGGCGGTGCTGTCCAGCCGGAGCTGGCGGGCCACCGCACCGCTGCGCAGGTTCGGCAGGCGTCACCGCCAGCCCTAGTAGTGTGTTATCAGAACTGATAATCTATATGGGTGGTCGACCCTTCCCTGCCCCCCACGAGTGAGGTCCTGAGCCGCGTGCTCGTCTCAGCGGCACTTCTGCAGCAGCTCGTTCCCGATGCCGTGCTGGTCGGTGGGGCGGCAGCCGCACTCCATGCCGGCCATCGCGAGTCGTTCGACCACGACCACGTCCTGACCGATCTGGCCGACCGTTACGCCGACATCCTCGACGCGGTGGAAGCCAGCGAGGGGTGGGCTACCTCGGTCCGGGCCTCCAAGCCGCCGATGACGATTCTCGGCTCCCTCGACGGGGTCGAGGCTGGCCTTCGCCAGATGCGCCGCACCCGTCCGCTGGAGACCCTCCTCATCGAGGTGGCACCGGACCTGACCGTCACCGCTCCCACCGCGGCCGAGACCCTGAGGATCAAGGCGTACCTCGTCGTGCAGCGAAACCAGGTCCGTGACTACCTCGACGTGGTCGCACTGTCGGATCATCTCGGGTTCGACATGTCAGTGGAGGTGCTGTCCGCACTCGACGACTACTACGTCGACCGGTCAGGGCTCGAGGGCTCGGTACTGACCTCCTTGGTGCTCGCACTTGCCGAGCCGCGGCCACGCGACGAGGAGGTCACCCGCGAGTTGGACCGATATCGCGGACTCGTCCCGCGCTGGCACGACTGGTCGGACGTCGTCGAGGCATGCCAGCACCTCGCGCTAGCCCTGGCGCAGGGTCCCTCATGACCGTGGCGTTCCGCAACGTCGATGCGTCGCCCACCGATCCTGTATCGAGCTGGCCCTACGAAGCGCTCGCGATCGTGCTCGAACGCGGCCTGGTGCCCGACTGGCAGCCGGTGTTCGCGGAGATCCGGCGTGAGCCGTGGGGCCGGGTCGCCCGCAGGGTCGAGCGGATCCTCTCCTACGAGACCCTGCCCGGCATCGGTCCGTTGTTCACCCGAGCCATTGCGCGGGCGCGACAGGCGGCCGAGGACGGCGAGCGGATCGAGGTTGCCCGACGAGTCTCCGCGGCCATTCGCCACTCAGGTCTTTCGGCCGGCCGGTTCGCCGAGCGGGTCGGCACATCGGCATCCCGGCTGAGCACCTACGCGTCGGGCAAGGTGACCCCGTCGGCGGCCATGCTGGTTCGGATCGAGCGATTCGCAGCTGGAGTGGGCGGTCGTTCAGCGACTGGCCAGCCGGATGAGGTAGTCGCCGTACCCGCTCTTCCGGAGCGGCTCGGCCAGGGTCACGAGCTCGGCTGAGGTGATCCACCCGTTGCGCCAGGCGACCTCCTCGACGCAGCCGACCTTGGTGCCGGTGCGGTCCTCCATGACCCGGACGAACTCGCCGGCGTCCTGCAGTGATCGGAAGGTTCCCGTGTCGAGCCAGGCCGTGCCACGTTCGAGAACCGTGACGGTGAGGGACCCGGCACGCAGGTAGTACTCGTTGACCGCCGTTATCTCCAGCTCACCGCGCGCGCTCGGCGTGATCGCCTTGGCCACGTCGACGACCGTCTCGTCGTAGAAGTACAGGCCAGGGATCGCGTAGCTGCTCCGGGGCGCGGCCGGCTTCTCCTCCACTGACAGTACGATCCCCGACTCGTCGAATTCCACGACGCCGTACTCGCTGGGGTCAGCCACCTCGTAGGCGAAGACGTGCGCACCCTCCTGTCGGGTCAGGCCGGCGAGATTGCGACCCAGGCTGGGGCCGTAGAAGAGGTTGTCGCCGAGGATCAGTGCGGCCTGGTCGCCGGCCAGGAAGCCCTCGGCGATGATGAAGGCCTGGGCCAGGCCTTCAGGCCGCGGCTGCACGGCGTACTCGATGGTCATGCCCCATGCGCTGCCATCACCGAGCAGCCGGGAGAAGGACTCGGAATCCTCCGGGGTCGTGATGACCAGGACCTCGCGCAGGCCGGCGGCCATCAGTGTCGCGAGCGGGTAGTGGATCATCGGCTTGTCGTAGACGGGCAGCAACTGCTTGCTCACGGCAAGGGTCGCGGGGTGAAGCCGCGTACCAGCCCCGCCGGCGAGGAGGATGCCCTTGTTGCCGGTGGC
>JAUXRN010000218.1 GCA_030681835.1 Actinomycetota bacterium
TCCGCGACGTCATCGCCTTCCCGAAGACCGGTGGCGGGCAGGATCCACTCACCGGGGCGCCGACCGCGATCACCGCGCAGCAGCGAAAGGAGGCGGGGATTGACGCCGCTCCAGACGCTTCGGAAGGCGCGACCGACTGACCCCTTCATCCGCTGGCGGATAGCCGCCGAGGACCTCCGCGATGTCGTCGTCGATGGCGACCACGTCGCCTGGACCCGTGAGGCCGAGCGGAACGGGGAGTGGTGGGGCACCGCGCTCGGCGAGGATCCCGCGCGTGTGGTCCGGCTGATCGAGCGGCTCGACGCGTCGGCCCCGCTGGAGGGCGTCACCGTCCCGGCCGAGGCCTTCGGCTCCCTCCCGTCCCGGCTGTCGAGTCCCGATCCGGGGTACTGGTCGTTGTGGTTCATCGACCCCACGGACGTCCCGCAGGAGTCCACGGAGGCGGTCGAGCTGGCGGGCGACGACATCCGCATCGACGCGGTCCTGGAGCATTCGACGTCCGCAGATACCTTCGCGGGTGATCCCTCGGTTAGGCGCTGGGCGGGCGTCCAGGTCGATGGACGACTGGTGTCTGTCGCGGCCGAGAGGCGCAGGGACAACGGCGCCGCGGGGCTGCTGAGCGTGTGCACCGTCCCGGAGGCCCGTGGCCGGGGGCACGCCAGGGACGCCTGCCTGCTGCTCATGCAGCGCGCGCGGGACGAGGGTGTCCCGACGATCTTCCTGGAGATGTACGCCGACAACGAGGCGGGCCGGCGCACGTACACGGCGCTCGGGTTCACCGAGGTGGGCAGGTACCGGTCCGGCCTGCTCAACCCCCGGTGAGCGGCTCGTAGGGTGGCGTCATGAGCCTGTTCGACGAGGGGCTGTCGCCCTTGCGGGCGTCGGCGCCGCTCGCGGTACGCATGCGACCGCGGACGATCGACGAGGTCATCGGCCAGGATGCGGCACTCGCTCCCGGATCGCCGCTGCGCACACTGCTGACCGCGACCCAGGACGCGCCGGTGGTCTCCGTCATCCTGTGGGGCCCGCCCGGCACGGGCAAGACGACGCTCGCATCACTGCTGTCGGCCGGCATCGGCCGGGCCTTCGTCGAGCTGTCGGCGGTGACCGCGGGCGTCAAGGATGTCCGCCTGGTCATCGAGCGGGCCCGCGACGGACTGGCCCTGCAGGGCCGCGGCACGGTGCTCTTCATCGACGAGGTGCATCGGTTCAGCAAGACCCAGCAGGACGCGCTCCTCCCCGCCGTCGAGAACGGATGGGTCACGCTCATCGCTGCGACCACGGAGAACCCCAGCTTCTCGGTGATCTCCCCGCTTCTGTCGCGCAGCGTGGTCGTCGCCCTGACTCCCTTGGGCGATCCACAGGTCGAGCAGCTGGTGCGGCGGGCGGTCGAGGACGAGCGCGGCCTGTCCGGGGCGGTCGGCGTGGACGACGATGCCATCGCCCACCTCGTCCGCACGGCCAACGGGGATGCCAGGCGTGCCCTGACCGGCCTCGAGGCCGCAGCGACATCAGCACTGGCGGCGGGGGAGTCACGGGTCACGCTGGCCGCTGCCGAGCGTGCCGTGCAGCAGGCCTCCGTGCCCTATGACAAGGACGGGGACCAGCACTACGACGTCATCAGCGCATTCATCAAGAGCGTCCGCGGCAGCGACCCCGAGGCAGCGCTGCACTACCTGGCCCGGATGATCGAGGCGGGGGAGGACCCGCGGTTCATCGCCAGGCGCCTGATGATCCTGGCCAGCGAGGACATCGGCATGGCCGACCCGAGCGTGCTGCAGACCGCGGTTGCCGCTGCCCAGGCCGTCGCAATGATCGGCATGCCGGAGGGCAGCATCATCCTGGCCCACGCCACCCTTCACGCAGCCCTCGCCCCGAAGTCCAACGCCGTGGTCCTGGGGATCGGCACCGCCATCGCCGACGTCCGGGCCGGAGGCATCGGCAGGGTCCCGCCGCACCTCCGCGATGCCCACTACCCGGGCGCCTCGGCCCTGGGTCATGGTCGTGGGTACGCCTACCCGCACGACCTGCCAGGCGGCGTCGCCGCCCAGCAGTACCTGCCGGACGAACTGGTCGGGCGGGTCTACTACCGGCCCACCGGGCACGGCGCCGAGGCCGCGTGGACCGAGGTGGCGGAGCGGCTCCGGAGCATGCGCACTGGGGCCGACGGAACAGAGGACCCGGTGCCGGACCGTTAGGGTTGTGCCTCATGCGCAGGATCGTGTGGATAGCCGTGGGTGCGGCCGGGGGCATCTATGCCTACCGACGCGGCGCCCAGGCACTCGCCGAGGCTCGTGAGCGGGGAGTGGTGCTCAGCGCGCAGCAGGCCGGGCTCTCGGCAGTCTCCGCGCTCGCTGCCGCCAAGAGCATGGCCGCCGCGGCGGCTGGCACGTCGAGCGCCCGAGGGGCCCGCCCGGCCGTGCGAACGCCCGGCGCAGCAGCCGCACTCGCACTCGCGGCCGCTCGCCGGCCCGCCGACAAGCAGGAGAGTGGTCGTGGACTCCGCCGAGATCCGTAGTCGCTTCCTGCGGTACTTCGCCGACCGTGGCCACCAGGTCGTGCCCTCGTCGTCGTTGCTGCTGGACGACCCGACCCTGCTCTTCGTCAACGCCGGCATGGTGCCGTTCAAGCCGTACTTCCTCGGCGAGGCCCCGGCGCCCTACCCGAGGGCGACGAGCGTCCAGAAGGTCGTCCGCACGGGCGACATCGAGGAGGTCGGCAAGACCGCACGCCACGCATCGTTCTTCCAGATGGCCGGCAACTTCTCGTTCGGCGACTACTTCAAGGAGGAGGCTATCCCGCTCGCCTGGGACCTCCTCACGAAGCCGGTGGCCGATGGCGGATACGGCTTCTCCGAGGAGAAGCTCTGGGCCACGGTCTACCAGGAAGACGACGAGGCGCTCGACATCTGGCACCGTCAGGTCGGGGTGCCGCTTAAGCGGATCCAGCGGCGCAGCGCCAAGGACAACTACTGGTCCATGGGGGTGCCCGGGCCGGGAGGCCCCTGCTCGGAGATCTACTACGACCGCGGCCCGCAGCATGGGCGTGAGGGCGGTCCGGAGGCCGACGAGGACCGCTACCTCGAGGTCTGGAACCTCGTCTTCATGCAGGACGAGCTCTCCGCCGTGCGATCCAAGACCGACTTCGACATCCGCCAGCCGCTGCCAGCGAAGAACATCGACACCGGCATGGGCCTCGAGCGCATGGCGACAGTGCTCCAGGGCGTTGACAACCTCTACGAGATCGACACCACGCGCGGCATCCTGGACCGGGCAGCTGCGCTCTCCGGCGCGCGCTACGGCGCCAACGAGCGCGACGACGTTGCCCTGCGCGTGGTCGCCGACCACGCCCGCACCTGCGTGTTCCTCATCGGCGATGGCGTCATCCCCGGCAACGAGGGCCGCGGCTACGTCCTGCGCCGGCTCATGCGACGCACCATCCGCATGATGCGCCTTCTCGGCGCGCCGGATGCGACGATGGGCGACCTCGTGGACGCCACTGTGCGCACGATGGCCCCGCAGTATCCCGAGCTGAACGACGAGGCGAACAGGGTGCGCCAGGTGGCCGTGGGCGAGGAGGCGGCCTTCCTGCAGACCCTTCGTACCGGCACCACCATCTTCGACACTGCCGTTGCGGGTGTGCGGTCCGGCGGCAGCAGCCAGTTGTCCGGGGACCAGGCCTTCGCCCTGCACGACACCTACGGGTTCCCGTTCGACCTGACCCTGGAGATGGCCGCAGAGCAGGGCCTTTCCGTGGACGAGGCGGGCTTCCGGCGGCTCATGCTGCAGCAGCGGGAGCGGGCCAAGGCCGACGCGCGGGCGCGCAAGAGCGGCCTGACCGCAACCACGGCATACCGCGAGATCCTGCAGGCGGGCGGGACCACCACGTTCACCGGATACACCGAGGTCGCCAGCGAGTCGACGGTCCTCGGCATGGTCAGGGACGGGGAGACCGTCCCCGTGGCGCGGGTCGGCGACCACATCGAGGTCGTCCTGGACCGGTCGCCGTTCTACGCGGAGTCCGGCGGCCAGCTGGGCGACCACGGCCGGCTGCGATCACGTGATGGCGCGGTCGTTGACGTGTATGACGTGCAGGCACCTGTTCCGGGGCTGTTCATCCACCGCGGCGAGGTGCTCGACGGGGAGCTCGTGGCCGGGACGGTCGTGCGCAGCGAGGTCGACTCCGCGCGGCGCCGGGCGATCTCCCGCGCGCATACGGCGACGCACATGATCCACCGCGCGTTCCGCGAGCGGCTTGGCGACACGGCGACGCAGATGGGCTCGGAGAACGCGCCGGGGCGGCTGCGGTTCGACTTCCCCAGTCCCACGGCCGTGCCTCCCACGGTGCTGCGTGAGGTGGAGGAGCGCGTCAACGAGGTGCTCATCGACGACCTCGCGGTGTCCGCCAGCACCATGACTCAGCCGGAGGCGCGCGCCATGGGGGCGATGGCCCTGTTCGGCGAGAAGTACGGCGACCGCGTGCGCGTGGTCTCGGTGGGGGACTGGGCCCATGAGCTGTGCGGCGGAACGCACGCGCAGCGCTCGGGGCAGCTCGGGGTCGTGACCTTCCTGTCCGAGGGGTCCATCGGCGCCGGGGTGCGTCGCGTGGAGGCCCTGGTCGGGGCCGATGCCTACCAGTTCCTGGCCCGCGAGCACATCCTCGTCTCGCGCCTGTCCGAGCTCTTGAAGTCGCCGGCGGATGAGCTGGTGGACCGGGTCGAACGGACCGTGGCAGCCCTGAAGAACGCCGAGCGCGACCTGGCGAAGGTGCGCAGCGCCCAGCTGGCGACCAGCCTCGACGGGATCATCGGGGAGGGCACCGACATCGGGCCCGTCCGGATCTGGGCGTTCCAGGCACCTGACGGCACCTCGGCCGCGGACCTGCGCCAGCTCGTCGTGAGCGCGAAGGGTCGGGCCCGGGCGGACATCCCCGTAGTGATGATGGGCACCGCCGTCGACGACGGCAAGGTCTCGGTCGTGGCAGGGGCATCGCCGCAGGCGGTCGCGTTGGGGGTGACCGCCAGCGCCATGCTGCAGGCGGCCCTGCCGAGCGTCTCTGGCCGCGGAGGCGGCAAGGACGACTTCGCCCAGGGGGGCGGGACCGACCCCAGCGGGGTCGCGGCGGCGTTCACCGCCGTGGACGCCTGGATCCGGCAGCGGACAGGGCAGTAGCGCCGTGCGCAGCGGCGTGCGGCTGGCCTGCGACGTGGGCACGGTGCGAATCGGCCTTGCCCGGAGCGATGCGTCGGGCCTGCTCGCGGTGCCGTTGCCGGCGGTCAAGGCCGGGGCGGGCGCCCTGGGCGCGGTCGTCGCGGCGGTAGATGAGTGGGAGGCCATCGAGGTCGTGATCGGCCTGCCGCTGCACATGAGCGGGCACGAGGGGACGTCGGCCGAACTGGCCCGTCAGTTCGCGAGTGGGCTCGCGGAACGCGTGGCCGCGCCGGTGCGTCTGCTCGATGAGCGGTTCTCGACCGTGCAGGCGCAGCGAGGCCTGCACGCCAGCGGGCGTACGACACGCCAGTCCCGATCGCTGATCGACAGCGCGTCGGCTGTCATCGTGTTGCAGGCAGCGCTGGACGCCGAGCGAGCAGCCGGGAATGGAGGCCACGCGTGAGCCAGCTCGGGCCACTCATGACGTCAGGCCCGTTGCCGCCGTCCCGTCACAAGCAGACGTGGGGACGTCGCATCGCCGCGCTGCTCTCCCTTGGGCTGGCGGTGGCGATGATCATCCTGTCCGTCGTCCTGCTGCGCGGGAGCTCGGACCCGACCGACTTCGCCGGACCGGGAACCGGTGCAGCGGTCGTCGTCGTTTCCCGGGGCGACACCCTCACGGAGATCGGCGAGAAGCTCCAGGAAGCCGGCGTCATCCTGGACGCATCCGCCTTCGCGGATGCGGCGAGCCTGGACGAGCAGGCGAGCACCATTGGCCCGGGGCGGTACACCCTGCGCAAGCAGATGAGCGTGGCCGCAGCCCTCGAGCTCATGCTCGATCCCGAATCGCGGGCCGACAGCAGGCTGGTGCTCCCTGAGGGGCTCCGACTCGAGGAGACCGTGTCCACGGCGGCAGCCGCCACGTCGCTGCCCAAGTCCGACTTCCAGAAAGTGCTCCAGGACCCCGCCGAGCTCGACCTGCCCACGTGGGCGAAGGATCGGCCGGAAGGGTTCATGTTCCCGGCCAGCTACGACCTCACCGGCGACGAAACGGCCCGGACCGTCCTCAACAACCTCGTCAAGCGCTTCAACCAGGCCAGCGCCGACCTCGGCATCGTCGAGCGAGCAAAGGAACTCGGCTTCAATCCCTACCAGGTCCTGGTGATTGCCTCCTTGATCCAGTCGGAGGCCGCGCCGCCCGACTTCGGCAAGGTGGCCCGGGTCATCTACAACCGGCTCGATAAGGACATGCCGCTGCAACTTGACTCGACGGTGGCCTATGCGCTGGGCATCACCGACCTCACCCTGAGCGCGGAGCAACTGAAGGCGCCGTCCCCCTACAACACATACGTGCGGCGGGGGCTGCCCCCACGGCCCATCAACTCGCCCGGCGAGGCTGCCATCGAGGCAGCCCTGTCCCCGCCCGAGGGCGACTGGCTGTACTTCGTTCTGGTCGACCCGCGATCGCGCGAGACGAAGTTCACCAAGAGCTACGAGAAGTTCCTCGAGTACAAGCGTGAGTACCAAGCCAACCTCGCGGAGTTCGAGCGCGAGCAGGCGCAGGAGCAGGCGGGTGGCTGACGGACCTGCCCGCCGCCGGGCCGGCGTGCTCGGATCGCCGATTGCCCACTCGCTCTCGCCCACTTTGCATCGCGCCGCCTACGTATCCCTGGCACTTGACTGGGACTACCGGGGCTACGAGGTCGACGAGGCCCGGCTGCCAGGTTTCCTTGCCGGCCTCGATGCGACCTGGGCGGGACTGTCCTTGACCATGCCCCTGAAGGAGTCGGTCATCGGGTTGCTGGATTCGATCGACCCCGTGGCAGCGGCCGTCCGGGCCGTCAACACCGTTCTTCCGGCCGAACCCAAGCGCCGGGGAACGCTGGCCTGGCACGGCACCAACACTGACGTGATCGGGATGGTGGAGTCGCTGCAGCGAGCCGGCCTGGCGGGCCGGCCGACGACGGCCTCGGTGATCGGTGCCGGTGCCACCGCCAGGAGCGCCGTCGCCGCGCTCGCGCTGCTCGGCGTCACGGAGGTCACCGTGTACGCACGTCGGAGGGAGGCCGCCGACGATGTCGCAGTCGTCGCGTCGACGCTCGGGCTCGCGGCGCACGCGGCGGGGCCGCTACCGGACGCTGAGGCACTCTCCGCCGACGTCGTCGTCGCGGCGCTTCCCGGCGATGCCGGGGCACCGTGGGCGCCGCTGGCACCCGCAGCCTCGGGCGCCCTGCTCGACGTCTCGTACCACCCCTGGCCCACGGCCCTCGCCTCGGCGTGGGGGTCCCCGGTCGTGGCGAGCGGACGGGACCTGCTGCTGTGGCAGGCGGTCGAGCAGGTGCGGCTGATGACCGGGCGCGATCCGGACGCAGAAGCGATGTCGGCAGCGCTCCCGGACTGACGCCTCTGGGCTGCCGGACCGGCGGCTCTGGAAGGATGCACCGCATGGTGCGCTGGCTGACCGCGGGGGAATCGCACGGACCTGCCCTGGTGACGATCGCCGAGGGCCTGCCCGCGGGTATCGCCGTCACCACTGCCGACATCGCCGACGACCTCGCCCGCCGACGCCTCGGGGCCGGGCGGGGTGCGCGCATGAAGTTCGAGCGCGACGAGGTGCGCATCGTCGGCGGGGTGCGCCACGGCCTCACGCTGGGCGGCCCGGTCGCCATCGAGGTGGGCAACTCCGAATGGCCGAAGTGGGAGCAGGTCATGTCCGCGGACCCGGTGGACGAGGCGATCCTGGGCGAACTGGCGCGAAACGCCCCGCTCACCCGCCCACGTCCGGGCCACGCTGACCTCGCCGGCATGCAGAAGTACGGCTTCACCGACGCCCGTCCCGTGCTTGAGCGGGCCAGCGCACGCGAGACGGCCGCCAGGGTGGCCCTGGCCGCCGTCGCGCGCGCCTTCCTGCGCCAGGTCGGCGGCATCGAGGTGCTCAGCCATGTCGTGCGGATCGGGTCCGCGGCGGTCCCCGAAGGCAGTCCGCCGCCGGTCCCGGCTGACTCTGCCGCCATCGACGAGAGCCCGGTCCGGTGCCTGGACCCCGTCGCCGCAGCGGCCATGGAGGAGGAGATCGGTGCTGCGCACCGCGACGGCGACACGCTGGGCGGCATCGTGGAGGTCATTGCCTACGGGCTGCCGCCGGGCCTGGGCAGCCATGTGCACTGGGACCGCCGGCTGGATTCACGGCTCGCGGGGGCGCTCATGGGCATTCAGGCCATCAAGGGCGTTGAGGTCGGCGACGGATTCGCGTTGGCGGGCGTGCGCGGTTCGCTGGCCCAGGACGAGATCGTCGCGGGGGACGATGGACTCGAGCGCACGTCGGGCAAGTCCGGCGGCACCGAGGGCGGAATGTCCACCGGCGAGAACCTACGGCTGCGGGCCGCGATGAAGCCGATCTCGACCATCCCCAAGGCCCTGCGGACGGTCGACATCGCGACGGGTGAGCCGGCGGCCGCGATCAACCAGCGCTCCGATGTCTGCGCCGTCCCGGCCGCCGGGATCGTCGCGGAGGCCATGGTCCTGCTGGTCCTCGCCGATGCGGTCCTGGAGAAGTTCGGCGGCGACAGCGTGGCGGAGACCTCGCGCAACCTGCGCGGCTACCTCGACAACCTGACCGTCCGCTGATGGCGCCGGTGGCCGTCATCGTCGGGTCACCCGGCGCGGGCAAGACCAGCGTGGGCCGCCGCGTCGCCGAGCGGCTGGGCGTGGCGTTCGTCGACACCGACCACGTCGTGGAGGAACGAGCGGGCCAGCCCATCGCCGACATCTTCGTGACCGAGGGGGAGGAGGCATTCCGTGCTCTCGAGGCGCAGGCGGTCGCGGACACGCTGGCCGCCTCCCAGGGAGTCGTCGCCCTCGGCGGAGGCGCTGTCCTGCGTGCCGAGACCCAGGAGGCCCTCGCCAGCTGCACCGTGGTGTGGCTGAAGGTCGGCGTACCGGACGCGGCAAACCGGGTCGGGCTCAACACGGCTCGTCCGCTGCTCCTGGGCAACGTCCGCGGGACGCTCAGCGCCCTGCTCGAGCAGCGCAACCCCGTGTACGAGCGGCTGGCCACGGTGGTGGTCGACACGTCGGGCAAGTCGCTCAGGCAGGTCACCGACGAGGTCATCGGCGCGGTGCGCGGTGAGTGAGGTCGTCATTCCCGTGCGGGCCGAGCGCTCCTACGAGGTCGTCATTGGCCGAGGCCTGCTGGCCCACGTGCCCCGCCTGCTCGCAGGCGCCCAGCGCGTGGCGGTCATCCATCCGGGCGCGCTGCTGGCCACCGCCGAAGCGATCCGGGCGGACCTGGCGGACCGCGGCTTCGAGGTGACTCTCGTCGAGGTACCTGAAGCCGAGGATGCCAAGACGGCCGAGGTCGCCGCCTTCTGCTGGTCGGTCCTGGGCACCGCGGGCTTCACCAGGAGTGACGCCATCGTCGGGCTGGGCGGAGGTGCCACCACGGACCTGGCCGGCTTCGTGGCCGCGACGTGGTTGCGAGGCATGGCCGTGGTTCACGTACCGACGACGCTCCTCGGCATGGTCGACGCCGCGGTGGGTGGCAAGACAGGTATCAACACGGCTGCCGGCAAGAACCTGGTCGGGGCCTTCTGGAGCCCGGCTGGAGTGGTGTGCGACTTGACCGCGCTGGAGACCCTCCCGCGCAATGACCTGCTTGCCGGCATGGCCGAGGTCGTGAAGGTGGGCTTCGTCCGCGACACCACCATCCTGGACGACGTCGAGCGGGACCCGTTCGGCGCGACCGATGTCGAGGGCGACCTCCTGCCGGACCTGATCAGGCGCGCGGTCCAGGTCAAGGCCGACGTGGTCGGCCTGGACTTCCACGAGACCTCGGCCACCCGGGGGGACGGCAGCATCGGACGTGAAGTGCTCAACTACGGCCATACCTTCGGGCATGCTGTCGAGCGACGGGAGCGCTACACGTGGCGCCACGGGGCGGCCGTGTCCGTGGGCATGATGTTCGTCGCGGAACTCGCCGCGCTCGGCGGGCGCCTCTCCGAGCCGGAGGTGGACCGGCACCGGGAGATCCTCGGGGCGCTTGGCCTGCCGGTCAGCTACGCCCCTGGCCACTGGGACGCCCTCCTCGGGGCCATGGCGGTCGACAAGAAGGCGCGCGGGTCGCTGCTGCGCTTCGTCGTGCTCAACGGGATCGGACACCCTGTGGTGTGGGAAGGCCCTGACCCGGCCCTGCTGGCCGCGGCGTACGCCTCCATCAGCGCCTGACCGCAGCACCACCTCGGCATCGTCGGGCTGGCGGATGGTGCCGCGTATGGTTCTCGCCATGGCGCATGTCTACGTCCTCAACGGGCCGAATCTCGGCCGGCTCGGCACGCGGGAGCCCGAGGTTTACGGCCACATGACGTTCGACGAACTGGCCGAGTCCTGCGTCGCCGCGGCGGAGGGGCTCGGCTTGACGGCCACCGTCCTGCAGACTGACGACGAGGCAACCCTGATCGGCTGGCTGCACCAGGCGCAGGACGAGCAGGCCGCCGTCGTGCTCAACCCCGCCGCCTTCACGCACTACTCCTACGCGCTGCGCGACGCCTGTGCGATGCTGACCACGCCGCTCGTCGAGGTGCACCTGTCCAACCCGGCCGCGCGCGAGGAGTTCCGCCACACGTCAGTCATCTCGGCGGTCGCCCATGGCACGATCGCCGGCTTCGGCGCCGATTCCTACCGGCTGGCCCTGCGCGCGGTAGCGGCGCTGCTGGCGGACCGCTCGTGATCCCGGCCGCTCGCCATGCGGAGCGGCGCGGACGCCTGCGGGCCATGGTCAGCGAAGCCGGCCCCGGCCGAGCGATGCTCGTCACGGACCTGGCCAACGTCCGGTACCTCACCGGCTTCTCCGGCAGCAATGCCGTCCTGCTCGTCGGCGGGGACCCGTCAGAGGACCTGATCGGCACCGATGGGCGCTATCAGGACCAGGTCGCCGAGGAGGCGCCGGGGCTGCCCGCGATCATTGACCGCGACACCTTGTCGGCTGTTGCCCGATGCGCCCCGTCAGGTCCGGTGGCCATCGAGGCGAGCCTCCCGGTCGGGGACGAGCGACGGCTCGGCGGCGAACGAGGACCGGTCGTGGTCACCGATGGGCTGGTGGCCGCCATGCGAGCGGTCAAGGATCCCGACGAGGTGGCACTGCTCGAGCGGGCCTGCGCCATCACCGTGGCCGGCCTGGCGGCCCTTGCCGAGGAGATCCGAGTCGGGGTCACCGAGGTGGACCTGGCCAGGCGATTGGAGCAGATCTTCGGCAGCCTCGGCGCGGAGGACCGCGCCTTCGACAGCATCGTGGGCGCCGGTCCGCACTCGGCGATCCCGCACCATCAACCGGGACGCCGCCCGCTCGAGGCGGGTGACCTCCTTGTCGTGGATGCGGGAGCCCGCGTCGACGGCTACCACGCCGACATGACCCGCACCTTCGTGGTCGGGGCGGACCCGGACGCCTGGCAGTCGGACATCCACGGGGCCGTCTGGGCGGCCCACGCGGCAGCCACGGCCGAGTACCGCCCTGCCGCGGATGCACGGTCCGTGGACGGGGTGGCCCGGGCGGTGATCGACTCGGCCGGCTTCGGCGCTGCCTTCACCCACGGCCTCGGGCACGGAGTCGGCCTGGAGATCCACGAGGCGCCCATGGTCGGACCCCGGGCGACGGGTAGCATGGCCCCGGACATGGCGATCACCGTCGAGCCGGGCGTATACCTCCTCGGCCGCGGCGGGGTTCGCATCGAAGACACCCTCGTCGTCACCGACAACGGGCCGCGCGTGCTCACCGAGGCACCGCGCGAACTCGTCGTCGTGGGCTGACGCGACTCACCAGGGAGCAACCGGCGTGGCGACCACGAATGACCTGAAGAACGGCCTCGTCCTCAACATCGATGGGGGGCTGTGGGCTGTCGTGGAGTTCCAGCACGTCAAGCCGGGCAAGGGCGGCGCGTTCGTGCGGACCAAGCTCAAGAACGTGCTCACCGGCAAGGTCGTCGACCGGACCTTCAACGCGGGCGTCAAGGTCGAGACGGCGAATGTCGACAAGCGCGAGATGCAGTACCTCTACAAGGACGGCGACGACTGGGTGTTCATGGACACGCAGTCCTATGAGCAGACCCATGTC
>JAUXRN010000219.1 GCA_030681835.1 Actinomycetota bacterium
GACCCGATCGACGGCACCAAGAACTTCGTGCGCGGCGTCCCGGTGTGGGCCACCTTGATCTCCCTCGTCGTCGACGAGGAGGTCGTGCGCTCCTCGGAGACCGCCCCGGCCGAACTCGACGCGGAGGTGGACTCGATCCTCGACGAGATCGACAGCGTCCTGGAGGAGAACGCCGAGGACTTCGTCAAGTCCTTCGTGCAGAAGGGCGGGCAGTGACCGCCACGCCCGGGCTCCCCGGCGCCTTCCGGGCAGCGGGGTCCGCGTCCTTCGTCGACTTCCTTGCGGCGCTGCACCCCGACCGGCTGCCGATGCCGTCCGAGCCCGCGGGGGGACTGGCCCCCCATGGCACGACCATCGTGGCCCTGCGCACCGATGGTGGGGCGGTGATGGCGGGTGACCGCCGCGCCACGATGGGCAACCTCATCGCGCAGAACGACATCGAGAAGGTCTTCGCGGCGGACGACCATTCCCTCATCGGCATCGCCGGCACCGCAGGACTGGCGGTGGAACTGGTTCGCCTCTACCAGGTGGAGCTCGAGCACTACGAGAAGATCGAGGGGCTGCCGTTGTCTCTCGACGGCAAGGCCAACCGCCTGGCGACCATGCTGCGGGGCAATCTCGGCATGGCCATGCAGGGACTGGCGGTGGTCCCGCTTCTGGCGGGCTACGACGAGGCTCGCGACGCCGGTCGGATCTTCTCCTACGACGTCACCGGCGGTCGGTACGAGGAGCACGACTTCTACGCGGTCGGCTCGGGCTCGGTCTTCGCCCGCGGGTCGTTGAAGAAGCTCTTCCGCCGAGGTGCTGGCACCGACGAGGGCATCCGCGCGGCGCTGGAGGCCCTCTACGACGCTGCCGACGACGACAGCGCCACGGGCGGGCCGGACATGGCCCGCGGCATCTACCCGGTCGTCGCCACCGTGGGCAGGGCGGGCGTGCGGATCCTCGACGACGAAGAGCTCGAGCCGCGTGTGCGCGCGATGGTCGAGGCACGGATGGCGCGGCCCGACGGGCCGAGTGCGTCCGGCGCAGGGGGTGGCTCATGAGCGTTCCGTTCTACGTGTCGCCCGAGCAGATCATGCGCGACAAGGCGGACTTCGCCCGAAAGGGCATCGCGCGGGGCCGCAGCGTCGTCGTCATGCAGTACGACGCCGGCATTGTCTTTGTGGCGGAGAACCCGTCGCGCGCACTGCACAAGATCGGCGAGCTGTACGACCGCATTGGCTTCGCGGCCGTGGGCAAGTACAACGAGTTCGAGAGCCTGCGCGTCGCCGGCGTGCGGCTGGCGGATCTCAGGGGCTACTCGTACGACCGCAGCGACGTCACGGGGCGGAGCCTGGCCAACGCCTACGCCCAGACCCTCGGCACCATCTTCACCGAGACACCCAAGCCCTTCGAGGTCGAGATCGTGGTCGCTGAGGTGGGTCACACCGCGGCCGACGACCAGTTGTACCGGCTCATGTTCGACGGATCGGTCGCCGACGAGCGCGGGTACGTGGCCATGGGCGGCTCTGCCGAGCCCATCGGCACCGGACTGCTCGAGGGGTGGCAGGAGGGCCTCGACCTGGGGGCATGCATCCGCCTCGCCGTGGGGCTGATGGGGGAGCACGGCGACGAGAGGCCCAGGATGCTCACCGAGGCGCAGCTCGAGGTGGCCATCCTGGAGAGGTCGCGCCCCCGTCGCACCTTCCAGCGGCTGGCCAACGGCCGACTCGCGGCGCTGCTGATCCCGTAGTCGGGGAGCGGCGGGACCGGCGCGACGTACTGTAGGAGCGTGGACCGCCGGATCTTCGGGATCGAGACCGAGTACGGCGTCACGTGCACCTTCAACGGCCAACGCCGGCTCAGCCCTGACGAAGTCGCCCGCTACCTGTTCCGGCGCGTCGTCGCCTGGGGCCGCAGCAGCAACGTCTTCCTGACGAACGGCTCGAGGCTGTACCTCGACGTCGGCAGCCACCCGGAGTATGCGACCGCGGAGTGCGACAGCATCACGGACCTGGTCACGCACGACCGCGCCGGAGAGCGGATCCTCGAGGGGCTGGTCGTCGATGCCGAGAGACGCTTGCGCGAGGAGGGCGTGTTCGGCGACATCTACCTGTTCAAGAACAACACCGACTCGGCCGGCAACTCCTACGGGTGCCACGAGAACTTCCTGGTCGAACGCCGTGGAGAGTTCAGCCGCCTGGCGGAGCGGTTCATCCCCTTCCTCATCTCGCGCCAGCTCATCGCCGGGGCCGGCAAGGTCCTGCAGACCCCGCGCGGGGCCGTGTACTGCCTGAGCCAGCGAGCCGACCACATGTGGGAGGGAGTCAGCAGCGCAACCACGCGATCCCGCCCGATCATCAACACCCGCGACGAGCCGCACGCCGATGCGGACCTCTACCGGCGGCTGCATGTCATCGTGGGGGACAGCAACATGAGCGAGACCACCACGATGCTGAAGGTCGGCAGCGCCGACCTGGTCCTGCGCATGCTCGAGGCGGGCGTGGTCATGCGGGACATGTCACTCGAGAACCCCATCCGGGCGATCCGGGAGATGAGTCACGACATCACCGGCAAGCGCACGGTTCGCCTCACGACCGGGCGTGAGCTGTCGGCCCTGTCCATGCAGTGGGAGTACTACGAGAAGGCGGCCGACTTCGCCGAGCGACGCGGACTGGTCGACGAGCCCACCGGCACGACGCGCCGGGTCCTCGAGTTGTGGGGCAGGTCGTTGAAGGCGATCGAGGCCGACGACATCAGCCTGATCGACAGGGAGATCGATTGGGCCATCAAGCAGCGAATCCTGCAGCGCTACATGGAGCGCCACGGCTTGGGCCTTGAGTCCGCCCGGATCGGGCAGCTCGACCTGGCCTATCACGACATCAACCGGCGCCGCGGCCTCTACTACATGCTCGAGCGCAGCGGCCTGGTGGAGCGGGTCACCACTGACCTGGCCGTCTTCGAGGCCAAGTCAGTGCCGCCTCAGACGACCCGCGCGAAGCTTCGCGGCGACTTCGTCCGGCGGGCGCAGGAGCGGCGCAGGGACTTCACGGTGGACTGGGTGCATCTCAAGCTCAATGACCAGGCCCAGCGGACGGTTCTCTGCAAGGACCCGTTCGCGGCGGTTGACGAGCGCGTCGAGCGGCTGATCGCCGGAATGTGACGCCGCGGGCAGCCGCACCTGCGCTCCACGGATGGCCTAGGCTCCCGGCATGAAGCGAATCGCCATCGCCGCCGCATCAGCCACGCTCCTGATCGGGCTCGCCGCCTGCGGCAGCCAGACCGACGAGAGGGTCGAGCCGGCCGCCAGCGCCGAGGAGACGGCACCCGCCGAGGACCTGCAGTCCTCGATCGCCGCCGAGACGCCCTTCGTCACGGTCGACTGCGTGAGCACCCAGGCCATGCCTACGGACACCCTGCCGACAGGAAGCGTGACGGTCGGGTCCGCCTCCGCGGCCATCCAGCCCAACGGCGCCCCGACGGTCACCATCGCCACGGATGCCACCCCGGCCACTGAGCTCGGGATCGCCGACGTGGTCGAGGGCAGCGGGGCGGAGGCCGTGGCCGGCGACACCCTGACCGTCAACTACTGCGGCGTCGGCCTAGGCACCAAGACGATGTTCGACTCGTCGTACGCCAACGGCACCCCGGCCACCTTCCCGCTGGACGGAGTCATCGCGGGGTGGCAGGAAGGCGTGCCCGGGATGAAGGTCGGGGGCACCCGGCTGCTGGTGATCCCGGGGGAGCTGGCCTATGGCGACGCACCTCCGCCCGGCATCGACGTCAACGAGACACTGGTCTTCACGGTCGAGCTCATCAGCATCGGCTAGCGCCGTCCCGGCTCGCCGCGAGCCCCTCGTTCCGCATGCCGAGACACCGCCAAGGAGACACCAGATGAGCACCAAGCCCGAGATCGAGGTCCTGGAGGGTCCGGCGCCGACCGAGCTCGTCATCACCGACGTGATCGTCGGGGAGGGCGCGGAGGCGGTGCCCGGTGGACGCGTCGACGTTCACTACGTCGGCGTCGACTACAAGACGGGCGAGCAGTTCGACGCTTCGTGGGACCGCGGTGAGTCCATCGCGTTTCCCCTCAACGGCCTCATCGCCGGCTGGCAGGAGGGTATCCCCGGCATGCGTGTCGGCGGGAGGCGCCAGCTCGTCATTCCGCCGCGGATGGCCTACGGGGAGAGCGGCGGCCACCGGTTGGCGGGCCGCACCCTCGTCTTCGTCATCGACCTCATCGACGTCGGGTAGCCGCACGCATGAGCGATCGCGTCGATCGAACCGAGCGACTGCTGAATCTCGTCCTGTGCCTCATGGCCACGGCGACCGCCGTGTCGAGAGCCACCATCCGGCAAGCGATCCCTGGGTACGGCGACGCGCCGTCCGACGCAGCCTTCGAGCGCATGTTCGAGCGGGACAAGGACGAACTGCGATCGATGGGCATCCCCGTCGAGACCGTCCTTGACGTAAGCGGCGAAGTCGTCGGGTACCGCATACCGGGGGACTCGTACGTCCTCCACCCCATCGACTTCACGGTCGAGGAACGAGCCGCGATCGCCCTCGCCGCACAGGTCTGGAGCGGCGCGTCGATCGCTCCTGTGCCGGGCACGGCGCTGCGCAAGCTCGAGTCCGCGTCGGCATCCGGGCACGACTGGACGCCAGCGGACCTGCGTGGACCGGTGGAGCTGACCGCGGCCGACGCCGCGCTGCTGCCGCTCATGCAGGCCGTGCGGGACGAGAAGGTCGTCACCTTCGACTACCGCGCCCCGGCCGACGACACAGTACGCAAGCGCACGGTCTCGCCATGGGGGCTGAGGTCGAGTTCGGGCCGCTGGTTCCTCGTCGGCCACCATCACGATCGCGAGGCCCAGCGGACCTTCCGCCTGTCCCGCATGCACGGCCCCGTCCAGGTGATGGCTGCCGCGCGCGTTCCCCCGCCGGAGGGCTTCGAAGTCTCGCGCGCGGGGCTCGATGCGGGACCGGACGAAGGCGTCCGGGCGAGATTCCGGGTAGCACCCGGGCGGGCGGCCCGACTGCGCCGGATGGCGGCTGCGCAGGGAGTCCTCGATGCATTCGAGGCAGACACGATCACCGTCGAGCTGAGATCCCTCGCCGACGCAACCGCCATCGCATGCGCGGCGGGAGTCGACGCCGTGGTCGTCGAGCCACCGGAGGCGGTGGCGGCGGCCAGGGCGGCCCTCGCCGTCATCGCCCGCGCGCACGGGGACGGCGGGTCATGAGCGGCACGGCGGCGGAGCGGCTGTCACGGCTGCTGGCGCTCGTGCCCTGGCTGCGCGCCCACGACGGCGTGACCGTGGCGGATGCCGCAGCGCATTTCGGGGTGACCCCGGACCAGTTGGAGCAGGACCTGTGGCTGCTCATAGTCTGCGGAGAGCCTGGCTACGGGCCGGGGCAGCTCGTGGACATCCAGTTCTGGGACGAGGAAGGCCGGATCCACGTGCTCGACGCGCTGACCCTCGAGCGGCCGATGCGGCTGAGCCAGCAGGAGGCGCTCACGCTGCTCATCGCCCTGCGGATGCTCGCCCAGGTCCCCGGCGTCGAGGACCGCGAGGCCCTCGTGACCGCGGCAGTGAAGCTCGAGCAGGCGGCAAGCGCCACCGAGGCGGCCCGCGCGATCACCGTGAACGTCGGCGTCTCACCGGAGGTGCGCGGCGTGATCGAGATGGCTCTCGCGTCCGGCGGCGCCACGGCGATCCGCTACGCGTCGGCAAGCAAGGACGAGGTCACCGACCGGACCATCGAGCCGCGCCGGCTGTTCACGACCGACGGGACCGTGTACCTGGAGGCCTACTGCTACTTGGCAGGCGCCTTGCGCACCTTCCGACTCGATCGGGTGGTGTCGGCCGCCCCAGGGCAGGCGCCGGCTCCAGCCGAGGCCCCGGGTCCTGGGGACCCCACGACCGATCCGCCCGCGGTGCCGGCGACCGCCCTGCTCGCAGTGTCCCCGGAGGCGCGCTGGATCATCGACGTGCACCACGGGGCCGTTGAGGGGGAGGGGGCCGACGGGTCCACTCTCGTCCGCCTGCGCATGCTGTCGCCCGACTGGGCCTTGCGGCTCGTGCTCTCGCTGGCAGGCACGGCGCAGGTCCTCGAGCCGCCGGAACTGGTTCGTGCCGTGGCGGGTGCCGCTCGGTCGGCCCTCGCGGCGTATCCTTAGCAATCCTGCAGCGTCGGGTCCGGACGCACGACCGAGGAGTTCCCAATGTTCAGTCAGTTGCGCGGCTGGGAGTGGCTGATCATCGTGGCCCTCATCCTCCTGCTCTTCGGCGCCAAGCGGCTCCCAGACGCAGCACGCGGCCTGGGCCGCTCGCTGAGGATCTTCAAGGCGGAGACGAAGGGGCTCGCCGACGATACGTCGAAGGACGCCTCCGGCAAGGCCACCGATCCGGCCACGCCTGACGCCTTGAGCGCACCTGCCCCCGAGGCTCTGCCCGCCGCCGGCCAGGCACCGCCGGCAGCCCCTGCTGCCGCCGAGGCCCCCGCGCCGGAGCGGACCGAGGGCTGACCACCCGCCTCACATGGCGATCAAGGAGCGCGGCGCCGACCGTGCGGCCGCGATGCCGCTGACAGAGCATCTGCGGGAGCTTCGGTCACGGCTGGTCAAGGCCGGGCTGGCCATCGTGGTGGGCATGGTCGTCGGCTGGATCTACTACGACCGGCTCTTCGCCTGGCTCAGCGAGCCCTTCAACGCCGTCGTCGAGCAGTCCAGGGCCGAGGGCCGAGAGGTCACCCTGGCGCTGACCGGCGTGGCCGATCCGTTCGTGCTGCAGATGCAGGTGGCCGCGGTTGCCGGCCTGGTGCTGTCCTCCCCGGTGTGGCTGTACCAGTTGTGGCGCTTCGTCACCCCCGGGCTGCACAAGAACGAGCGTCGATGGGCGGTCGGGTTCGCTGCGGTCGCGGCTCCGCTCTTCCTGGCCGGCGCCCTGCTCGCGTACGTGCTGCTGCCTTACGGCCTGCAGATCCTGTTCGGCTTCACGCCTGAGGGCGTCGAGAACATCGTGTCTGTCGATCGATACCTTTCCTTCTTCCTGCGCATGATCCTCGTCTTCGGGATCGGCTTTCTGGTGCCGCTCCTGCTCGTGCTGCTGAACTTCGCGGGCGTCCTGACGGGGCGAAAGCTGGTCAGCTGGTGGCGCTGGATCATCATCAGCGTGCTGCTGTTCTCGGCAGTCGCCACGCCGACGGGCGACCCGATCAACCTCCTTCTCCTGGCTGTCCCGATCCTGGGCCTGGTCGCGATTGCCGTGGGCATCTGCCTGCTCAATGACCGGCGCCGTGATCGACGTTCCGGGCGGATGGACTACTCCGGGCTGGACGACGACGAGGCCTCGCCCCTCGACCCCAACCCGTCACCGCTCGACGAGCCGACGCGCGACGACGGCGCATAGCGTGGTCGAGGCCGAGACCTGGCTGGTGGTGAACCCCGCCGCGGGTGGCGGCAGGGCCGTGCGTCATGCCGAGCTGGCCGGGCACGCGCTGGGGGCAGCAGGCATCCCCTACCGTGTGGTCCGGCCAGCCTCGGCCGCGATAGCGCAGGCTTCGGTGCGTGAAGCCGTGGCGTCCGGTGCCCGCGCAGTCGTCGCCTGCGGGGGCGATGGCACGGTGCACAC
The DNA here is from genome assembly GCA_030681835.1 of Actinomycetota bacterium. Taxonomy (GTDB): domain Bacteria; phylum Actinomycetota; class Actinomycetes; order S36-B12; family S36-B12; genus UBA10649. The sequence continues at coordinate 7,617 of JAUXRN010000219.1, forward strand.
CGTGATCCAGGAGCTGGTGGGGACCGGCGTGCCGTTGGGCATCGTTGCCGGAGGGTCGGGCGACGACATCGCCATGGCCCTCGGCTTCCCGCACGGCGATGCGGCCGCGGGCGCCCGGCACCTTGCCGCAGCGCTGGGCTCGGGCCAGGTCCGCCACGTCGACGCCGGACTGGCGGAGGCGAGCGACGGCGCCCGGCATCACTTCGCGGGCGTGCTGTCGACCGGCTTCGATTCCGCCGTCAACGAGCGCGCCAACGCCATGTCCCGACTGGGCGGGCAGCGCTACACCGTGGCGATGGTGCGCGAACTCGCCTCCTTCCGCCCGGTGCGATACTCCCTGACCATCGACGGGGAGCTCATCGAGGGCGAGGCCATGCTCGTTGCCGTCGGGAACGGCCCGAGCTACGGAGGGGGCATGCGGATCTGCCCGGCGGCCGTGCCGGACGACGGCCAGCTCGACATCACGTGGCTGTCTGCGGTCTCGAAAGTCACCTTCCTGCGGCTGTTCCCGTCGGTCTACAAGGGCGAGCATGTGCGCCAGCCCTACGTGCGCACCTACCGGGGTGCCCGGCTGCGCATCAGTGCCGCCGGCCAGGTGGCCTATGCCGACGGCGAGCGGGTCGGCCCCCTGCCCGTCGATGTCCGCCTGCAGCCCGGCGCGCTGGCCGTCCTCGGCACTGCCTGAGCGCGGTACCGCAGGACTGGTCGTAGCCTGAGGTCATGGCCAGCCCCGCGGAGAGGTACGCCGCGGCCAAGTCCCGCGGGGAGCGCACCCGAGGACAGGTGGGTGCCTTCGCCGACGGCTATCTGTTCGGCCTGGACGACTTTCAGGTCGACGCGTGCGCGGCGCTCGAGCGGGGTGCGGGAGTGCTGGTCGCCGCCCCGACGGGGTCGGGGAAGACCGTGGTCGGGGAGTTCGCCATCCACCTCGCCCTGGAGCAGGGGCGCAAGTGCTTCTACACGACGCCCATCAAGGCACTGTCGAACCAGAAGTACAACGACCTGGTGGCGCGTCACGGCACCGCGCAGGTCGGGCTGCTGACGGGCGACAACAGCATCAACGGCGAGGCACCCATCGTGGTGATGACGACCGAGGTCCTGCGCAACATGCTCTACGCGGGCTCGTCGACCCTCGGCGGACTCGGCTACGTCGTCATGGATGAGGTGCATTACCTGGCTGACCGGTTCCGGGGCGCGGTCTGGGAGGAAGTGATCATCCACCTCCCCGAGTCGGTGACCGTGGTGGCACTCTCCGCCACGGTGAGCAACGCCGAGGAGTTCGGGGCGTGGCTCGAGGCCGTTCGCGGCGATACCGCCGTGGTCGTCGAGGAGCACCGCCCGGTGCCGCTGTGGCAGCACGTGATGGCGGGCAACCGCATGTACGACCTCTTCGTCGACGACGACCAGCGGATCGTCAACCCCGAGCTCGTGCGCCTCGCGCGGGAGCAGGAACGTCGGGAGAACCCGCACCGCGGGCACGGCCGCGACCGGCAGAGACGCCGCGGGCCGATGACTCCCTGGCGCAGCGACGTCGCGGAGCGGCTGGAGCGGGACGGGCTTCTCCCGGCCATCTACTTCCTGTTCAGCAGGGCCGGCTGCGACGACGCGGTGCGGCAGTGCCTGCAGGGTGGCCTGAGACTGACGACGGCCGAGGAGCGTCGCGAGATCCGCGAGGTTGCGCTGGCCAGCACCCTGGAACTGCCGGACGAGGACCTCGCCGCCCTCGGCTTCGACGAGTGGCTCGAGGCCCTGGAACGGGGACTGGCCGCCCACCACGCCGGACTGCTGCCGGTGTTCAAGGAGATCGTCGAAGGGCTCTTCCAGGCCGGCCTGCTCAAGGTGGTCTTCGCCACCGAGACTCTCGCGCTCGGCATCAACATGCCCGCCAAGTCGGTCGTCCTCGAGAGATTGGTGAAGTGGAACGGAGAGACGCACGTGGACCTGACCCCGGGGGAGTACACGCAGCTCACCGGGCGGGCAGGCCGGCGCGGCATTGACGTCGAGGGGCACGCTGTCGTGCTGTGGCATGCCGGGCTTGACCCGCGTTCGCTCGCCGGCCTGGCCTCCACCCGAACCTATCCGCTGCGGTCCTCGTTCCAGCCCTCGTACAACATGGCGGTCAACCTCGTGGCCCGCATGGGCCGGCATGCCGCGCGCGAGGTGCTGGAGACCTCGTTCGCGCAGTTCCAGGCCGACCGTTCCGTTGTCGGCCTGGCCACCGAGCTGCGCAGGGTGGAGGAGGCCAAGGAGGGATACCGGCAGGCCATGGCGTGCCATCTGGGCGACTTCGAGGGGTACGCCGCCCTCCGCGAGTCCCTGTCCCGCCGCGAGAAGGACCTCTCCCGGCAGGCGGCGACCCAGCGCCGGGAGGCGGCTGAGGACTCGTGGCTGGCCCTGCGCCAGGGCGACGTCGTCGTGATCACCACCGGGCGGCGGGCCGGCCCGGCCGTCGTGCTCGACCAGCGCCGGCACCGCAGCCCGGTCATGGCTGGCCGGCCCATGGTCCTGACCGGCGACGGTCAGGTGCGGCGGGTTTCGGTGGCCGACACCACCCAGTTCGTCGAGCCGATCGCGTCCGTTACCGTCCCCAAGGGTTTCGTGGCGAAGGATGCCCGGTCCCGCCGGGATCTGGTCAGCGCACTGCACTCGGTTATGGGCGACATTCCGCACGAACGCCGCCGCCGATCCACCCAGGCGTCCGAGGACGCGGAGATCCAGGCCATGCGTGCCCGGCTCAAGCAGCATCCCTGCCACGGCTGCTCGGACCGCGAGGTGCATGCGCGCTGGGCGGAGCGCTACCACCGGGTCGACCGCCAGATCAGGGATCTGGAGCGCAGGGTGGACGGCCGAACGAATTCGATTGCCAAGCGCTTCGACCGCGTCTGCGAAGTGCTCACCGAGCTCGGCTACCTCACGTCGTCCGGTAACAGCGCACAGGTGACCGACTCCGGTCGCATGCTCATGCGGCTGTATACCGAGGCCGACCTCATCGCCGCCCAGTCGATCCGGGAGGGCGCATGGTCGTCGCTCGATGCGGCCGAGCTGGCGGCGGTCTGTGCCGCCGTCGTCTACGAGGCGCGTGGAGCGGACGACGAGGCGCCCGCTGCCATGCCCACCGTTGCCGTCCGCGAGGCGATCGAGCGGCTTCGCGGGCTGCACGAGGAACTGGCCGACCTCGAGAGCAGGCATGGGCTCGCGATCACCCGGAAGCCGGATCCCGGGCTGGTCGATTCGACCTACCGATGGGCCAAGGGAGCCAACCTGCTCGAGGTCCTCACCCACGGGGACACCACCGCGGGTGACTTCGTGCGCTGGACCCGGCAGGTCATCGACCTGCTGGGGCAGGTCGCCCAGGCGGTTGACGTCGACGACCCGGTGCGCCACACGGCACACGCTGCCGCAGACCTGGTCAACCGGGGCGTGGTGTCCTATTCCGCCTCGGTGTGACGGGCCAGGGCGGACATCAAGTCGGCCACCTGCCGCTGGACTCCCCACCGTTCTGCCAGTCCCTCAAGCGCGTCTCGGTCGACTGCCGGGGACCGGTCCAGCACCGGAAGGTCCGTGCGCACCCGCGCCACGATCAATGCGGCCGCGACCTCGTCGCGAGAAGCGAGCAGCGCCGCTGCCAGTCGGGGGGTCATCGGGCGCGCGTCGGGCGCCTCGTCCGCAGCAGCCATGATCGCGTCGACGGGGCCGAACGCATGGACGAGGGCGGCTGCCGTCTTGGCTCCGATGCCCGGCACCCCGGGCAGCCCGTCGGATGGGTCCCCGCGCAGGACGGCCAGGTCCACGTACCGGTCCGCCGGGACCCCGTAGCGCTCCAGGACCGATGCGGGGTCGAGCAACGGCCACTTCTCCATGCCACCGTTGACCGTCAGCAGGAGGCGGGTGCGCTCGTCCACGATCTGGACGAGGTCCCGGTCACCGCTGACGGCGATGGTCCGCCGCGGATCCAAGGCAGCAAGGCTGCCGATCACGTCGTCGGCCTCGAAGTCGCTGAACCCGAGCCTGGGAATGCCGGCCGCATCGAGCAGGTCGGCGATGGCCTCGGCCTGGTCGCCCAGGGACTCCGGCTCCTGCTCCTGGCCGGTGGCGGCGTCAGCCACCCGGTGGGCCTTGTAGGACGGCATCAACTCCACCCGCCAGTCCGGGCGCCAGTTCTCATCCCAGCAGGCCACGACTTCGGCCGGCCGGTGCGCCGCCACGAGGCGGCTCACCGTGGCAAGGAACCCGCGCACCGCGTTGTGCGGTCGGCCGTCGGGTGCCGTCATCGACTCGGGCAGCGCATGGAAGGAGCGGTAGTACAGGGAGGCGGAATCCAAGGCGAGGATCGGGCGATCCTGCGGGGCCATGGCCGCAGTCTGGCAGAACCGGGCCGCGCGGATGCCCGCGACTAGACTCCTCCAGACGGGAGGGCAGCCATGCCGGAGAGCAGGTTCGCGGCGCGACTGGCCGCAGTTGGACAGCATGCGAGCGACGTGGGCGTTGACGCCGTCCTCGTGACGCCGGGGCCGGACCTGCGCTACCTGGTCGGCTACGACGCCGTTCCGCTTGAGCGGCTCACCTGCCTGGTCGTGCCGGCCCACGGCCCGGCGTCCATGGTCGTGCCCGGCCTCGAGCGGCTTGCCGCTCTCGCCAGCCCCGTCGGCAGGCTCGGGCTGACCCTCCATGCGTGGGGCGAGACGGACAACCCCTACGCGCTTGTTGCATCGCTTCTGCCTGATGCCCGCACGGTGGCCGTCGATGACCACATGTGGGCGCAGAAGGTCCTCGCCCTGCGCGCGGCCATGCCGGGTGTGGAGCAGGTGCTCGGCGGCCCGATCCTGGCCGCCCGCCGGATGCGCAAGGACCCGGATGAGGTGGCGGCCCTCATGGCAGCGGGAGCGGCGATCGACCGAGTGCACGAGCGGGTGTCGACGTGGCTGCGTGCAGGTCGCACCGAGCGAGAGGTCGCCGGCGACATCGCGGAGGCAATCATCGACGAAGGGCACGTTCGAGTCGACTTCATCATCGTGGGCAGCGGACCGAACGGCGCCAGCCCGCACCACGAGGTGTCGGACCGCGTGATCGAGCCGGGTGACATCGTGGTCGTCGACATCGGAGGAACCATGCCGGATGGATACCGCAGCGACTGCACCAGGACATACGCGATCGGCCGGCCGTCGTCGGACTTCGAGGACAGCTACGCGGTGCTCAAGCAGGCGCAGGCGGCCGCTGTCGCCCACGCGCGGGCCGGAGTCACGTGCGAGAGCGTCGATGACGCCGCCCGCAGTGTCCTGTCTGACGCCGGGCTCGGCGAGCAGTTCATTCATCGCACCGGCCATGGCATCGGGCTCGAGACCCACGAGGAGCCGTACATCGTCATGGGTAACCGCCTGATGCTGGAGGCCGGCATGGCATTCAGCATCGAGCCGGGCTTCTACAGCGAGGGCCGGTTCGGCGCCCGGATCGAGGACATTGTCATCGCGACGGAGGACGGCGTCGTCATCGCGAACAACACCACCCGCGACCTGGTCATCGCCTGATGCCCGCGTGGAAGGGTGCTTCGGTCACCCGCCTGCTGCCCACCCCCGAGGCTGTCGAACTCCTCGCGATGGCTGAGGAGTTCGCCGCCAAGGAACTCGCCCCCCGCGCGGCGCGAGACGAGGAGGCGGCTGCCTTCCCTCGCGACGCCTTCGTCAGCATGGGCGGTCTGGGGCTGCTCGGCCTGCCGTTCGAGGAGGAGTACGGCGGCGGCGGCCAACCGTACGAGGTGACCCTGCAGGTGCTCGAGGAGCTCGCCCGCGGCTGGCTCACTGTCGGAGTGAGCGTGAGCGTCCACTACTTGGCATGCTTCGGAGTGGCCAATTTCGGCACCACTGAGCAACGGGACCGCTGGCTGCCGGAGATGATCGGCGGAAGCCTGCTCGGCGGGTACTGCCTCTCCGAGCCGCAATCAGGCTCCGATGCTGCGGGCCTGGTCACGCGAGCCGTGCGCGAGGGCGACGAGTACGTCGTCCACGGCACGAAGGCGTGGATCACGCACGGCGGAGTGGCCGACTTCTACTCCACGATGGTGCGCACGTCCGACGACGGGCCGCGCGGCATCACGTGCCTGCTTGTCGACGGTGGCACACCGGGGGTGTCGGCCGCACCGCGTGAGCGGAAGATGGGGGTCAACGCATCGCCGACCGCGCAAGTCATCTTCGATGGCGCGAGGATTCCGATCGAGCGCCGCATTTCCGATGAGGGCGCCGGCTTCGTGGTGGCCCTTGCCGCGCTCGATGCAGGCCGCCTCGGCATCGCGGCCTGCGCCGTGGGCCTGGCCCAGGCGGCTCTCGATGCCGCGGTCGACTATGCGCTGGGTCGCCAGCAGTTCGGCAAGGCGATCATCGACTTCCAGGGGGTCGGCTTCATGCTCGCCGACATGGCCACTGCCGTCTCCGCCGCCCGCGCCTTGTATGTCGAGGCGGCACGCCTGAAGGACGCTGGCCTGCCGTTCGGCCGCCCGGCCGCCATGGCCAAGCTCGCGGCGACCGACGCCGCCATGAAGGTCACGACCGATGCCGTCCAGGTGCTCGGTGGTGCTGGGTACACCGCTGACTTCCCGGTCGAGCGGTATTTCCGGGAAGCCAAGGCCCTGCAGATCGTCGAAGGCACCAACCAGATCCAACGGATGGTGATCGCACGCGCGCTGAAGGGCGAGCGCACGCGGTGACCGAAGTCCCGGCCTGGTCCTCCCGCGACCAAGTGCTGCTCATGGGCGGCACCATCTACTCGCCGGCGAGCCCGTTTGCCACCGCGATGCTTGTCGATGACGGCAGGGTCGCCTGGGTAGGCGAGGACTCGGCCGCGCACGCGTACCGGGACTCGGCAGTCGCTGTCGTCGACCTGCAGGGCCGCCTGGTGACGCCCGGATTCGTCGATGCGCACGTGCACGCAACCAGCACGGGCCTTGCCTTGACCGGCCTCGACCTCAGCGGCACGTCGTCCCTTGCCGAGGCCCTCGACCTCGTTTCGGCGCGGGCCCGCCGGCTGCGCGGCGGAGTGATCCTCGGCCATGGCTGGGACGAGACCCGTTGGCCCGAGGGCCGCGCGCCCAGCAGGTCCGAGCTGGATCGCGCCACGTGGGGCAGCGTGGCCTACCTGTCCCGCATCGACGTGCACTCCGCACTTGCCTCGAGCGCCCTCCTGGCCATGGTTCCCGGCATCGAGGCACTGCCGGGCTACTCCACGGATGGACCGGTTTCACGCGAGGCCCACCACTCCGTCCGCGAGACCGCGCTGGCCTCGATCCCTGCCGCCCAGCGGCAGGAGGCCCAGCGGGCCATGCGCGATCACGCCGCGCGGCTGGGCATCGTCGCGCTGCACGAGATGGCCGGGCCGACCATCTCGGGTGAGCACGACCTCGTCGAGGTGCTCGCCCTCGCCCGGCACGAGCCCGGGGCGCTCGTCGTGGGCTACTGGGGCCAGCTCGCCGAGGACGGCGGCATCGAGCGGGCCCGCGAACTCGGTGCGCTCGGGGCGGCGGGCGACCTGTTCGCCGACGGAGCCATCGGGTCGCGTACCGCGTGCCTGTGCGATCCGTACGCCGACGACCCCTCCACCTCCGGGGCCGGCTACCTCGATGCCAGCCGGGTTGCCGAGCATGTCGTGGCGGCCACGGAGGCCGGGATGCAGGCGGGCTTCCACGTGATCGGCGACGAGGCCACCCGGAGCGTCATCGCGGGCTTCGTCGACGCCGCAGGCCGCGTGGGTGTGGAATCGGTGCGTTCTGCGGGTCACCGGCTCGAGCACGCCGAGATGCTCGACGACGACGCGATCGCGGTCATGGCCCGGCTCGGGATCGTCGCCAGCATGCAGCCCATGTTCGACGGGCTCTGGGGTGGCCCGGGCGGCATGTACGAGCGGCGGCTCGGGTCTCGGCGGGCCAACTCGATGAACCGGATCGCCGATCTCATCGGGGCCGGGGTGCTGGTCGCGTTCGGGTCGGACGCGCCCGTGACGCCCCTGGGCCCGTGGGCTGCGGTCGCTGCCGCCGTCCACCACAGCGTGCCGCAGCAGCGCGTGTCCGCCCGCGCTGCCTTCTCGGCCCACACGCGGGCCGGCTGGCGATCCGCGGGGGAGCCGGGCACGGGCGTGCTCTCGCCGGGCGCACCGGCCCACTACGTCGTGTGGACCGTCGACGAGGTCATAGTCCAGGCGCCCGACGAACGCGTGGCTGCCTGGTCGACCGATCCGCGCAGCGGCACGCCGGGACTGCCCGTCCTGGGCGGCGATGCGCCTCTGCCGCAATGCGAGCGCACTGTCGTGGCCGGCCGGGTCGTCCACGACAGCGGCGTGCTGGCGTAAGTCATGTCCGAGCCCTTGGTACGCCTACCCCTGGCCCTGTGCCTGGCGACCGCTGCGGGCGCGGTCATGTGGGCCGCCTTCCCGCCGATCGGCCTGGGCATCGCCGCCGTCGCCGGCGTGGCCCTCCTGACCGCGGCGACCTGGCGCGCGGGCATCCGGCGGGGCCTGCTGGCCGGGCTGATCACCGGCCTGGTCTTCTTCGCCCCGCTGCTGCACTGGATGAGCGTCGTCGGCACCGATGCATGGCTCATGCTGAGCGTGTACTGCGGCGCGTGGCTGGCGCTCGTCGGCGCAGGGACCGCGTTGGTCACCCGGCTGCCAGCGGCGCCGGTGTGGGTCGGCGCCGTCTGGGTGCTCCAGGAGGCCTTGCGCGGCCGGATTCCCTGGGGCGGGTTCCCCTGGGGCGACCTCGCCTTCGCCCAGCCCGACACTGCCCTGGGCGCCCTAGCCGCCTACCTCGGCGCCCCCGGGCTGTCCTTCGTCG
>JAUXRN010000011.1 GCA_030681835.1 Actinomycetota bacterium
CGGCGGAGCGGGTGGCCGAGCTTCGCGACCTCCAGTCGGCATCCGCGCGATCCTTCGCGTACGTCTACTGGGCCGAAGTCGACCGCACGGGGCACGAGTTCGGCATCGACAGCGACGAATGGCGGACGGCCTTGTCCCGCGCCGACGACCTCGTCGGCCGGCTGTGCGATGCGCTCGCCCCCGGCAGTGCCCTCGTCGTCACGGCCGACCACGGCATGGTCGACTGCCCGCCGGCCGCACGTGTCCAGGTGGACGAGGTGCCGGCCCTGATGGCCGGTGTGACCCGGATTGCGGGTGAGCCGCGCGCCCGCCACGTCTATGCCCGGCCGGGTGCGGCCGCTGATGTGCGCGACGCCTGGCAGTCGACCCTGGGATCCCGGGCCTGGGTGATGCTCCGCTCCGAGGTCGTGGCGTCGGGGCTGATGGGCCCGGTCGACGCCGCCCTGGCCGACCGGATCGGCGATGTCATGGCCGTGTGCGAGGGGCCGACGATGCTGGCCACCCGGTGGGACGCGGTCGTTTCGAGCCTCCTCGGCCAGCACGGTGCGCTGAGCGCAGACGAGGTGTCCATCCCGGCACTGCTGCATCGCCCCGGTTGAGTCAGGTGTCTGGCACGATGACCCCGTGGCGGAGCTCATCTTCTACGCGGGCACCATGGACTGCGGGAAGTCGACCCTCGCCCTGCAGACCGACCACAACCATTCCTCCCGTGGGCGGGCCGGGATCGTGTTCACCCGGCTCGACCGAGCGGGCGAGTCGGTGTTGTCCAGCCGGCTGGGACTGACGGTCTCCGCCGTCGAGGTCGACGAGGAACGCGACATCAAGGCGCACGTCGTGGAGCGGCTCTCGCAGGGGGAGCGGGTCGACTACCTCATCTGCGACGAGGCGCAGTTCTACACGGAGGAGCAGGTCGAGCAGCTCGCATCGGTGGTGGACGAGCTCGGCGTCGACGTGTACGCCTTCGGCATCATGACCGACTTCAGGACCCGCCTGTTCCCGGGCTCGGCGCGCCTCGTCGAACTGGCCGACCGGGTGCAGGTCCTGCAGGTCGAGGCGCTGTGCTGGTGCGGTCAGCGGGCCATCCACAACGCCCGCACAGTCAACGGGGCGATGGTCGTCGAGGGCGACCAAGTGGTGGTCGGTGACACGACGACGGACACCTCTCACGCGGTGGCATACGAAGTGCTGTGTCGCCGGCACTACCGGTCGCGGACCACGGCGGCGGGGGCCGCCCAGGAGCACATGTCCCGCCAGCCGTTGCCGTTCGGCTAGCGCGGGACGTCGCTGGAGGGCAGTCCTAGGACTTGTCCTCGGGGCGCGTGGCGCCGAAGAGGATCTCGTCCCAGCTGGGCACGCTGGCCCGGCCCTTGCGGGTCTTGGGCTTGCGCGCCGGCGGGCTCGCTGCCGGCGGCGTCGCGGCCGGGGTGGTCGCGGGCGTGCTCGGGTGCGCGATGGTGACCGTCGTCTCGGCGTCTTCAGCAGGCTGCGTCGGGTTCTCGTCGGCATCGGGCACGGCGACGAGGCGGGGGCGGCGTGCATCGCCCGGTTCGTCCTCGACCTCGACCGACACCAAGTCCAGAGCATCTGCGATCGGGTCGCGGTCGTCGTCCAGTGTCCGCACGCCCATCAGCGCTCGGGCGTTGTCGTCCAGTGGGTGGATGTTGCGCCCCGCCGGGTCGTATGTCCACTGCGCGACCTTGGTCTTCCCGCGGTCGGGGTAGGCCACGCTCACGACCCACTTGCCGTCCTCGCGCCGCCAGGAGTCCCACTCGACCTTGTCCGACGATGCATCGATGCCCAGGGCGGCCGACGCCGCCTGCTGGAGCGTCGCCCCACCGCCCGACCGGCGTACCTCGACGACCTGAGCCTGCTCGGCGATGTAGGCACGCTCGGCCAGTAGTGGCTCGGCGTATCGCATGACCTTGTCCAGCGGCCAGCCCGTGTCGTCGGCAACGGCCTCAGCCGAAGCGCCGGCGCGGACCCGCGACTGGACCTCGCGGGGGCTGAAGGTGAGCAGGACGTTCTCCCATCTGGCGGCCGGTGCGGCTGCCGTTCAGGACGTGGGGTGTGCGCAGGCCCACATCATCGCAGGGATGAACTTAGCGCCTCCGGATCGCGTACTGCGGGTTGCGTGCGGATTCCGCAGGGCCGGCTATGGCGTGGGAGGGTCATCGACGACGGCTCCGGCGCCTGGCCCCGGCACGGGGTCGACGCCCCACGCGATGGCCGGCCCCGGGAGGGGTCGCCCGGCGGCCGCGCGCCGCAGCACCGGCTGGCCCGCTGCCGCGGCGATGAAGGCGCACGCGGCGCTGGCGATGGGCAGACCGAAGGCCCAGGTCGTGCCAACCGCGTCCACCACGATGCCGGCCACTGCCGTCCCGCCCGAGAAGCCGAGCGCCAGGCCCGAGTTGGTCCAGGTCAGACCCTCGGTGAGCTGCTCCGAAGGCACCAGCCGCTCGGTCAGGGAGAACACGGCAATGAGGGCCGGGGCGACGGCCATGCCGGCCACGAATGTCGTCCCGGCGAGCAGCGCCACGGTGGGCACGAAAGGCGCTGGCACCAGCACCACCGTCAGCAATGCGGTGAGCATCATGACCTGGCGGGGGAGGGGCATCCGCCACTGCCGCGACCCGAAGACGATGCCGGAGATCATCGACCCGAAGGCCCACAACCCGAGGATCACGCCAGCAGCGCCCGACTGGCCGGCCTCCTGCGCGAAGGCGACGACCGTGACCTCATAGGCGCCGAAGACCCCGCCGACGCCGAGGGCCGATGTCACCATGACGAGCATCCCCGGCGCCCGGATGGCCCCGGTCCTGCGGGCCTCGCCTCGTTGGCGGGGGGCTCGGGGCGAGGGGGCTGGCTGGGTCCCGTGCTGGGCCGCCAGCGCCAACGACCCGAGCACCGTCACGACTGCCGCCACGACAAGGGGGACCGACAGGCCGGCCTGGAAGGCCAGGAAGGCGGTCAGCAACGGCCCCACGGTGAAGATGAGTTCGTCGAGGATGCTCTCCCACGCGAACGCGCTGCGCACGCGCCCCGGGTCGTCTGTCAGGTTCGCCCACCGAGCCCGGACCATGGCTCCGATGGCCGGCTGGAAGGCGCCCGCCACGGCCGCGATGGCGAACTGCACCGCGAGCGGCGCGTCGTAGCCGACCGCCGCGACGAAGGCCACCAGGCCGGCCGCGTGGATCCCGGCGAGCCAGGGGAGCAGTCGGCCCTGCCCCACCTGGTCGACCCAACGGCTCGAGCGCAGGGCTCCGACGGCCGCGGCGATCTGGAATGCGGCACCCAGGGCGCCGGCCTGGGCGTAGGACCCGGTTCGTCCGCTGACCAGGAGCACGATCCCCAGCCCGATCATGGCGATCGGCAACCGGGCCACGAACGCGGTGGCCGAGAACGCACGCGCCCCTGGCAGGGCGAGCGCCTGCCGGTAGGGGGTGAGCACGAGATGCGACAGTACCGGGCGGGGGAAGGGCTCCGGGGCCGGGCAGGATGAGGCCATGCCCCCGGCCCTGCGTGACCTTGCTGAGGTTCTCCAGTGGCATCCGCTCGCGCGCCTGGCCTGGCGCGCGGGAGGCGACGCGGCGCGCTTCCTGAGGGACGAGCGCCCCCTGCTTCTCGAGGTGGAGAGCAAGTCCACGCCCACGGATTCCGTGACGGCCATGGACCGCGGGTCGGAGTTGCTCATCCGGGCGGCCATCCTGAGCGAGCGGCCGGACGACGCGATCCTCGGCGAGGAGGGCGGAGAACGGACGGGCAGCACTGGGGTGCGCTGGGTGATCGACCCGCTGGACGGGACCGTCAACTACGTCCATCGGCTGCCGTTGTGGGGGGTGTCCATCGCGGTGGAGGAGCAGGGCATGGCCTCCGTCGGGGTCGTGGTGACCCCCGTCTTGGACGAGGCATACATCGCTGTGCGCGGGCAGGGCGCGTGGCGGGTGCGAGGGGCACGAGCCGAGCGGATCCACGTGAGCGACTGCCGGGTCCTGGATCGGGCCTTGGTGGCAACCGGCTTCGACTATGACGCGGGCCGACGTGCGGAGCAGGGGGCGGTTGCGGGCCGACTCGTTGCCGAGGTCGCCGACCTGCGCCGATCGGGTTCGGCGGTCGTTGACCTGTGCTGGCTGGCCAGCGGGCAGGTGGATGCGTACTTCGAGCGCGGCCTCAACCCCTGGGACCTCGCAGCCGGCGCACTCATCGCGCACGAGGCGGGCGCCGTGGTGACCGGGCTGACGGCCGAGGCGCCCGACGGGGTCGTCGTCGCAAGTGCTCCCGGCATCGCATCTCAGTTCCGGCGCTCACTCAGGCGCCTGCACGAGGGCCTCAGTCCAGGCGCCTGAGTTCCGCCGCGTACCAATGCGTGTTGTGCACATACGTTGCCACCGCACGATCGAAGTCGTCGTCGGCCACGGCGTTCTCGGTGATGATCGCCGGGACCCCCAGCGCTCTGGCGTAAGGGGGCACCACCTTGTCGTTGCCGAGCACGGCCCCGGCGCCGACGAGCGCGTGCGGGCCCACCTGCGCCCGGTGCAGCACGGTCGAGCCCGACCCCACCAGCGAGTCATCGTGGATGGTGCAGCCCTCGAGATGGGCATTGTGGCCGATCACGCATCGGTCCCCGATGACCGTGTCCAGGTCCTTCGAGCAGTGCACGACGGTTCCGTCCTGCACGGATGTCCGGGCCCCGACAATGATCGCCGCGTGGTCGCCGCGGAGCACGGCTGCCGGCCACACGCTTGACTCTGGGCCGATACGCACATCGCCGATGAGCACCGCGTCCGGGTGCACGAACGCCGTGGGATGGATCGTTGGCTGCCGGTCTCCCAGCGCGTACACGGGCATGGAGAACCCTCCTGTTGGGTGATGTGCACTACCCTGCCACGCGGTCCGGGTGGGCATGAGGCACAATCTGCGCTCCGGGAATGATCGAGGCCGGGAATGAACGAGGCATCGCGGGCGTTCCGGCGCACGTGCTGCTCCGATCACGACAGGCGCACATGCGGCACCCGGACTCACCGAGTCCGGACTGACGAAGGGCTAGGGCCATGGCAACCGACTACGACGCGCCTCGGAAGACCGACGAGGAGCTCGCAGAGGACAGCCTCGAGGAACTGAAGGCCCGCAGGGCCGACAAGGCCTCGTCGGCCGTCGACGTCGACGAGGCGGAGCTGGCGGAGAGCCTTGAGCTCCCCGGCGCCGACCTGTCAGACGAGAGCCTGACGGTGCGGGTCCTGCCACGCCAGTCGGATGAATTCACCTGCACGAAGTGCTTCCTGGTGCAACACCGCAGCCAGGTCGACCACGAGACGCCCAACGGGCCAATCTGCAAGGAATGCGCGTAGTTCTCAGCAGGAGGGCCGGCAGCAGCGGTCAGGCCTTCTTCTGGCCGGCCTGATTGACGATCCGGTAGACGGCGACCTCGACCACCGCGGCGGTTGCTGCGGTGACTGCCGCCCACATGACAGCGCGCGCGAACTTGACATTCGCATCCCCTGGATCAGGCGCCGCGCTGCCGGTCACCCGGCGGTACCCACTGTTGAGGAACTTGCGGGCAAGCATGGTCGCACCGATGGCCGCCAAGGGAGCAATGAGGTGCACCAGGGGATTGACCTCGACGGTGACGTCAACGTCCGAGCTGCCCGACGCGTCCGTGTCTGTCATGTCGCCTCCGTTGGCTGTGCTGGATTGGGGCCGAGCGTATCGCCATGGGACACGGTCACGGCGGCTGCGAGCAATTCGGGGCGGCGACTGCTGACCAGCCATGCGGGGTGCGGGTCCTGCGGGTCGCGTACCTCGACCAGCACGCCGCGAGCCGCCGACCACGGGCGCAGGACGACGTAGAGCCGTGCATCCGAGCCCGGTCCGCGCTGCCGGGCCACCCCTGCGCGGTCAAGGACGGTAGCCGGGCCGAGCGCCCAGGGCGGCAGGACGGCGCCGGCCGCATGCAGGCCAGCGGCATCCACCGCCACCTCGGGAGAGGTGATCCACAGCAGCCATCCCACCAGGGCGCCTCCGAGGGTCCCGACGGCCACTCCCGCGGCCAAGCCAAGGGCCCCGCCGTAGGCGATGGCCAGCATGGCCACCATCGCTCCCGAGACCAGCCACGCCCACCAGCGCGGCAGCAGGCGCTCGCGGTAGTGGATTCCCATCACGGGACCACTGTGACCCATCACGGGACCACTGTGGCAGACGGGTACGGTTCGATTGTGAGCCCGTCCCAGCCCCCGAATCCCGGGGCACACCGCCCGCGGGGAGCGCTCCCGACGACGCCCCCGCCCGACGCGGTGCGCCCGACGCGGGGACCGGGCGCACCGGCGCCCGGGGAGCCCATTCCCCTGCACTATCGCTGGTGCCTGGGCTGCGGATCGGACGAGCCGGCCGGGCTGCACCTGAGGATCACGGCCGGCGAGGGCATGTCGGTATCCAGCGACTTCGACGTGACCGAGCATCACCAAGGCGCTCCCGGTCTGGCACACGGCGGAGTGCTCACGTTCGCGCTCGACGAGGTCCTCGGCTCGTTGAACTGGCTGCTCAGCGCCCACACGGTCACCGGTCGGCTCGAGGTGGACTTCCGGCGACCCGTCCCTGTCGGGTCGCGCGTGCGCATCGATGCCGAGGTGGTGGGCGTGAAGGGCAGGAAGGTCTTCATGCGGGCCGTCGGCCGGCTGGGCGGGCCGGACGGGCCCTTGGCCCTCACGGCGACCGCCCTGTTCATCCAGGTCCCGTTGGAGCACTTCGTCGACAGCGCGCCCGATGAGTTCATCCAGCGGGCGATCGACGACCGCGCAGCCGGGGGCCCGGCCTGGCGGTCCGCCGGTGCAGCGGGCGCCATCGAGGTCAACCCGTGAGCGCGGACGTGCCGGTGCTCGTCGCCCGCCTGGACCCTGCCCTCCCGCTCCCGCAGTACGGCCATCCAGGGGATGCCGGCCTGGACCTGTTCAGCCGCGGCGACCACGTCATCCCGCCGGGAGGCCGGGCACTCGTCCCCACCGGCATCGCCATTGCCCTCCCGGACGGCTACGCAGCCTTCGTGCACCCGCGCAGCGGGTTGGCGCTAAGGCACGGACTCACGGTCGCCAACGCCCCTGGCACGGTCGATGCCGGCTATCGCGGCGAGCTGTCCGTCATCCTGGTGAACCTCGACCCCGCGGCGGACGTGCAGGTGAACCGGGGAGACCGGATCGCCCAGTTGGTCATCCAGCGCGTCGAGCGGGCCACTCTCGTCGAGGTGGACCGGCTGCCGGGCAGCCACCGCGGCGAGGGTGGGTTTGGGTCCACGGGCGGGCACGCGGGTACGGTTACGGGCTGATAACGCCGACAGGCGTTCGAAAGAGGTGGCAGCAGTGGCCGACTCCCGCGCCAACGGCCCATGGGACGTCTCCGAGGTCGACTTCAACGACGGCATCGAGCGACTGGACCTCACCGCACTGCGGGTGACGCCGATGCCGGGTGTCGATGTGCAGGTCCAGGTCGATGAGGCCTCCGGCAACGTCGTGCAACTGACGTTCGCGCGGCCCGACGGCGGGGTGCAGGTGCAGCCGTATGCCGCGCCACGCAGCGGGGGGCTCTGGGACGAGGTCAGGCCGCAGATCAAGGCGTCGATCAGTTCGGGCGGCGGGCTGGTCGAGGAGGCCGAAGGCCCGTTCGGCGTGGAGCTGCGGGCCCAGGTCAAGGCCGAGGGCAGCGGTGCGCTCCAGGCGGCCCGATTCGTCGGCATCGAGGGACCCCGCTGGTTCCTGCGGGCAGTGTTCCTCGGGTCGGCGGCCCGGCCGGGGGAGGCGGCGGACGCCCTCGAGGCGATGGTCCGCGGCCTGATCGTCGTTCGGGGCACGGAGGCGATGCCGGTCGGATCCGCGATCCCGCTGCGCATGCCGGAGAACCCGGACGCCGCGGCCACGGCGGCTCCGACGTTGCCATCGCCGTTCGCCCGTGGGCCCGAGATCACCGAGACGCGTTAGCCTGTGGACGTGAGCACAACCGGGGAACGGCTGCGCAGCCACGAGGGGCCACTCGGCCGGCTGTGGCACCGGCTCACCCAGAATCAGTCTGAGGTCGAGGCAGCCGAGCTGATCGCCGAAGGGGTGGGCCACGCGGCCACCGTTGCGCGGATCGATTGCTGCACCCCCGGCGAGACAGTGACGGTTCGGGGCATGGTCCGCTCCATGACCCTGCGGCCGCGCAGCAACGTCCCGGCATTGGAGATCGAGCTGTATGACGGATCCGGGAGCGTCAACGTCGTGTGGCTGGGACGTCGCCGCATTCCGGGCATCGACCCGGGTCGCTCGATGGTGGTCACGGGTCGGCTGACCTGCAATACCGAGAGCCCGACGATCTTCAATCCGCGCTACGAGCTCAAGCCGGGATGACCGAGGCACCTCGATCCGACGATGTCGGGCCGGCGGACGCGGAGTCCGTCGATCACGAGCCGGTCGATCACGAGAGCGTCGCGGAGATCAAGGCGGAGTCGCTCCTGCTCGAGCGGGCGATCGGCGGGTGGCGCGGGGTCATCGACTCCGGGCTGCCCACCGCCGTGTTCGTGGTCGCCTATGTCGTCACCTCAGCCAACCTGCGGACCTCGCTCATCGCCGCGCTTGCGGCCGGTGTGCTCATCGTCGGCTGGCGACTGGTGCGGCGGGAGCCGCTCGGGCAGGTGGCCGCCGGGTTCGTGGGGCTTGCGTTCTCGGCATGGTGGGCGTCGCGCAACGACAACGCATCGGACGTCTACCTGCCCGGCATGCTGACCAACCTCGGGTACGGCACCGCCTTCCTGGTCTCCATCCTGGCCACCTGGCCGCTGCTCGGGATTGCCATGGGCTTCCTGACCGGCGAGGGCACGTCCTGGCGCCGGGACCGCGAGCTGCGCCGGATCTACGCGGCGGCGTCGTGGATCTGGGTCGGCCTGTTCTATGGCCGCATCGTCGTCCAGGCGCCCATGTACTTCGCCGGGTGGGTCGAGGTGCAGGGCATCGCGAAGATCGTCATGGGATACCCGCTGTTCCTTGGGGCGGCCTACTGGACCTACCGGGTTCTTGCACCGGTGCTGCAGCGCAAGCGGGCCGAACGAGCCCAGGCCCAGCACGGCAACCCGTCCGGGTAGGGCAGGCCGAAGCTAGGCGTGGCCGAGCATGCGCTGCAGCTCGGGCTCCTGGTCGGGGGAGGCGACGAAGAGCAGTTCGTCACCTACGTCGAGGGGGTCGTCGGGCGAGGGGGCGAACACCCGTGGTCCGCGCACGATGGCGACGAGCGCAGTGTCGATGGGCCAGGCCTGGTCGCCCACGCGCAGGCCGACGACCGGGGAGTCGGCTGACAAGGTGATCTCGACGAGGTTGGCGTCGCCCTGGCGGAACGTGAACAGCCGGACCAGGTCGCCCACGCTGACCGCTTCCTCGACGAGGGCAGACAGCATGCGGGGGGTCGACACGGCGACGTCGACACCCCAGGACTCGTCGAACATCCACTCATTCTTGGGGTGGTTGACGCGGGCCACGACGCGCGGGACTCCGTACTCGGTCTTGGCGAGCAGCGACACGACGAGGTTGACCTTGTCGTCGCCCGTTGCGGCCACCACGACCTGGCAGTGCGACAGCATCGCCTCGTCGAGCGCGGAGATCTCGCACGCATCGGCGAGGAGGGTGTCGGCCCCCTCGACCACGCCCGGACGCGCCAGCAGCGGGTCCTTGTCGATGAGGAGCACCTGGTGCCCGTTGACCACCAGTTCGCGGGCGATGGAGCGGCCCACCTTGCCCGCCCCGGCGATGGCGACGCGCATCAGCCCGCACCCGATCCTGTCTCGAAGGCCCGCTCGACCCGGTCCCGGGCATCCACCTCGTAGAGCGCGTGAACGAGGTCCCCGTCCTGGATGACCGAGTCCTGGGTCGGGATGAACGCCTGCCCGTAACGCGTGAGGAAGGCGACCCGTGCCCCGGATGCCTCCTCGAGGTCGGCAGTGCGCAGGCCGAGCCAGTGCTGGCCCACGTGAACCTGGGCCAGCACGACCGCGCCGCTCGGATCCGTGTACTCGTTCTGCGCTCCCAGCGGGAGGATCTGCCGCATGATCTGGCCGGTCGACCAGGAGACCGTGGCAACCGTGGGGATCCCCAGGCGTTGGTAGACCTCGGCGCGGCGCGGGTCGTAGATGCGGG
The DNA here is from genome assembly GCA_030681835.1 of Actinomycetota bacterium. Lineage (GTDB taxonomy): Bacteria > Actinomycetota > Actinomycetes > S36-B12 > S36-B12 > UBA10649. The sequence continues at coordinate 10,146 of JAUXRN010000011.1, forward strand.
CCACCACTTGGCCGACTCCGTACGTCTCGCGGGCCACGCGGGCGGCCAGGATGTTGCTGTTGTCGCCACTGCTGACCGCAGCGAAGGCGTGCGCGCGCGCGATGCCCGCGGTCTCCAGGGTCTCGCGGTCGAAGCCGACCCCGGTGACCGTCTGCCCGGAGAAGTTCGGACTCAGCTTGCGGAACGCCCCAGCGTCCTGGTCGACGACCGCCACTGAATGACCCATGTCATCGAGGCGGTGGGCCAGCAACGACCCCACGCGACCGCAGCCGAGGATGACGATGTGCACGCCCGAACGCTACACGCACCCGGCGGGTCGTAGGCTCACGGCCGTGGCGATGTCGGATGTGGTGAAACGGCTGTTCCTCGGACGTGCCCTCCGCAGCGAGCGGCTGGGCGACCAGTTGCTGCCCAAGCGCATCGCGCTTCCCGTCTTCGCCAGCGATGCCCTGTCGTCAAATGCGTACGCAACGCAGGAGATCCTCATCACCTTGGCCCTGGGCGGGGCCTCCCTATACGCGTACGGGCCGTGGATCGCCCTGGCCGTCGTGATCATCTACTTCACGGTCGTGGCCTCGTATCGCCAGAACGTGCACGCCTACCCGAGCGGCGGCGGCGACTACGAAGTGGTTTCCCACAATCTCGGCCCGAACTGGGGCGTCTTCGTTGCCAGCGCCTTGCTCATCGACTACGTGCTGACCGTCGCGGTGTCCATCTCGTCCGCGGTCGAGAACCTCGGCTCGACCATCCCGTTCGTCGAGGAGCATTCGGTCTGGTGGGCGGTCGGGCTGATCGTGGCGATCACGCTGCTCAATCTCCGGGGAGTCAAGGAGTCCGGCGCCTTCTTCGCCATCCCGGTCTACTTCTTCATCGCGTCGATCTTCATCATGATCGGGGCGGCTGCGGTGCAGCTCGCCCAGGGGGCCGACCTGCAGGCGGAGAGCGCGGACTGGCAGATCATCGCCGAGGACAACTTCGCCGGCGCGGCCCTCCTCTTCCTCCTTGCCCGGGCGTTCTCCAGCGGCACGACCGCGCTCACCGGCATCGAGGCCATTTCCAACGGAGTCCCCGCTTTCAAGAAGCCCAAGTCGCGGAACGCGGCGACGACCCTGCTCCTGCTCGGGGTGATCTCGATGTCGATGTTCGCCGGGATCACGTGGCTGGCCCTGAGGACCGAGGTCCACGTCGCCCACCTCGACAGCGAACTGATCGGACTGCCTGCGGGCGAGAGCCAGAAGACGGTCATCGTGCAGATCGCGGCCGCGGTGTTCACCGGGATGCCGTGGGCGGTCCTCGTGATCGCGCTGGCCACCGCGGTCATCCTCGCCCTGGCCGCGAACACGGCATTCAACGGCTTCCCGGTCCTCGGCTCCGTGCTGGCGAAGGACGGCTATCTCCCGCGCCAACTGCACACGCGGGGGGACCGGCTGGCCTTCAGCAACGGGATCCTCACGCTCGCGGGGCTGGCCGTTCTGCTCGTGATCGCCTACCAGGCGTCGGTCAGCGGCCTCATCAACCTCTACATCCTGGGCGTCTTCGTCTCCTTCACCCTCAGCCAGCTCGGGATGGTCCGGCACTGGACGCGCCACCTGCGATCGGAGGTCGAGAAGTCGGAGCGGCTTCGTATGCAGAGGTCCCGGGTGATCAACAGCTTCGGCCTCGTCATGACCGGATCGGTCCTCGTCATCGTGCTCGTCACGAAGTTCACCAGGGGCGCCTGGATCGTGGTCGTGGCGATGCCGTTGATCTACCTGCTCATGCGCGGCATCCACTCGCACTATGAGCGGGTCAAGAGCGAGATCATGCATGTCGACCGGGAACTCATGGTCCTGCCGACCCGGGTGCACGTGCTGGTCCTGGTATCCAAGCTGCACAAGCCGACGATGCGCGCGCTGATGTATGCGCGGGCCACCCGGCCGACTGTCCTCGAGGCGATCACGGTCGACGTGGACCCGGAGGACACGGCGCGCCTGCAGGAGGACTGGGAACGCCAGGAGATCCCGGTCACCCTGAAGGTGCTGGCTTCGCCCTATCGCGAGATCACCCGGCCGATCCTTGACTACGTGCGCGCGCTGCGCAGCGACAATCCAAACGACCTCATCACGGTCTACGTTCCGGAGTACGTGGTCGGCCGGTGGTGGGAGCAGTTGCTCCACAACCAGTCGGCGCTACGGCTGAAGAGCCGGCTGCTCTTCACGCCGGGAGTCATGGTCACCAGCGTCCCCTGGCAGCTGAAGTCCAGCGAGCTCGCCCTCGACCGCGACGCGTAGGCCTCCGTGCCGCGCCCCGACCGCGACCGCTTGCCGCTTGCGGTGGGCGACGAGCGCATCGTCACGGCTGGTCCCATCGCGCATGGTGGCCACGTCGTGGCGCACACCGACGGCTGGACGGTGTTCGTGCGCGGTGCCCTGCCGGAGGAGAGCGTGCGGATCCGGATCAGCGAGGTGGGTGCGAAGGTCGCCCGGGCCGATGTCGCCCAGGTCATCGTGGCCAGTCCCGATCGGGTAGCGGTGCCCTGCGCATGGGCCGGCACGTGCGGTGGCTGCGACTTCCAGCATGTCGCGCTTCCTGCGCAGCGCCAGTTGAAGCAGCAGGTGCTCATCGATGCGCTCACCCGTTTCGGCGGGGCCGAGCAGGACCTCGACGGCATGGACACGACCGTGCACGAACTGCCGGGCCACCCGGACGGCCTGCGGTGGCGGACCCGGATGAGATGGGCAGTCGATGGAGCCACGGGCCTGCGCGCCCACCGCAGCCACGCCGTTGTCGCGGTCGATTCCTGCCTGCTGGCCGTCCCGAGGCTCGACCGGGCTGCGCTGCCGGTCGGTCCCGTCGGCACCCGAGAGGTGGCGGCGGCCCAGGGCTCCGACGGCACGGCTGCCTTCGTGCCGCTGGACGGGAAGGGCAGGCCGCTGGCCCCTGAGGGCCGGCTGGTCGAGCGGGCCGGTGCTCGCCGGTGGCGGATCTCGGCGACCGGGTTCTGGCAGGTGCACCCCGGGCTTGCCGAGGCGCTCCAGCAGGCCATCGTGGACCTTGGCCGCCCGCAGCCGGGCCAGTCGTGGTGGGACCTCTACAGCGGGGCGGGCCTGCTCTCCGCTGCCCTGGCCGACGCGGTGGGATCCGGCGGGAACGTCGAGGCGGTCGAGGCCTCGGCGACCGGCGTCCGTGACGCCCGGAGAGCACTGCACGATGCGCCATGGGTGCGGCTGCACGCCGCCGACGTGGCCGCCTGGCTGGCGGCCACGGGTGCCGCCCTCCCGCGGCCGAGCGGGATCGTGCTGGATCCGCCGAGGGCCGGGGCCGGTCTCGCGATTGTCGATGCCCTGGCGAAGGTGGGCCCGGACCGCCTGGTCTACGTGGCCTGCGACCCGGTGGCGCTCGGCCGCGACGTCGGCCGCCTGCGCTCGTCGGGGTACCGGCTGCGCGGCCTTCGCGCGTTCGATGCCTTTCCCATGACCCACCATGTCGAGGCGGTTGCCCTCCTCGAGCGGGCGGGGTCCGGCTAGGGTCGCGACGTCGCTTCGGGAGCGGCTGCCCCGGCTGGATTCCGAGTAGTCTGGGCAAGTATCTTGACGTCAAGATAAATTGACGGGATCGAACGGGACCGACACGAGGAGATCGCTGGTGGCGAGCAAGGACAGCTTCGGAGCGCGCGGGACCCTGGCAGCCGGCGGCGCCACCCACGAGATCTTCCGCATCTCTGCGGTGCCGGGTGCCGATCGTCTGCCGTTCACGCACAAGATCCTGCTGGAGAACCTGCTCCGCACGGAGGACGGCGCCAACGTCACGCGCGAGACCATCTCGGCCCTGGGTGCCTGGGATCCCGCGGCCGAGCCTAGCCAGGAGATCCAGTTCACCCCGGCCCGCGTGGTCATGCAGGACTTCACCGGCGTACCCGTCGTGGTGGACCTGGCCACGATGCGTGAGGCCGTCGCCGAACTAGGGGGCGACCCGTCGAGGATCGAACCGCTGGCCCCGGCCGAACTGGTCATCGACCACTCCGTGATCGCTGACTTCTTCGCGACGCCCGACGCCGAGGTGCGCAACGTCGACCTGGAGTACGAGCGCAACCGGGAGCGGTACCAGTTCCTGCGCTGGGGGCAGGGGGCGTTCGAGGAGTTCAAGGTGGTGCCTCCCGGCACGGGCATCGTCCACCAGGTCAACATCGAGGCCCTCGCCCGCGTCATCATGGCGCGCGGAGGTCAGGCCTACCCGGACACCGTCGTCGGCACCGATTCGCACACGACCATGGTCAACGGACTCGGCGTGCTCGGCTGGGGCGTGGGCGGCATCGAGGCAGAGGCGGCGATGCTCGGCCAGCCGGTGTCCATGCTCATCCCGCGGGTGGTCGGCTTCAAGCTGTCCGGGGGGCTTCCGTCAGGCGCGACCGCCACCGACCTCGTCCTGACGATCACGGAGATGCTGCGCAAGCACGGCGTGGTCGGCAAGTTCGTCGAGTTCTACGGCGAGGGCGTGGGAGCGGTCCCGCTTGCCAACCGCGCCACCATCGGGAACATGAGCCCGGAGTACGGCAGCACCGTGGCGATCTTCCCGATCGATGGGGCAACCGTCGACTACTTGCGTCTCACCGGGCGTTCCGAGGACCAGATCGAGCTGGTCGAGGCGTACGCCAAGGAGCAAGGACTCTGGCACGACCCCCAGCACGAGCCAACGTACTCCGAGTACCTGGAACTCGACCTGACCACGATCGTGCCGTCGATCGCCGGGCCGAAGCGACCGCAGGACCGCGTGCTGCTGAGCCAGGCTCAGGGCGCCTTCCGTACCGCGCTCACGGCGTACACCCATGACCCCTCGGCGACCGCCAGCGTGTTCCTTGACGGTGGGCCGGTCGAGATCGGGCATGGGGCCGTCACCATCGCGGCCATCACCTCGTGCACCAACACCTCCAACCCGTCGGTCATGCTCGGCGCCGGCCTGCTCGCCAAGAAGGCCGTGGAGCGGGGACTCACCCGCAAGCCGTGGGTCAAGACGACGCTGGCGCCGGGCTCGAAGGTGGTCACGGACTACTACGAGAAGTCCGGACTCCTGCCGTACCTGGAGAAGCTGGGCTTCAGCGTCGTCGGCTACGGGTGCACGACCTGCATCGGCAACTCGGGGCCGCTGCTGCCAGAGGTCTCGGCCGCTGTCAACGAGTCCGACCTCGCGGTCACCGCGGTCCTCAGCGGCAACCGCAACTTCGAGGGGCGGATCAACCCCGACGTGAAGATGAACTACCTCGCCTCGCCTCCCCTCGTGGTCGCGTACGCCATCGCCGGCACGATGGACATCGACATCACGACGGACGCCCTCGGGACGGATGCTGACGGAATCCCCGTCTACCTGGCCGATATCTGGCCGAGCGCCAGCGAGGTGCAGGCCGCCGTCGATGCGTCCATCGATGCGGAGATGTTCACCTCCCGGTACGCGGACGTGTTCGCGGGGGACGAACGCTGGCAGGCGCTGGCCACGCCCAGCGGAGGCATCTTCGCGTGGGACCCCGCGAGCACGTACGTGCGCAAGCCCCCGTATTTCGACGGCATGGCCGCCGAGCCGAGCCCGGTGCTGGACATCACCGGCGCGCGCGTCCTGCTGAAGCTCGGGGACTCGGTCACGACCGATCACATCTCCCCGGCTGGGTCGATCAAGGCCGACAGTCCGGCGGGCCGCTACCTGACCGAGCACGGCGTCGACCGCAAGGACTTCAACTCGTACGGGTCCCGGCGTGGCAACCACGAGGTGATGATCCGCGGCACCTTCGCCAACATCCGGCTGCGCAACCTCATGCTCAAGGACATCGAGGGCGGCTTCACCGTCGACTTCAGCACTCCCGACGACGAGACCGTCCCGGTCTACGACGCAGCCATGGCCTATGCGAGGCGCCACACGCCCCTGGTCATCCTTGCTGGCAAGGAGTACGGATCCGGTTCCAGCCGCGACTGGGCGGCCAAGGGGACTGCCCTGCTCGGGGTCCGCGCCGTCATCGCCGAGTCCTACGAGCGGATCCACCGTTCCAACCTCATCGGGATGGGCGTGCTGCCACTGCAGTTCCAGCCGGGCGTGGGCGCCGACGCGCTCGGGCTGCGCGGCGACGAGGTGTTCACGATCCACGGGATCACCGCGCTGAACGACGGCGACACGCCACGTGAAGTCGACGTGGAGGCCGTGGCGGCCGACGGGCGGACGGTCGAGTTCACCGCCCTCGTGCGCATCGACACCCCGGGCGAGGCGGACTACTACCGGCACGGCGGGATCCTGCAGTACGTGCTGCGATCGCTGATCTAGGCACGATGGCAAGGGGAGGGCCGCCGGGCTGGCCCCGCGACCTGCCCCCGCGTGGCACCGTCGAGTTCGACGAGCGCGTGGTTGGCTGGTTGCTGGACCGGGCGCCGGCCGACATGCGCAGATCGACCCTGCGGCAGTACCCCATCGCCCTCGGACGCGTCGTCGCGCACGTCGTGGCGGGCGAGCTAGGCGGAATCAGGAGCGCCTACTCCACCGCGCGAAGCGATCTGGGCGCGCACCTCGCGGCAGACGAGCTGGCGACCGTGCAGGCAGCACTCGAGGCCGAAGGGGCCCGCCTGCTCGCCGTGCAGCGCGAAGTCGCCCTCGTGGAGGAGGCGCTCGCTGTCCGGGCCCGCACACCGGGCATCAAGGGGTGAGGGCGGACGTATTCGCCTAGACTTGCGAGGCCATGCCGGAGAGGGAGGAACCCGCCTTGATCGAAGGCATCCGTGATCCGCGCGACGTCCGGGCACTGGCGCCTGAGCAGTTGCCTGCGCTGGCGCAGGAGATCCGCGAGTTCCTCGTCGAGAAGGTGTCGGCGACCGGAGGCCACCTCGGGCCGAGCCTCGGCGTCGTCGAGCTCACCATCGCGCTGCACCGGGTATTCCGCTCACCCGACGACATGATCATCTGGGACACGGGGCACCAGGCCTACGTGCACAAGATCCTGACCGGGCGGGCCGGCGACTTCGGGACGCTGAGGCAGGCAGGCGGGCTGTCCGGATACCCAAGCCGGGCCGAGAGTCCCCATGACCTTGTCGAGAACAGCCACGCGTCCACGGCCCTGTCCTATGCCGACGGGCTGGCCAAGGCCTGGGAGCGCCGTGGTCTCCTCGGTGCGCAGCATGTCGTCGCGGTCATCGGCGACGGCGCGCTGACCGGCGGCATGGCCTGGGAGGCGCTCAACAACATCGCCGGGTCCAGCCGGCCGCTGGTGATCGTCGTCAACGACAACGGGCGCTCGTACTCGCCGACGATCGGTGGCCTGGCGCACCATCTGGCCACCTTGCGCACGACGCGTGGTTACGAGCGCTTCATGAACTGGGGCAAGCGAGTCCTCCACCGCACCCCGCTCGTCGGCGAACCGGTGTACGGGGCCCTGCACGGGATGAAGAAGGGCGTCAAGGACGTGGTGGCCCCTCAGGGGATGTTCGAGGACCTCGGGCTGAAGTACATCGGCCCCGTCGACGGCCATGACGAGCAGGAGATGGAGTTCGCACTCACCCGGGCCAAGGCGTTCGCAGGCCCGGTGATCGTGCACGCCATCACCCACAAGGGGCGCGGCTACTCGCCCGCCGAGCTCGACAAGGCCGACCATTTCCATGGCGTCGGCGTGTTCGACCCCGAGACAGGCCTGCCCATCAAGGCGAACGGCCCCTCGTGGACCGCGGCCTTCGCCGACGAGCTCGTGGCCATCGGGCGGGACCGGCCCGACGTCGTCGCGATCACGGCGGCCATGCTCGGCCCGACCGGCCTCGATGCCTTCGCCCAGGCTTTCCCCGACCGCACCTTCGACGTCGGGATCGCCGAGCAGCACGCCGTCACCAGCGCTGCCGGCATGGCCTACGGCGGCCTGCACCCAGTGGTCGCCTTGTATGCCACCTTCCTCAATCGGGCGTTCGACCAGGTGCTCATGGACTGCGCCCTGCACAAGGCGGGGGTCACGTTCGTCCTGGACCGCGCCGGGATCACGGGCGACGACGGCGCCAGCCACAACGGCATGTGGGACATGTCCATGCTGCAGGTCGTGCCCGGGCTGCGGTTGGCGGCTCCGCGTGACGAGGCCACCCTGCGCGGTGCCCTCCGTGAGGCGATCGCCGTGGCGGATGCACCGACCGTCGTGCGCTTCCCCAAGGGAGGGCTCGGTCCGGCCATTCCCGCGCTGCGGACACGCCCCGGCTACGACGTGATCGCAGAGTCCGGATCGCCGGACGTGCTGATCGTGAGCGTGGGCGCCTTCGCCGGGCTCGCGGTCGATGTCGCCGAGCGGCTGAGGGCCCAGGGCATCGGGGTCATCGTCGTGGACCCGCGCTGGGTCAAGCCACTCCCGGATTCGCTGGTCGGGGTCGCCGCAACGGCACGACTCGTCGTCGTCATCGAGGACGGGATCCGCACCGGTGGGGTCGGTGCGGCCGTCGGCCAGTTGCTGCGCGACCACGGGGTCGACGTACCCCTCCGCAGCGTCGGGATCCCGGAACGGTTCCTGGAGCACGGCACGCGCGCACAGGTGCTGGCCGAGTGCGGGCTCACCGCGCAGGACATCTCCCGCTCCATCGTCGAGGCAGTTGCCCATCGCTCGGACTCGAGCACTCGCGCCGCCGAGCGATCGGACCTCCAGGCCTAGGGTCGGCTGGCCGTCGGCAGGGTGCTTCCGTACTCTCGCGGCCATGACAATCGCGGTGACGGCCCAAGGCCTGGTCAAGACGTTCCAAGGGAAGAAGGGCTCCACGGTCGAGGCGGTGCGGGGCGTGGACCTGCAGGTCCGTACGGGTGAGGTCTTCGGCTTCCTCGGGCCAAACGGGGCCGGCAAGTCCACGACAGTGCGGATGCTCACGACCCTCACGACGATCTCTAGCGGGTCAGCCCAGGTCGTGGGGGTCGACGTGGCCGCCGACCCCGACGGAGTGCGGCACAAGATCGGTGTCGCCCTTCAGGACGTAGGCCTGGATCCCCGACAGTCCGGGCGCGAGATCCTCGTGCTTCAGGCCAGCCTCTTCGGGCTGTCGAAGGCCGAGGCGGCCGCCCGGGCCGAGGAACTCCTGGAACTCGTCGACCTGACTGATGCCGCGGACAGGCGGACCAAGACCTACTCGGGCGGCATGAAGCGACGGCTCGACCTCGCCAGCGCTCTCGTCCACCGACCCGACGTGCTCTTCCTGGATGAGCCGACCACCGGTCTTGATCCGGCGAGCCGACTCGTGGTCTGGGAGGAGGTCCGGCGCATCAATGCCCTAGGGGTGACGGTCTTCCTCACGACGCAGTACCTCGAAGAGGCGGATCAACTGTGCTCGCGCCTGGCGATCATCGACGGCGGACGCATCGTCCGCGAGGGGACTCCCGCCTCGCTCAAGGCCGACCTCAAGGCCAAGCGCGGCGGCGACGTCGAGCCCACCCTCGACGACGTGTTCCTGGACGTCACGGGTCGAGGGCGAGAACGTGGCGCAGGCGAGGTCCGGGAGGTTCAGGCATGAATGCGCTCAAGGTTCTCGGCGGACGCGGCCTGCGCGAGGCGTGGCGCACTCCCGATGCATTGCTCCCCACGCTGCTCATCCCCCTGTTCTTCCTCGTCGTCAACGTGGGCCAGGCAGCACGCATCTTCCCGACCGACACGACGCCCTTCCTCCGCGGGCAGAACTACGCGGCGTTCCAGCTGCCCGCAACGATCCTGCTGGCCGCGTCGTTCGGAACGGCGGCGCTCTACCTCGTCGAGGAGATCGAGAACGGGTACTTCGACAAGATCCGCGCCACGCCGGTGTCGCGCACGTCGATAGCCCTTGGGCGCCTGATCTCGGAGCCGATCAAGATCGCTGCGATGACGGTCGTCATCATCCTCGTCGCGCTCCCGTTCGGCGTGCGCGTAGCCAGCGGCATCGTCGGCGTCCTGCTGCTTGTCCTGCTGGCCGCGGGTTGGGCCACGGGCTACGCGGCCTTCCTGCAGTTCGTGGCGCTGAAGACCCGCAGTTCGGCTGCAACGAACTCGGCCGGCCTCGTGTTCTTCCCGCTGCTCTTCCTCACCCCCAACTTCGTGCCGCGTGACTTGCTCACCGATGCGATGGAAGTCGCCGCGACGCTCAACCCCGTGACCTACGTGATGGAGGCAATGCGGTCGCTGATCCTCGAGCCATTGAACTGGTCGGCCATCGCGCCCGGCTTCATCGTCGTGGCGGCATTTGTCGGCGTCATGCTCGCCATCAACGTCAGGGTCATGAGCACGTACGACTGACGCACGGGCAGGCGACTACCCCACGGGAACGGAGGCGACGCCATGAGCCAGGAAGCGCTGCCCGGTCGATCGCTCGGATGCGCCTGAACGATCCAGGTACGGGGTGATGCCGCCGAGCCAGAACGGCCAACCGGCGCCGAGGATCATGCACAGGTCGATGTCCTGGGCCGCGGCGACGACGCCCTCATCCAGCATCCGGCGTACTTCATCGGCCAGCGCAAGGAGCGCGCGCTCGCGGACCTGGTCCTCGGTCAGCGGCGCATCGCCGAGGACGTACAGGGCCGCCACCTGCGGATCGACGGACGCGGCCCCGTCGGCCCCCGTCACCAGGATGGACTTCAGCCCGGCATCGACGACCTTGCGCATGTTCTCCGAGGCATAGAAGCGCTCCGGGTACGCGGCCACCATCGTCTCGGAGACGTGGAAGGCCACGGCCGGCCCGACGAGCTCGAGCAGGCTGAACGGCGACATCGGGAGGCCGAGCGGCTCGAGGGCCCGGTCGGCGACCTCGAACGGAGTCCCTTCGTCGACCGCGCGGGTGACCTCGCCGAGGAAGCGAGTGAGGAGTCGATTGACGACGAATGCAGGAGCATCCTTGACGAGGACGCAGGACTTCTTGAGCTGCCTTCCGACCGCGAAGGCGGTGGCAAGGGTGGCGTCGTCCGTGCGCTCGGCTCGGGCGATCTCCAACAGTGGCATCAAGGCCACGGGATTGAAGAAGTGGAAGCCCACCACCCGTTCGGGATGCTGCAGCCCGGCCGCCATGGCGGTGATCGACAGTGATGACGTGTTGGTTGCCAGCACGCAGGTCTCCGGGACGATTCCCTCGAGTTCGGCGAAGACCTTCCTCTTCACGTCCAGGTTCTCGAACACGGCCTCGATGACGAAGTCCGCGTCCGCGAAGTCATCCTTGTCGGTGTCGCCGGTCACGAGGGCGGCGAGACGGTTCGCCTTGTCCTGCGTGAGGCGCCCCTTGGCCACCTGCCCGGCCAAGTCCTCCCGCACGTAGGCCAGGCCGCTGGCGACCCGCTCGGCGTCGAGGTCGGTCATCACGACCGGCACCTCCAAGCGCTTGGCGAACAGCAGCGCGAGCTGGGATGCCATGAGCCCCGCGCCGACGATGCCGACCTTGGAGACGCGGCGGGCCAGGGACTTGTCCGGGACGCCAGCGGGCTTCTTGGCCCGGCGCTGGACAAGATCGAAGGCGTAGAGGCTGGCTCGCAGGTCCTCACCCATGACGAGATCGGTGAGCGCGTCGTCCTCGGCGGCAAAGCCCTCGTCCCGGGTCGCTGTCCGGGCCGCCCGGACGAGATCCAGCGCGCGATAGGGGGCCGGCGTGGCTCCGTGCAGCCGCGAGTCGACCATGCCGTGAGCGATGTCGACGATGGCGTCCCATGACTCCCGGTCTGGCTCGGGCCGGGCGACCGCGATCGTCCCGCTGACGACGCCAGCGGCCCACCGGATCGACTCCTCGAGGAACTCTGCGGGCTCGAACAGCGCATCGACGACCCGTAGCTTGAGTGCGTCCTTGGGGCGCAGTTGCTTGTTCTGCTGCATGGGGTTGGCGATGATCACCTGCAGGGCATCGGCGGGGCCGATGAGGTTGGGCAGCAGGAAGGCGCCGCCCCAGCCGGGGACCAGTCCGAGGAACACCTCGGGCAGGGACATGCCGGCAGCGCCGGTCGACATGGTGCGGTAGTCGCAGTGCAGGGCCAGTTCTGTCCCACCACCCATGGCCGCGCCGTTGACGAAGGCGAACGTCGGCACGCTCATCTCGCCCAGCCGGCGCATCACGTTGTGGCCGAAGTGGGCGAACTGCTTGATGATCGCGGGATCGTTCACCCTGCCCATGGCGGACAGGTCCGCGCCGACGGCGAAGATGAACGGCTTACCGGTCACCGCGATGGCAGCCAGGTCACGCATCTGCATGACCGAGTCCAGGGCTTCGTTCAGCGACGTGAGCCCCCCGGGGCCGAAGGTGCTCGGCCGGGTGTGGTCGCGATCGTTGTCGAGCGTGATGAGGGCGAGCCTGCCTGCCTGCGCGGGCATGTCAACCACACGCACGCGAGCATGGGTGACGACCTCGTCGTGCGTGTCGGTGTCGGTGCTCATGCGTTGCTCCCTGCGTGGTTGAGGTTCTCCCAGATCACGGTGGCGCCTTGGCCCAGGCCCACGCACATGGTGGTGATCCCGTAGCGAGCCTCCGGCGTGCGCTCGAAGTCGCGCGCGAGATACGCCATCAGCCTGATGCCACTTGACGCGAGCGGATGGCCGACCGCGATGGCCCCACCCATGGGGTTGACCCGTGGGTCGTCGTCAGCGAGGCCAAAGTGGTCCAGGAAGGCAAGGACCTGCACGGCGAACGCCTCGTTGACCTCGAAGAGATCGATGTCGTCGATCGTCAGCCCGGCCCGGGCGAGCGCGCGCTCGGTGCTCGGAACCGGGCCGATCCCCATGATCTCTGGGGCGACGCCGGCGAAGGCGAATCCAACCATCCGCATCTTCTTGGCCAGGCCCAGTTCGTCGGCAGCCGCCTCTGAGGCCAGGATCGCGGCCGTGGCCCCGTCGTTGAGCCCGGAACTGTTGCCGGCCGTGACTCGGCCGTGCGGGCGGAACGGGGTCTTCAGGCCGGCCAGGCCGTCCATGGTCGTCGAGGGCCGGGGCGCCTCGTCGACGCTGACATATCCCCAACCCAGTTCGGCGGCTCGAGCGGCCATCGGGACGAGGTCCGGCTGGATCCAGCCCTGCTCGTAGGCGCGGGCCGTGCGCTGCTGCGACGCCAGCGCGAAGGCGTCGGCCCGCTGCTTCGTCAGATGCGGGAACCGGTCGTGCAGATTCTCGGCCGTCTTGCCCATGTTGAGGGCATCGAGGTCGACAAGCCGCTCGGACAGGAAGCGCGGGTTGGGGTCCATCCCCTCGCCCATGGGGTGGCGCGACATGTTCTCGACTCCGCCGGCCAAGACGACGTCGTAAGCACCAGCCATGATGCCCGAGGCCAGGGTCGTGACCGCGGTCATCGCGCCGGCGCACATGCGGTCGACGGAGTAGCCGGACACCGACTGAGGCAGACCGGCGAGCAGCCCGGCGCTGCGTCCGATCGTCATGCCCTGATCGCCCATCTGGGTCGTGGCGGCGACGGCCACCTCGTCGATCCGGTCGGGGGGCAGGCTCGGATTGCGACGCAGCAACTCGCGGACGAGCCGGACGACGAGGTCATCGGCCCTGGTCTCGGCGAATACGCTTCCGGCCTTGCCGAAGGGGGTGCGGACCCCATCCACGAA
>JAUXRN010000237.1 GCA_030681835.1 Actinomycetota bacterium
TCATCGCCCTGATCGGCGGCCTCGTCACGATCAACCCAATCTGGATCTTCGGCCCCTACACGCCCGACCAAGTGTCGGCGGGGTCCCAGCCAGACTGGTACATCGGCTGGCTCGACGGCGCCCTGCGGATGATGCCCAACTGGGAGACCGTGGTCTTCGGTTGGACCATCTCCTGGAACATCATGGTCCCCGCGATGATCATGCCGGGGCTGGTCTTCACGGGACTCGCCCTGTACCCGTTCATCGAGGCGTGGGTCACCGGCGATAAGCGCGAGCACAACCTCCTCGACCGACCGCGCAATGCCCCGACGCGCACGGCGTTCGGCATGATGGCGATCACGTTCTACGTCCTGCTCTGGATAGGTGGCGCGAACGACATCATCGCGACGGCATTCGACGTGTCGATCAACGCCATCATCTGGTTCCTGCGGGTCGCCATCTTCGTACTGCCGCCGATCGCCTTCGTCGTCACGAAGCGAGCGTGCCTCGGGCTCCAGCGCCGCGATCGGGAGAAGCTGCTCCACGGCTTCGAATCAGGCCGGGTCCTGCGCCTTCCGCACGGGGAGTTCATCGAGGTCCACCAGCCCCTGTCCCCCAAGGATCTCGCCGTCATCACCTCGAAGACCGACATCGTGCCGCTGTCGGCCCCGGAGCGCACCGATGCCGACGGCGTGCGCAACAAGCTTTACCGTCTCCAGGCGCTGCGTCACCGCCTGAGCACCTTCTTCTACGGCGACAACGTGCCGAAGCCGTCGGCAGCCGAGATCGAGGCGGGGCAGCATCATGCCGCCCATGACGCGGCGATCGAGGCGCCTCTGCACGACTACGAGGACGCCGACCAGATCCATACCTTCCACGGCGGGGTCCTGCACCATCCCGGCATGGAGGAGACCAACGCCCAGCAGATCGAGGACCGCAGTCACGACTGACTCTGGACAGCGCACGACCTAGCGCCGGGCAGCCCCCTTGCGACCTAGGGCTTGCTGTTCCTCCGCGACCTTGAGGTTGGCGTGGCAATCGGGGGTGGATCAGCGCGCCAACCTCAAGGTCGAGTGGGTGGGTCAGTCGCCGAGGCGCACGACGTGGTCGGCCATCGTGCTTGCCGGGTCGAGCGGGTCGGCTACGTCGCAGGTCCGATACGGGCCGGCATAGCGCCGGCCGGCGAGATCACCGGCTAAAGGACACCTGGCTGGTGCTGGAGGGATCGCTGGCGGTGCCATCCGCCGCTGGCTCGTCGAGTTGCGACGCGTCGGTAGCGGTCGTCATCACGGGCCCGGCCTTGGACTTGGCCAGCCACTCGTCCCACGCCTCGTTCCAGACGGTAATGCCGTTGCCGAGGTTCTGCGGGTTGCTGGTGCCCTTGACCTCGACTACGTCACCGACGTTGGTCAGGTCGTAGAGCCAGGCGGCGTTCGAGGTACTCATGCCGATGCACCCGTGGCTGACATTCGCCCATCCCTGCGAGCCCACCGACCACGGGGCTGCGTGCACGAACTCCCCCGTGTAGGTGACCCGCATGGCGTACTCGACCTCGATGCGGTAGTACTCGGGGTCGCTCTCCTCCGTGCCGCCGGTGGCCGCGTCCATGACGCGCGTGCGTTCCTTGCTCACGATGACCTTGACACCCGACCGCGTCTCGAAGCCGATCTTCCCCGACGTCACCGGGATGGTCCGGACCTTCTTGCCGTCGCGGAAGACCTTGGCCTGATAGGTCTGGGCGTTCACCTTGGTGATCATCGACGGGCCGATCCGGAAGGTGGTCGACTTGTTCGCCTGCCCGTAGAGGCCCTTGGCGCCCTGGACACCCTTGAGCTCCAGGGCGACGGTCACGTCAATGTTCCCGGGCCAGTAGTCCTTGGGCCGGAACTGCACCTCGGTGGGGCTGTTCCAGTGCCAGGCGCCCTCGAGCGGGGTCGGCGTGTACACGACGAGGGCGCGCTCCACCTCGTCCTTGTTCTTGATCTCGCGGTCGAAGGTCACCGTGATGGGCATGCCCACCCCCACGATGGCGTCCTTGCCCGGCAGCACGGACCCAGTGAAGAAATCCTTGGGCTCCAGGGTCCGGAACTCGTCCGCGTGGGTCGTCGTGAGCCCGCGGGGGTCGATGGCCGTTGCCTGGACGGTGTACGTGGCCCCGAAGTCGAGGTAGGGCTTGCGAGCCGTCCAGGTGGTGCCGTCAGCCGACACCGTCCCCTTGAGCGGGCCCTTGGGCCCGAGGACCGTGACATCGGCCAGCAGGCCGTCGCTGGCGGTGACGACGATGCGCTGCCCCGGGTCGATCCGCTCGCCACTGACCGGCAGGGCGGCAATGGTCGCTCGGGACTCCTCGGAGGGCGCGACCGTGCTCAGTTGCGCCGTGGCGGCGGGCCCGCAGGCACTGACGGCCAGGACGACCGAGCCCAGGCCGAGGGCCAGGAGGCGAGCGGACACAGAAGTACTCCCGTGAGTCAGTGGATGGCACTTGAGTCTAAGGGTACGACGAGCCTGCCCCAGACCGTGCTCCGCCGCGACGGCAGGATCAGGTGGCGAAGTCCTTGCGGTAGTACTCGAACAGCCAGCCCACGAGGGAGATCATGAGGATGGCCACGCCGAGGGCGATGATCCAGACCGCGAAGATCAAGCCGAGGACGACCAGGAAGGTCGAGAAGCCGACCGCCAGGGGCCACCACGAGTGGGGGCTGTAGAAGCCGTACTCCGGGTCCGCCTCATCGATTTCGGCATCCAGCCGGTCCTCGGGCCTCGGGTAAACCCGCTTCGAGGTGTACAGGATGTAGAAGGCCACCAGGAAGCCCAGGGCGCCGCTCATGACCAGGGCGGTCGTGCCGATCGGGTCGCGCGAGACGTACCAGTAGACCAGCGCGATGAAGAAGAAGAACGCGGCGACCAGGGCGAACAGGCGCCCTTCGACCTTCACAGGTGGCCTCCCTCGCCCGTGGCCGGCCTGGACTGGCCGGCCTCGACGGCATGGGCACCCGGCGCCGCCAGCTCAGGATGGTGCAGGTCGAACGCCGGCCGCTCGGACCGGATGCGCGGCAGCGAGACGAAGTTGTGGCGTGGCGGCGGGCATGACGTGGCCCACTCGAGCGAACCGCCCCAGCCCCACGGGTCGTCCACCGTGACCTTGGGCGCCGAGCGCCATGTCTTGAGCACGTTCGCGATGAAGAAGAGTGTCGACACGGCCAGGATCGCCGCCCCCACCGAGGACACCTGGTTCATGACCTCGAAGTTGTCGGCCGGCAGGTAGTCGCCATAACGGCGGGGCATGCCGATGACGCCGAGCCAGTGCTGGATCAAGAAGGTGACCTGGAAACCGATGAACAGCAGCCAGAAGTGGATCTTGCCCAGCCGCTCGTCGAGCATCCGTCCGGTCATCTTCGGCCACCAGAAGTACAGGCCGGCGAAGAAGAGGAACACGACGGTGCCGAAGACCGTGTAGTGGAAGTGCGCCACCACGAAGTAGCTGTCCGACACGTGGAAGTCGAGCGGCGGGGCGGAGAGGATGATTCCGGTCAGCCCGCCGAAGAGGAAGGTGATCAGGAAGCCCATCACCCAGAGCATGGGGGTGTCGAAGGACACCGAGCCCTTCCACATCGTGCCGATCCAGTTGAAGAACTTCACTCCAGTGGGCACCGCGATGAGCATCGTCATGATCGCGAAGAACGGCAGGTACACCGATCCAGTGACGTAGAGGTGGTGAGCCCACACCGCCATCGACAGTGCACCGATCGCCAGTGTCGCGAAGATCAGTCCCTTGTAGCCGAAGATCGGCTTGCGCGAGAACACCGGGATGATCTCGCTGGCGATGCCGAAGAACGGCAGGGCAAGGATGTAGACCTCGGGATGCCCGAAGAACCAGAACAGGTGCTGCCACAGCATCGGCCCGCCGTTGGCCGGGTCGAAGACCACGGCTCCGTAATGGCGGTCGATGAAGGCCAAGGCAAGGGCTGCGGCGAGCACGGGGAAGGCAAGGATGACCAGGAGGCTGGTCACGAGGATCGTCCACGTGAAGATGGGCATCCGGAACATCGTCATGCCGGGCGCGCGCATGCAGTAGATCGTCGTGATGAAGTTCACGGCGCCGAGGATCGTGCCCAGGCCGCCCATGGCAAGGCCGAGCAGCCACAGGTCGCCGCCTATGGCCGGCGAGTACACCGCATTGCTCAACGGGGCGTAGGCGAACCACCCGAATGCGGCGGCACCACCGGGGGTCAGGAAGCCAAGCGCTGCCGTAAGCCCGCCGAAGAAGAAGAGCCAGTAGCCCAGCATGTTCAGCCGCGGGAACGCCACGTCGGGCGCGCCGATCTGCAGGGGCATGATGACGTTTCCGAACCCGACGAACAGTGGCGTCGCGAACAGGAACAGCATGATCGTGCCGTGCATGGTGAACATCTGGTTGTACTGCTCGAGCGACATGAACTGCAGGCCGGGTACCGCCAGTTCCGCACGGATCGCCAGCGCCATCAGGCCCGCTGCGAAGAACCAGAAGGTGGCGGTGATCAGGTACAGGTAGCCGATGACCTTGTGGTCGGTGGACGTGACCCACGAGATGATCGCGCCACCCAGGTTCTGCTTGCGCTGCCGCGGCGCGGACGACGGGGCCGGCTCGGACGGTGCGACCGGCTCGCTCAGGATGGTCATGTCGTCCTCTCATCCGGCATCTGGCCTGCGTCGTTGCTGATCCCCGTGTCGAGGAGACCGGACTGCCCCCGCGCCTTGAGGTCGGCTATGTACTGGTCGAACTCGGCCCGCTCGACGACGCGGACGTTGAACAGCATGCGCGAGTGGTCGACGCCGCAGAGCTCAGCGCACTTGCCGGCGAACGTGCCGAGCTTGTTCGGCGTCAGCTCGAAAACGTTGGTCTTGCCCGGGATCACGTCCATCTTGAACAGGAAGGCGGGCACCCAGAAGGAGTGGATGACGTCGGGCGAGGTGAGCTCGAACCGGATCTTCTCGTTGACGGGAAGCACGAGCTCGGCCGGCAGGTCCGGCGAGCCGACGGCGTACGCGTCCGCATCGATGTAGTTGAAGCCCCAGTTCCAGCGGAAGCCGACCACGTTGACGGTCTGGTCCTGGTCGTTGCTGACCGCCAGGATCTCACTCTGGTCGCGGGCCGTGAACCAGAACAGGCCCAGGATCATGATCAGCGGCACGACCGTGTAGAGGATCTCGATGGGGATGTTGTACTTCGTCTGCTCGGGCACGTCGTCCTTGTGGCGTCGCCGGTAGGCCACCGCCGCCCACAGCATGAGGCCCCACGTCAGCGCGCCGACCGCCCAGGCCGCGATCCACGAGCCCTGCCAGAGGTTCTGGATGATCGAGGCCTCTTCGGTGGCCGGGTCCGGCAAGTCCAGGAAGAGCGACTCGTTCACCGTGCAGCCGCTCGCGGTGAGAGTCACGGCCAGCGCGCCCGCGCCGACGAGGGCGGCCTTGATTCGCCGCCGCGACGTACCGGGTGCCTTCGAGGCGCGCGCCTCGACCAGGAGCCTCACGTAACGCCTTCCTTAGAGGTGGACGTCGGCAGACTAGCGCACCGGCAGCCCCTTGTACGGGCACCCCCACGAGGCGGATCGGGCCTGTCGCGGGATGCCCGCTACCGTGGCGCCTATGCCGGATCCCACGGCCCCGGCCGCCCTGCCGGAACCCACGCCGTCGCCCCCGGCGGGGTACCTCGACGCCGTCGGCGGGCAGCCCCTGCTGCCCGTGGCCCAGCGGGCCTGGGCGGCCGCCGCAGCGCAGGCCTGGTCCGACCCGGCCAGGCTGCACCACGCCGGCCGGCGGGCCGGCATGGTGCTCGACGCCGCTCGCGCCAGCGTCGCGACCAGCCTCGGGGCGAGGCCGGAGGAGGTCTACTTCACGTCCTCCGGGCCGAGCGCCGTGGGCATCGCCGTGCAGGGCCTGCTCGAGGCCGCTGGCGGTGGCCGGGCCGTCGTGACGGCCGTGGAGAGCATGGCCGTGCTCAGTCCGGTACAGCGGTGGGCCAGCGAGGTGGACCAGGTGTCCGTCGACCGACTCGGAAGGGTGGACGCCGCGGCCCTGGCCGACGCCCTGCAACGACCTGCGGCGCTGGCGTGCGTCCAGGCCGCCAACGCCGAGGCGGGCACCCGGCAACCGCTGGCCGAGGCCGGCCCGCTGGCCCGGGCGGCCGGCGTGCCGCTCCTCGTCCACGCCATCCAGGTCATCGGGCACGAGACCGTGCCGGACGAGTGGGACGTCCTGGCCGCGTCGGCCCGCGACTGGGGTGGTCCCGCCGGGGTCGGCGTGCTGGTGGTGCGCACATCCGCCCGCTGGACTCCCGAGGAGAACCCCGACCGCGGCTGGGTGGGCGGCTTCCCGGACGTCCCGGGGGCGGCGGCGGCCGCGACTGCCCTCGAGTACCTGCTGCCGGGCCAGTCCGAGGAGTCCGAACGGCTGCGACTCCTCGTCGACCGGGTCCGGCACGAGGCACCGCTGCGCGCCCCCGGCCTGGTACCGGCCGGTGACCCCGTGGACCGGCTCCCCCACATCGTCACGCTCACCTGCGAGGGGGTCCGCGGCGAGGCCCTGGTGACGGCGCTCGAGCGCCGAGGGGTGGCGATCGCAAGCGGATCGGCGTGCACGGCCGACACCCGGATGTCGAGCCACGTGCTGGCGGCCATGGGGCTGCACAGCGATGCCAGCGTGCGCGTGTCACTGCCGCTTGGCTGCACCGAATCCACGGTTGACCTCCTGCTCGACTCGCTGGCCGACTCCGTCGCGGACGCCCGCGGCGACCTTCCCTAGCCCACCGGGCGGACCTTCAGAAGCAGGGTGCGGTCGGCAGGGCCCGGTCGAGCATGCCCAGGTACTGCTGTCGGGGGACCTCGATCGCCCCCAGGGAAGCCAGGTGGTCGGTACGCCACTGGACATCCATGACGCGCACCCCGGGGCAGGACCGCAGCCGCTCCACGAGGGACACCAGCGCCACCTTCGAGGCATCCCGCTTGCGATGGAACATCGATTCGCCCGCGAACAGGCCACCGATCTCGATCCCGTACAGGCCGCCGGCGAGCAGCCCGTCCCGGTCCCAGACCTCGATGGAGTGGGCCCACCCAAGGCGGTGCAGTTCCCCGTACGTGGCCCGGAACTCGGCCGTGATCCAGCCGCGTTCACGGCCTCGGTCCGCGCAGCCGAGCATGACGTCGTCGAATGCGGTGTCCACGGTCACCTGGAAGCGCCGGGCGGATTTGGCCAGTGACCTGCTCACCTGCACGGCATCCAGCGGAAGGATTCCTCGGGGATCGGGAGACCACCAGGCCAACTCCCCCTGGCCGCCCTGGCGATCGACGAGGTGCATCGGGAAGAGTCCGCGCTGATAGGCAGCGAATACCGTCGACGGTTCCAGGTCCGCGCCCACCGCAACGACGTCGTTGCCGGGCTCGGCGTCCCTGGGATCGGGCAGCGCCCACCGTGACGGCGGGACGACCGCCCGAGTCACGATGCCCCGACTACGGGCGCGGGCAGGTGACGTGCGGCTCGACGTCCGCTGCCGCCGCGTCCCCGTACGTCCGGGCCATGCGGTCGAGGAAGTTTCGCTGGGCCAGTTCGTACTCCTGCGTGCCCATGGTCTCGATGACATAGGTGGCGAGCAGGGCGCCGACCTGCGCTGAGCGCTCATCGCCCACGCCCCACACCTGGCCAGCGAGGAAGCCGGCGCGGAAGGCGTCTCCGACGCCCGTGGGATCGACCTTGCGGTCCTCCTCGGCAACCTGCACGGACACCGTGGGCTGGCCGCGGCGCTCCACCCGGGCACCGTCGGGACCGAGCGTGGTGATGCGGGTCTCGACCATGGCGGCGATGTCGGTGGCCGTCAGGCCCGTCTTCTGCTCGATCAGGGCTGCCTCGTACTCATTGGTGAACAGGTAGGTGGCGCCTTCGATGAGCGGCACGATCTCCGGACCGTCCATCCGGGCGAGTTGCTGCGAGGGATCCGCAGCGAAGGGATATCCGCGGAAGCGGCACTCCTCCGTGTGCCGCAGCATCGCCTCGGGGTCGTTGGCCCCGATCAGCACGACATCGGCCTTGCCCACCTGGTCGACGACGGGTCGCAGCTCGATGTTGCGCGCCTCGGACATCGCGCCCGGGTAGAACGAGGCGATCTGGTTCTGCTCCGAGTCGGTCGTGCAGACGAATCGCGCCGTGTGCCGGGACTCCGACACGTGCACGCCGCTGGTGTCGACGTTGTGCCGCTGCAGCCACGATTCATAGTCAGCGAAGTCGGGGCCGACCGCCCCCACCAGGACCGGACGCAGCCCGAGGCAGCCCATCCCGAAGGCGATGTTGGGGGCCACTCCGCCGCGGCGCACCTCGAGGTCCTCCACGAGGAAGGACAAGGAGACCTTGTCGAGCTTGTCGGCAACGAGGGAGTCCGAGAACCGCCCGGGAAAGGTCATGAGGTGATCGGTCGCGATGGACCCAGTGATGAGGACAGCCACGGATCGGGACCCTATCGCCCCGTGCTCAGTGACGGATCAGTGGAACGAATCGCCGCAGGCGCACGAGCCGGTGGCGTTGGGGTTGTCGATGGTGAACCCCTGCTTCTCGATGGTGTCGACGAAGTCGATCGTCGCGCCGCTCAGGTAGGGGGCGCTCATGCGGTCGGTGACGACCCCGACACCGCCGAAGTCCTTCACCACGTCGCCGTCGAGGCTGCGGTCGTCGAAGAACAACTGGTAGCGCAGGCCACTGCACCCGCCCGGCTGGACGGCGACGCGGAGGGCGAGATCGTCGCGTCCCTCGGCGTCGAGCAGGGCCTTGACCTTCGACGCTGCCGTGTCCGTCAGGAGGATGCCGTCAGTCACGGTCGCCTCGGTTGTGGTGTCAGCAGACATGGGGAGACTCCTTCGACGCAGTTAGCTGCGGGAACAGCACTAGCCGATCCGCTATTCCGTACGCTCTCACACTCCCATGGCAATCGCGACCGACGGTCGGCGCGTCTGGCATGGGTGCCACACTTGGGGCATGGGCAACACGTTCATCGAGCCACGGCCGACGCCTCTGGCACTTCTGCTCCTCGGGCACGACTCCGACCCGGGCAGCGAGCGCGGAGTCGACTGTCCTGGCGACCTGCCGGCCCCGTCCGACCCCGGGCTGGTCGAGCGGGCCCGGGCCGCGAAGCAGGCCCTAGGCGACCGCGTCTACATCCTCGGCCACCACTACCAGCGTGACGAGGTCATCGCCTTCGCCGACGTGACCGGCGACTCCTTCAAGCTGGCCCAGCAGGCGGCCGCACATCCCGAAGCGGAGTACATCGTCTTCGCCGGGGTGCACTTCATGGCTGAGAGCGCCGACATCCTCACTGCCCCTGAGCAGATGGTGATCCTCCCCGACCTCGCGGCCGGCTGCTCCATGGCCGACATGGCAGCGATCGCCCAGGTCGAGGCCTGCTGGTCGACCTTGGCCGAAGCCGGTGTCGCGGAAACGACCATCCCCATCACGTACATGAATTCCACCGCGGCGATCAAGGCGTTCACGGGGCGCCATGGTGGCGCTGTCTGCACGTCGAGCAACGCCGAGCAGAGCCTGCGGTGGGCGTTCGAGCGCGGCGAGAAGGTGCTCTTCCTGCCCGACCAGCACCTGGGCCGAAACACTGCTGTGCGCGAACTTGGCCTGTCGCTGGACGACTGCGTCGTGTTCAATCCGCACAAGCCGGGGGGCGGCCTGACGGCAGAGCAGATTCGCTCGGCACGAGTGATCCTCTGGAAGGGGCACTGCTCGGTGCACGGCCGGTTCACGCCGGAATGCGTCGACGAGGTCCGCGAGCGGGTGCCCGGCATCAAGGTGATCGTCCATCCCGAGTGCCAATACGAGGTGGTGGAGAAGGCCGACGCGGTCGGCTCGACCGAGAACATCATCGCGACGATAACGGCTGCAGAACCCGGCTCGGCCTGGGCCGTCGGCACCGAACTGAACCTGGTCAAGCGACTGGCCCTGGCCAACCCGGACAAGCAGGTCGTCTATCTCGACCGCACCGTCTGCTACTGCTCGACGATGAACCGCATCGATCTGCCACATCTGGTCTGGGCGCTGGAATCCCTGGCCGCCGGCACCGTCGTGAACCGCATCGAGGTGGACGCCGACACCGCGCGCTTGGGCCGTGTGGCCC
>JAUXRN010000239.1 GCA_030681835.1 Actinomycetota bacterium
GACCCACTCGGTGACGTGTGGAGCCGAGAAGGCCGACTGCACCATCGCCTCGGCCATGGCTCGCTGCACGCCGCGCACCGGGACCCGGTCGCCCGCCGTGTCGCCGCCGGAACCTGCCCGGGCACCCGCGCTCGCCGCGGCCGCCATGACATCGGCGCGGGTGACCTCGCCCTGCGTCCCGCTCGGGTTCACCCTGGCGAGGTCGACTCCCCGCTCCCGGGCAAGTTTGCGCACGAGTGGCTTGGCCCGGACGGCACCCCGGGGCGCGTCGTCCGCTGCGGCGACGGCTGCCTCGACGACCGGGGGCTCGACGACAGGGGGCTCCCCTGGCGGGGAGTCCGGGCCGCGCCGGCGGCGGCGTACCGGCGAGGACTCCTCCTTGACGCCGTACCCGACCAGCACGGCCTGACGGGCCGGAGTCGGGGCCGAGGCCGTGCCGGCGATGGAGATGATGGGAGCGCCGACCGGGACGATCGTCCCCTCGGCGACGTGGAGCTCCTCGACGGTGCCGGCGTACGGGCACGGCAACTCGACCGCGGCCTTGGCGGTCTCGATCTCGACGATCATCTGGTTGACGACGACGGTGTCGCCGGGACGCACCAGCCAGCGGAGGATCTCGGCCTCCGTGAGCCCCTCGCCCACGTCGGGCAGCGCGAACACGTGCGACGCCATCAGTACTCCATGGCCCGGTCGACAGCGTCGAGCACGCGGTCCAGCCCCGGCAGGAAGTGCTCCTCGACGCGGCTGGGCGGATACGGGACGTCATACCCGGTAACCCGCAGGACCGGGGCCTCCAGGGCGAAGAAGCAGCGCTCGGTGATCCGGGCGGCGACCTCTGCACCGAGACCGAGGCTTCCGGCGGCCTCGTGCACGACGACGAGCCGGCCCGTGCGCTCGACGGACTCCGCCAGCGTGTCGATGTCGAGGGGAGACAGCGACTGCAGGTCGACGACCTCGATCGATGCGTCGGCCGACGCGGTTGCCGCCTCAAGGCAGGTTCGCACCATCGGCCCGTAGCAGGCGACCGTGACGTCGGAGCCCCGCCGCACGATCCGGGCGCGCCACGGGTCGGGGGCCTGGCTCGGGTCGAGCGCGTCGACGGCCTCGTCCACCTCGCCCTTGTCCCAGTAGCGCCGCTTCGGCTCGAAGTAGACGACCGGGTCCTGGCATGCGATGGCCTGCTGGATGGTCAGGTAGGCCGCCTGCGGATCGCTGGGGCTCAAGACCCGCAGGCCCGCCGTGTGCGCGAAGTAGGCCTCCGGTGATTCGCTGTGGTGCTCGACCGCCCCGATGCCGCCGCCGAACGGGATGCGGATGACGATCGGCATGGCCAGCCTGCCCTCGCTGCGCCGGTGCAGCTTGGCGACCTGCGAGACGATCTGGTCGAACGCCGGGTAGACGAAGCCGTCGAACTGGATCTCGACCACGGGCCGGTAGCCGCGCATGGCCAGCCCGACCGCCGTGCCCACGATGCCGCTCTCGGCCAGGGGCGCATCCATGACCCGGTGCTCGCCGAAGTCCTTCTGCAGCCCATCGGTGATGCGGAACACGCCACCCAGCCGGCCGATGTCCTCCCCGAACAGCAGCACGCGACCGTCGGACTCCATGGCCCGGCGCAGGCCGGCATTGAGCGCCTTGGCCATGGTCATGGTGGTCATGTGTGCACCTCGTCCGCGAAAGAGGCCTCGAAGTCCACGAGTGCCGCGCGCTGCTGGTCGAGCAGGGCATGCGGCTCGGCGTACACGTTGTCGAACATGGTCTCCCCCGCCGGCTCGGGCATGGCCCGGGCACCTTCGCGCACATGCACGGCAAGGTCGTCCGCCTCGCGGTCCACCTGGTCGAAGAAGTTGCGGTCGGCCATGCCCTGCCGGGCGAGGTGGACCTTCAGTCGTTCGATCGGATCGCGGAGACGCCACACCTCGAGCTCGTCCGCGTGGCGGTAGCGGGTCGGGTCGTCCGATGTCGTGTGCGCGGACATGCGGTACGTGAACGCCTCGATGAGGGTCGGCCCATCGCCGTTCCTGGCCCGGTCGAGCGCCGCTCGCGTGACCGCCATGACGGCCACGATGTCGTTCCCATCGACCTGCACCCCGGGAAAGCCGAAGCCGGCGGCGCGCTCGTAGATGGGCACCCGGCTCTGCCGATCCCGCGGCTGCGAGATCGCCCACTGGTTGTTCTGGCAGAAGAAGACGACCGGGGCGTTGTATACCGCCGCGAACACGAAGGCCTCATTGACGTCGCCCTCGGCCGTGGCACCGTCGCCGAAGTAGGCGATCGTCGCCACGTCGGCACCGTCGAGCTGCACCCCCATCGCATAGCCCACCGCGTGCAGCGCCTGGTTGCCGATGACGATCGTGGCAAGCGCGCAGCGCTTCTCCGTCGGGTTCCAGCCGCCGTTCGTGACGCCCCGGTACATGGCCAGCATCTCGAGCGGCGAGATGCCCCGAGACCACGTGACGCCGTGGTCACGGTAGGTCGGGAAGGCGTAGTCGTCGGCGCGCAGCGCCCGGCCGGATCCGACCTGCGCCGCCTCCTGGCCCAGGCATGACGCCCAGAGCCCGAGCTCACCCTGGCGCTGCAGCGCCGTGGCCTCAGCATCGATGCGACGCACGAGCACCATGTCGCGGTACAGCCCGCGCAGTTCGGTTTCCGACAGGTCGAGGGCGTAGTCAGGGTGGGAGACGCGCTCCCCCTCCGGGGTCAGGAGCTGCACTGCCGGGGGGTACCTCAGGCCGTCGGGGCTCACGGCCGCCATCTTGTCACTTGCGCGACCGACGGGGGCCACATGCCGCGACTGGGCTCCTGCGCGGGGTCAGGGTGCACAATGGCTGGCATGGCAGCAGAGCCCACGGGCGTCATCCGCGTTTTCCTCATGGACGACCACGAGATCGTCCGCAGGGGCCTCGCCGACCTGATCGGCCTCGAGCGCGACATGGAGGTGGTCGGCGAGGCGGGGACGGCCGCCGACGCGATGCACCGCATCCCGGCCGCCAAGCCCGACGTCGCCGTGCTCGACGTGCGGCTGCCCGACGGCAGTGGCGTGGAAGTGTGCCGCGACATTCGGGCGTCCATGCCCGAGGTGCACTGCCTCATGCTGACGTCCTATGCCGATGACGAGGCCCTGTTCGACGCGATCATGGCGGGGGCGTCCGGCTACGTGCTGAAGGAGATCCGCGGAAACGACCTCGTCGAGGCCATCCGCCAGGTCGCGGCGGGCAAGTCGCTGCTCGACCCGATGGCCACGCAACGGGTCCTCGAGCGCCTGCGCAATGGCGAGCGCCACGACAGTCGCCTAGATGCCCTCTCGGACCAGGAGAAGCGGATCCTGGACCTCATCGGCGAGGGGATGACGAACCGGCAGATCGGCGAGTCGATGCACCTGGCCGAGAAGACCGTGAAGAACTACGTGTCCAGCCTGCTGGCCAAGCTGGGGATGGAGCGACGGACCCAGGCGGCTGCCTTCGTCGCCCGCATGTCGGTCGAGCAGGAGCACAACTCGGGCTAGCCCCCATCGACGGGGACCCGCCAGGTGAGCCGGGTCCCACCCTCGGCAGCCACCCGCTCGACCCGGCAGGTGCCGCCGAGTTGCTGGGCCCGCGAGTCGATGTTCGCCATGCCCGACCGCCGCCCCGCACCCAGGTCGCTGATCCCGACGCCGTCGTCCGTGACGACCAGCACGACATCGCCGTGGTCGATCTGCAGCATGACGTCGACCCGATGCGCCTGCGCGTGCTTGGCGGCGTTGGTGAGCGCCTCGCGCAGCGCGGCCACGACATGGTCGGTGGAGTCGGCGGACAGCATCGAGTCCACCGGCCCGACGAACCGCACGGAGGGCTCGAAGCCCAGCAGCGCCGCCGACTGCGAGGTCTCCCGGAGGACCCGCCCGCGTGCGCTGCCCGTGGGACCCTCCACGGGCTCGTGGAGGGCGAAGATCGTCTGCCGGATCTCCTTGATGGTCTCGTCCAGTTCGTCGACGGCCCGGTCGACGCGGTCGGCCACCGGCCCGGGGAGATCGCCGAGGCGGGTGGCTCCCTGGAGCATCATGCCGGTGGCGAAGAGCCGCTGGATGACGAGGTCATGCAGGTCCCGGGCGATCCGGTCGCGGTCCTCGTAGACCGCGAGCCGCTCGTGCTCGCGCCGTGCCGAGGCCAGCAGGAGCGTCACGGCCGCCTGCGAGGCGAAGGCGGAGGCCAGGTCGAACACATCGGGAGCCAGCCGCCGTGTCGGCTCGCCCCACAGGAGCATGAGCACGCCAAGGACGTGCTCGCCCGTGACGAGCGGGATCACGACGGCCGGGCCCATGCCGTCGGTGGGGTCATCGATGCCAAGCGCCTGCGCGCCCATCCGCTCGACCCTGCTGATGCCCTGTCGGAACGCCTCATGCGCGATGGAGGGCGCGGGCACGAGTTGGCCGTCCCAGCCGGCGACCTCGCGGATGACGTCCGCGGCAGCCGAGCTCGACGGCTCGTCCCGGCCATCGACGATCTCGACCCGCAGACCACCCATCGCGTCGGGAAGCGCGACCAGCGCCACGTCAGCACCCGTCAGTGTGCGTGAGCGGTTGGCCACCAGCGCCAGGACCTCGTCGGGGTCGCTGTCGGCGAGGACGGCATTGGCGATGTCGGTGATGGCCATCTGCCACTTGGTGCGCTGCCTCGACTGCTCGTACAACCGCCCGTTCTCGATGGCCACCGCGGCTGCTGCGGCCAGCGCCATCACGGTGCGCTCGTCATCGGCGGTGAACCCGGCGCCGTTGCGCTTCTCGGTCAGGTACAGGTTGCCGAACACCTCGCCTCGCACGCGCACAGGGACTCCGAGGAAGGAGCGCATGACCGGGTGGCCCGGCGGGAATCCGCTCGACTGCGGATGCAGCGACAGGTCCTCGAGGCGGATCGGGACAGGGTGCTCCATGAGAAGGCCGAGGATTCCCCTGCCCTCGGGCAGGTGCCCGATCATCGCCGCCGTGCTCGAGTCGATCCCGACGTGCACGAACTCGCCGAGGCCGCCTTCCTGATCGAGGACGCCCAGCGCGCCGTACGAGGCATCGACGAGGTCGACAGCCGCCTGGACGATGCGGCGCAGGGTGGCGCCGATCTCCAAGCCGGCGGCCACGGACATGACCGCGGTGAACAGGCCACTGTCACGCTCCTGGGTCATGCGTCCAGAGTAGGGCCGCGCATTGCGACCGCCGTGCCGATCGGCAGCCGCGGAAGCAGAGCGGCCATGTCCCGCTGCTCAGCCTCGACCTGCCACTGCCGGGCATACCAGCCACCGGCCGCGAGAAGCTCCTCGTGCGTACCCTGCGCGGCGACGGCCCCATCCTGGAGCTCGACGATCCGGTCGACGCCGCGCAAGTCGGTGAGCCGGTGGGTGATGACGACCAGGCTCATCCCCACGAGGCTGGTGTCGAAGGTGGCGGCCAGGGCATCGGCGGTCGGGGCATCGAGGTGCTCGGTCGGCTCGTCGAGGATGACGAGCGAGCGCCGGGCCAGCAGGATCCGGGCGAGGGCGATCCGCTGCCGCTCCCCTCCCGAGACAGCGACCCCGAAGGAGCCGACGACCGTGTCCATGCCATCCGGCAGGCGATCGACCCAGTCGATCAAGCGGGCTCGGCGCAACGCGCCCCGAACGTGATCGTCGGTGGCCGAGCGGTCCCCCAGCCGAACGTTGTCGGCGATCGTGGTGTCGAAGAGGTGCGCCTGCTGCGACAGCAGGCCGACGCACTCCCGGAGCCCGTCGCCGTCCAGGTCCCGAACCTCGCTTCCCGACAGCAGCATGGACCCCGAGTAGGGCAGGAAGCCCATGAGGACGGCAGCCAGGGTGGACTTGCCCGCGCCGCTCGGCCCGACGACCCCGACCCGCTCGCCGGGATCGACGTGCATCGTGATTCCCCGCAGGGTCGGCGCCGACCCCGCCGGCCGGTCCGGCGGTGACCAGGTCGCCGACACCTCGACGAGGTCGATCCCGGAGAAGGCGCCGGGCGTCGCGAGCGCGGTGGCTGGCGGAGCGACCGGAGTCGGCGCCCGCTCGACATCGACAAGCCGTGCCGCCGAGCCGCGCAGGCGCTGGTAGGCCAGCGCCGACGCCGGCAGGGTCGCCAGCACGTCGAACAGGGCCAGCGGCAGCAGGGCGGCGACGGCCAGCCACACCGGTGCGAGGCGACCCGACGTGACCGCGGGGACGGCCACCATGAGCG
>JAUXRN010000004.1 GCA_030681835.1 Actinomycetota bacterium
CCGGCCGCCGAGCGGCACCGTCAGCAGTCCATGATCCTCGTCGAGCGGGGCACGCCGGGCTTCGAGATCCACCGTGGCCTGACCGTCATGGGGTACGACGACCACGAGCACGGCGGCCATGGCGAGCTCTCGTTCGACGACGTCAGAGTGCCGGCCGGAAACCTGGTGGGCAGCGAGGGCGACGGGTTCACCATCGCTCAGAAGCGCCTGGGGCCGGGCCGGATCCACCATTGCATGCGGTCGATCGGCGTCGCCGAGCGCGCGATCGAGCTGATGTGCGCCCGCGCGGACGACCGGGTCGCCTTCGGCAGGCCGCTGTCGGAACAGGGCATCATCCGCGACTGGATCGCCGAGTCTCGCCTGCGGGTGGAGCAGCTGCGGCTGCTGGTGCTCAAGACCGCGTGGCTGATGGACACTGCCGGCGTCAAGAGCTCCCACGCCGAGATCCAAGCCATCAAGGTCGCCACCCCCGCCACGGTCGAGTGGATCCTCGACAAGGCGATCCAGGTGCATGGGGCCGGTGGCCTGTCGCAGGACTTCCCCCTCGCTTCGATGTTCGCCTCCATCCGGACGCTCCGATTCGCCGACGGGCCGGACGAGGTCCACAAGAACGGGCTCGCCCGGTCAGAGCTCCGCCGCCAAGCGGCCGCGCGGGTCGAGTAGCGCCATAACCGCCCGGAGGAGATGACATGACGACTCAGAACGACCTCGCACAAGAACCGAGCCGGATCCTTCTGGACTATCCCCACCGGGTGGCAGGGCACTGCGGATCCGGAGCGCTGAGGGATCTGGTGGAGTGGGCTGGTCTGGGCTGGGCGGAGGTGCCCAGCGAAGGTCTGGTCTTCGGGACGGCCGGTGGCCTCGGCTTCACCTATCTCCGGATGTCCGGGCTCACCCCGCCCGTCTACCTCGTCGAACGCAGTGATGGATTCGAGATAGACCTTCCTACGAGGCTAGGTGCAGAGGTCGAGGTGCGTCGGACCGACGATCCCGGGACCGGTTGGTACTGGGTCCGTCGCGAACTCCAGCACGGCCGTCCCGCCCTGTTGTGGGCTGACATCGCCGAGCTGCCCTACCTCAAAGTCCGCCTGCAAATGGGCCGGCACGACATCGTGGTGATCGGCTACGACGACGACACCGAGACGGCGTTCGTGGTGGACAACGACCGAGCCGAGGTACAAGAAGTTCCCTAC
>JAUXRN010000006.1 GCA_030681835.1 Actinomycetota bacterium
GCGCCCGCCGCCGCCGGCAGGCCGCCCGCTGCACCCGGGACGTCCGGGTCATCGACGAGCCCGACGGGACCGCCGTCCTGCTCGCCCGCATGGCCACCATCGACGCCCACGCCATCCTCGCCACCGTCAACCACCACGCCACCCAGCTCCACGCCCAGCCCGACGCCGCCACCGTCGGGGAGGCCCGCGCCCAGGCCCTCGCCGACCTCGTCCTGCAGAACGCCCAGGCGCAGGTCAGCCTGGACGTGGTGATCGACCTGGCCACCCTGCTCGGCCTGCGCGACGACCCCGCCACCCTGCCCGGCTCCGGGCCCATCGCTGCCGACGAGGTCCGCGACCTCCTCGCCAGCCTGCCCGCGGAGGCGGCCCTCACGATCCGCCGACTCGTCGCCGACCCCCTCGACGGGCACCTCCTGGACGCCGGCCGGACCCGCTACCGCATCCCCGACCCGCTGCGCCGGTTCATCACCGCCCGCGACGGCACCTGCCGGTTCCCCGGCTGCTCCCGCCGCGCCGACCGCTGCCAGGTCGACCACGCGCAGCCGTGGGACGACCACGGCACCACCGACCGAGGCAACCTCGGCGCCCTCTGCCAGCGCCACCACCAATTGAAGACCCACGCCGGCTGGCAGATCACCACATCCACCCCCGACGGCACCTGCACCTGGCAATCCCCCATGGGCCGCACCCACCCCCACGCACCCCCCGACATCCGCGGCAGCGGATAGAGCCACGCGCTCGCCGCAGACGCCCGGCGTGTAGTCTTTCCGAGGCCCAGGGGTGCTTCGGCGCACCTCGGCACCCCACCGGGCGATTGGCGCAGGGGCTAGCGCGCTTCCTTGACACGGAAGTGGTCGTAGGTTCGATTCCTACATCGCCCACTCATCCCACCATGCAGATCCGCGAGCGCTGCGTGACTACCGGCACACCTTCCCGTCTCGGGGCGGCGTACCCGTCAGCAGATACCGGTCGACGGCAGTAACGATGCACGCAGAACCACGCCCGTAGGCAACATGGCCGTTCCCGACCCACTCGACGAAGACACCGGATTCCAGTTGGCTGGCGAGGGCCTTGGCCCATTCGACCGGGGTGGCCGGGTCGAAGCGGGTCCCGATGACGAGCACCGGCGGAGCGCCGGGAGCCGTGACCTCGTGGGGCAGGACGGTCGAGTTACCGGCCCAGTAGTGGCACGGCAGGATGCTCCAGGCCAGCGATTCCGCGATTTCGGGGACGGCAGCCCGCGAGCCCCATGCCCGCGCCAGGTCCCGCAGGCCACGGGGCCCGGTGGGGCGGGGCGCATCCCAGCAGCTGACTGCGTAATAGCCGGCATAGAACTCATTGCCCGTGTAGACCCCATCGGCTCGACGACCGGTGTAGAGGTCCGCCATCCGCTGGAGGGGACGGCCGTTGCCGGAGAGTCCGGCTGCGAGGCCTTCTCGCAGAAGTGGCCAGCCGGAATAGTCGTCGTACAACGCACTGAAGACCGCGTTCACGGCTTGGGCCAGGAGCAGGGGTCTTCCCGCCTGCGCGCGGATCGGCCGTGCGTCCAGATCATTGAGGAAGCGCTCGATCCGATCAAGGGCTCGTGACGCAGGTGCTGGCAACGGGCAGTCTGCGTGGGTGAGGCAATCCTTGGCGAACTGACGGAGGGCACGATTGAATCCGATCGCCTGCCCATGGATCGTCTCGACGAAGTCGAGGCTCGGATCGATCGCTCCGTCGAGGACGAGCCTGCCAGCGCGGGTCGGGAAGAGGTCCAGGTACATCGCCCCGATCTGCGTCCCGTACGAGTAGCCCAGGTAGTTCAACCGTGGTTCGCCGAGGGCAGCGCGCAGAACATCCAAGTCTCGCGCCACTAGTCGGGTGTCCATGTGGTGGGAGATCACCGGGCTGCGCCGCTCGCAACCTTCGGCGAAGGTGCGCGAGGCGTCGATGAGCACGAGGCGCTCGGCTGCTGTATCAGGAGTCGGGTCGGCATCGATCCACGCCTCGAACTGATCGTTGTCCATGCATTCAACGGCGGGCGTGCTCTGCGTTATCCCGCGCGGGTCGAACCCCACGACATCGAAGTGGTTCCTCAGGTCTCGGCTGAAGTAGTAGTTCGCGTATTGCGCCAGTTCCGTGCCCGACCCACCGGGACCACCCGGGTTGACGATCAACGACCCGATGCGCCGGCCCGGCTTCGCCGAGGCGTCACGCAGGATCCGTACCTTGACGGCGCCCAGCGACGGATCCTCGTAGCTCGTCGGGACGGTGAGCCAGGAGCATTCGAATTTCCCGCGGCAGGTGATCCATTGGAGAACCTGCCCGTAGTACGCGGCCAGCGCAGGGTCGCTGGCCGGATCCACAGGGGTCTCTCGGGGAGCGTCGACAACCTCGGCGCCCGGCGTCGTCATGGTTCCCGCCGCTGGGACCCCCAGGCTCAGCACGCAGGTGAGGAGAACGATGAATGCGGCTCGCCACGCCCTCAAAGGTTGAGCCTCGTCCCGACCGAGCCCTGAACAAAGGCAGCCGGCATCTCGGCGGCTATGCGGTGCACGGCCTTCCAGCCGGTGCAGTGGGCAGGCATGACCACGGTCGGCGAGAACTCCGCGAGCGCCGTGACCGTCTCAGGGATGATCGGCTCGAAGATGCCGCCGGTGAGGTGAAAGCCCCCGATCACGGCGTGTACCCCGTCGACGCCCGTGAGCCACTGCGCGTAGCGGACGATATTCACGACGCCCGCGTGGCCACAGCCCGTGATGACGACCAGGCCCTTGCCTGCGACGTGCGCGATCAAAGCCTGGTCGTCGAGGATCAAGGGGTCCGGTTCCCACGCCTCGTCGCGCCACGCCTGGTGCAGCGTGAAGCCCGTCTCGAACGATGTCGTGCGGTTGACCTCGCCGGTCACGAGCAGGCTGCCATCCAGCAGGAAGGACGGCTGGGTGTCCTCGACGATCTGGAACCCAGCGTCCTCCATGGCCGCTCGGCTGGCCACGGGCAGTTCCCATGGCTCGACGCCGGGAAGCACGATCCGCCGCCTCGTCCAGAACTCGGGGTGGATGATCACGGGCAGCTGGGCCCTGCCGAGACGTCGGATGATCCCGTCGATTCCCATCACGTGATCGAAGTGGCCGTGGCTGAGGACGATCACGTCGATGGTCTCCGGGCTGATCTGCAGGCGGTCGAGGTTCTCGACCAGCCCATCCGGGGTCACCCCAGCGTCGAACAGGATGCGGCGACGGCGTCCCGCGACGTGCAGCTCGACCAGGACCGAGAAGCCATGCTCGGCGCGCAGGAAGTCGGCGGTCTTGCCCCCCTCGGCCACGAGTGACTCCACCCGTGGGATAGGGCCGGACGTTCCCACGGGGCCCCACCGCTGCACGAGTCCCGCATCCGGCATGAGGACGTCGGACACGTTGTCGATGAGCGTGGTCACCTGGATGCTGTCGACGGGGCTCAACGCGAATGTTCCGGCGGCCGGCGGCATGCCGAGATTGTGCTCCCGGTATCGCCATCAGGGAAGGCCCGCGGCGGGCGGGACCTTCCCGGATAATCGGATCGAGGCGAACAGGGGGCTCGAGTGGACAGCTGGGACAGCGACGAGCGGGTGCTGCTGCGGGCGAGCGTGCGCGCGTTCACCGAGAAGCACCTGGTGCCGCACCTCGAGGATTGGGAGGAGCAGGGGTTCGTTCCGCGCGCGATCCACCGCCAGCTTGCCGACGCGGGGCTGCTGGGCATCGCCTTCCCCGAGTCGGCGGGCGGGTGCGGCGGCACGCCCATCGACGCCCTCGTCATGGCCGAGGAGATGATTCTGGCCGGCGGGACATCGGGGCTCGAGGCTGCCCTGCTCACCCACGGCATCGGCTTGCCGCACCTCGTCCGCGCCGGCGATCCCCGCCTGATCGACATGGTGGCCCGGCCCGTGCTCGCCGGGGAGCGGATCATCTCGCTTGCGGTCACGGAACCGAGCGGCGGATCCGACGTGGCCGCGATACGGACTCGGGCGGTGCGCGACGGCGACGAATACGTGGTCACCGGCTCCAAGCTCTACATCACGTCAGGGACGCGCGCGGACTACTTCACGACGGCGGTGCGGACCGGCGGCGACGGGGCGGGCGGCATCTCGCTGCTCCTGCTCGAGCGCGACTCCCCCGGTGTCCAGGTATCGGCACCGCTGAAGAAGATGGGCTGGCTCTGTTCCGACACGGCCGAGATCGGCTTCGACGGCGTGCGCGTTCCCGTGGCCAACCTCATCGGGCCGGAGGATTCAGGCTTCCTGCAGATCATGACCCAGTTCGAGGCCGAGCGGCTGAGCATGGCCGTGCAGGCTTATGCGACGGCGCAGCGCTGCCTGGACCTGACCATCGGCTGGGTGCGCACCCGCGAGACATTCGGCAAGCCACTCGTTGCGCGCCAGGTGGTGCAGCACCGCATCGCCGAGATGGCCACGCAAGTCGATGTCGCGCGGACCTACACGCGCGCGGTCATCGACGACTGGCAGGCGGGCGAGAACGTGCTGGTCCGGGTGGCAATGGCCAAGAACACCGCGGTGGCGGCGTGCGACCAGGTGGTTGACGCAGCCGTGCAACTCCACGGAGGCATGGGCTACATGCGCGAGTGCGAGGTCGAGCGGCACTACCGGGACAGCCGCATCCTCGGCATCGGCGGGGGGACCAACGAGATCATGACCGAGGTCATCGCGAAGCTGCTACTCCCCCGAGCCTGACGCCGGACGGGACTCGAACAGGCAGAACGGATGCCCCGCGGGGTCGAGGTAGACCCGCACGTCGTCCTGCGGATGGCAGTCCGCGAGGACGGCTCCGAGCGAGGCAGCCAGCGCCTCCGCGGCCGGAAGGTCGGAAGCCCCGATGTCGAGATGCGCCTGCATCTGCTGATCGCCGCGACCGCTCGGCCAGATGGGCGGCACGTAGTCGGGCTCCTGCTGGATGGAGATCCCGGTGCCACCGCCGGGAGGGGTGAGCTTGACCCATCCCACGTCGACGTGGACGGGCCTCCAGCCGAGCAAGTGCTCGTAGAACGTCGCGAGCGCAGCCGCGTCAGGGGCGCCGAGGACGACGCTCGAGAGGCGGAACGCCAGCGGGGTCAACCCGTGTTGCTCTTCCGGAACAGGAAGGCGGTGATCGCGACGAGGACCACGGCGACGAAGACCTGGGTGATGAAGGTCAGGAAGAACGAGTTGTCGTAGTCGAACTGGTAGGCCACCCAAAGCCCGGTAAAGGCACCGAGGATGCCCAGGATGATGGTCACGATGCAACCGATCGGCTGCATGCTCGGCACCAGGATGCGGGCGATGAGGCCGATGATGACGCCGGCGAAGAGGGCGCTGATGATGCCGCTGGGTTCCATGCCGTCAGCCAACCACCGCTTGCCCATCGCGGGCAAGCGCGACAAGCCGGGAGACCGCACGGAAGTACTTCTTCCGGTATCCCCCTCGTAGGAGGTCCTCGGTGAAGAGCCGATCGAGAGGGACCCCACTGGCGACCACCGGCACATCGCGGTCGTACAGCCGGTCCACGAGCACGACCAGGCGCAAGGCACTCGCCTGGTCGCTTACGGTGTGGACCCCTGTGAGGCCGAGCATCGGCACGCCGTCGATGAGCGCGCCGTACTTCGACGGGTGAACGGTCGACAGGTGGCGCAGCAGAGTGGTGAAGTCATCGACCGCCGCGCCGGGCTCCGCGAGCGCGCGAGCCGCGACATCCGCGTCCGAGACCGGCTCGGGGGCATCGGGCAGCCCGCGGTGGCGATAGTCCTCGCCATCGATGCGCAGCACGTCGAAGTGGGCCGAGAGGCCCTGGATCTCCCGCAGGAAGTCTTCGGCCGCGAACCGGCCCTCGCCGAGCTTGTCCGGCAGCGTGTTGGACGTGGCTGCGAGGCTCACCCCGGCAGCCACGAGTTCACCGAGCAAGGT
Organism: Actinomycetota bacterium; assembly: GCA_030681835.1. Lineage (GTDB taxonomy): Bacteria > Actinomycetota > Actinomycetes > S36-B12 > S36-B12 > UBA10649. Next base: position 5,915 of record JAUXRN010000006.1, read on the forward strand.
CGACATCAGGACCGTGTCCCCCGGGTCGTCCAGCTCGAACTCGTCAATGCACACGAGCCGGCTGCGAGCGAGCGCGTCAACGGCCGTCCGGAAGCCGAGCGCACCCACCAGGTTCGTGTATTCCAGGAAGGTCCCGTACCGCTTAGGCCCGGGGACGGCATGCCACAGGGACGCCAGCAGGTGGGTCTTGCCCACCCCGAAGCCGCCGTCGAGGTAGATGCCGGTCCGGCCCTCGGGAGGGGCGGCCCGGCGGAACAGGCCGCGGCGGGCTCCCTGGGGGGTCGATATCCGCTCGCCGAACGGGCGCAGTGCCGCAACCGCCGCGGCCTGGCTGGGCTCGGCGGCATCGGGGACGTAGCTGTCAAAGCTGACCGAACTGAAGTGCGGCGGCGGAACGAAGTCCTCGAGCATCCCTTCGACGCCCACGCGCGGGTGGCGCGAGGTCAAGGTGGCAACCGGCACGGGCGAGAGCCTATTCGTGCGACGATCGCCCGGTGCGACGCCTCCTGCCGCCCCCGCTGGCCGACCTGGACGACGACGGGATACGGGCCGCGTACGGGTTTCCCGCTGGCCGATCATGGGTGCGCGGGAGCATGGTGTCATCCCTCGATGGGGTCATGCGGGGACCGGACGGCACCTCCCGGTCCATCGCCAGCCAGGCGGATGCCCGGGTGTTCTCGATCCTGCGGAGCCGTGCCGACGTCGTGCTGGTAGGCGCTGGCACGCTGCGCGACGAGGACTACCACCCCTCGCGGCTGCCGATCGCCGTCGTCTCGGGGTCGCTTGACCTGCCCATGAGCCTGCGACTGTTCCGGCTGCGCACCGACGAGACGCCCCGCACGATCGTGCTCACCTCCGAGGAGGCAGCCGTTGGCGCCGCACCGGAGCTCGAGGCCATCGCCGACCTCGTCCCCTGCGGAGTCGCGGAGGTCGACCTGGCCCTTGCGATCGAGGCACTGGTCACCCGGGGCCTCGGCCGGATCCACTGCGAGGGTGGTCCACGGCTCCTGGGTGACCTGGCCCACGCCGGACTGCTCGACGAACTGCTGCTGAGCATCACCCCCTCCCTTCAGGGCGGAGGGCCCGGCGAGCACATCATGTCGGTGCAGGGCGGGCTGGACCCCAGCCTCCGGCTGCGCACCACCCAGGTGCTGGAAGAGGACGGCACCGTGTTCATCCGCGCCAGCCGCGAGCATGGGGAGGCCTGATGCTCCGGCCACCGATCGAGCCCATGCTGGCCAAGCCACTGGGCCACGACGTCCCCGAAGGGCTTGCGGGCATGGCGGCCGAGCCCAAGTGGGACGGCTTCCGATGCCTGGTGTTCCGCGACGAGCAGGGGGTCGTACTGCAGGGGCGAGGGCGATCCCGCTCGAGCGGCGACGACCACATCGACCTCGCCTACGCCTTCCCCGAGGTCGTGGCGGCATGCGCCGATGCGCTGCCGCCAGGGTCCGTGGTTGACGCCGAACTGGTCATCCCCATCGATGGTCGTCTCGACTTCGGCACGCTCACCGCGCGGCTGCGGCCGCGCTCGGAGGCGGGTGGCACGAACATCGCACGACTGGCCGACGAGACCCCCGCCGCGCTGCTGGCATTCGACCTCCTGTGGTCCGCGGGTGACCTGATGGCCGAGCCGCTGTCGAGTCGTCGCGAGGCACTCACCGCCCTGAGCACCTCGTGGCAACCGCCCTTGCTCGTCACTCCGCAGACCCGCGACGAGGCAATCGCCCGGGACTGGTTCGACCGCTTCGAGTCGGCCGGTGTCGACGGCCTCATCCTCAAGCCACTCGACGACCCCTACGCCCCGGGGCAGCGCGCCCAGTTCAAGATCAAGCACCGCCGAACCGCCGATGTCGTCGTCGCCGGCTGGCGCCCGCACGCCAAGCCAGCGGCTGATGGACGCGATGTCGTCGGCAGCCTCCTGCTCGGCCTGCATGACGAGGGCGGGCGGCTTCAGTACATCGGGGTGTCGTCCGCGTTCACGGCAGCCAAGCGCGCCGAACTGGTCGGGCTGCTCGCTCCGTACGAGGTCGACGCGGAAGCGCCGCACCCATGGCGGGACGGCGGGCAAGGCCGGGTGCCCGGCGAGGTGAACCGGTGGAATGCGGCACGCCGGGCCGGCGAGCCCGCCTGGCACGCGCTGCGCCCGGAGCTGGTA
>JAUXRN010000165.1 GCA_030681835.1 Actinomycetota bacterium
AGATCGGCCAGTCCTGGTCGTAGAGGTTGAAGCGCGGGTGCACCGACACGAGGTCCATGTGCGCATCGTGGTAGCTGTCGAGTGTCCCGACGTCGCGCCAGTAGCCGTGGTCGCGTTCGGTTGCCCCCGGGACGATGTTCTCGGCGAAGTCGTAGACCTGGGCATCACCCTGCTCGGTGAGCATGGGGATGATGTTGCCGCCCATGTCATGCACGGAGGCCGGATCGGCCGCATCCGCCCGCAGCACGTCGATGAGGCCCTGAGTCGTGAAGACGTAGTTGCCCATCGACACGTAGCAATGGGCGTCGTCGCCCGGGATCGTCGGGGGGTCGGCCGGCTTCTCCAGGAAGTTGGTGATGGTGCGGCCGTCGGCCGCGGTCTGGATGACCCCGAACTCCCGCGACTGCGACTTGGGCATCCTCAGTCCAGCGACCGTGACGGTCGCCCCGCTGGCGATGTGCGCCCGGATCATCTGCTCGGGGTCCATGCGGTAGACGTGGTCGGCACCGAAGACGACGACGTACTCGGGCCCCTCGTCGTAGATGAGGTTCAGGCTCTGGAAGATCGCGTCCGCACTGCCGGTGTACCAGCGCGGCCCGAGCCGCTGCTGGGCCGGAACCGGCGTGACGTAGTCGCCGAGCAGGCTGGACATGCGCCACGTCGTCGTGACGTGGCGGTCGAGGCTGTGCGACTTGTACTGGGTCAGCACGCACACCCGACGCAGGCCGGCATTGATGAGATTGGAGAGGACGAAGTCCACGAGTCGGTACGACCCCCCGAACGGAACGGCCGGCTTGGCGCGGTCGGCCGTCAGCGGCATCAGCCGCTTGCCCTCGCCCCCGGCGAGGACGACGGCGAGCACGTGGGGGTCGCTGCTCACGCCAGCAGACTATCGGGGTTGGGGCAGTCCTGAAGGGCCATGAGGCGAACCGGTCTAGGCTCACCCCGTGCGCATCGGGATGCTGACCAAGGAGTGGCCACCGGACATCTACGGGGGTGCCGGGGTGCACGTCGAGCACCTCGTCGCGGAGTTGCGGCGCAAGGTCGAGGTCGACGTTCACTGCTTCGGCGAAGCCCGCTCGGACGCCACCGCACACGCAGTCCCGGCGTCCCTGCTCGGTGCAAACGCGGCGATCCAGACCCTTGGCGTGGACCTCGAGATGGTCGCTGCCGTCGCAGGCGCGAGCCTGCTGCATTCGCACACCTGGTACGCCAACCTGGCCGGTCATGTCGGCGGCTTGCTGCACGAGATCCCGCACGTCCTCACGGCGCACTCCCTGGAACCCCTGCGGCCGTGGAAGGCGGAGCAACTCGGCGGGGGATACCAGGTTTCCTCGTGGGTCGAGCGGACTGCCTACGAGGGGGCCGCGGCCATCATCGCGGTGAGCCACGGGATGCGCGCCGACGTGCTGGCGGCCTACCCGACCGTCGACCGCGAGCGCGTCCACGTCGTGCACAACGGCATCGATACCGCCGTCTACCGACCCGACGCCGACGACGCCGCCTTGCGCGAGTTCGGCATCGACCCCCGGCGCCCGTACGTGCTCTTCGTCGGCCGAATCACCCGCCAGAAGGGCATCGTCCACCTCATCAACGCCGCCCGCAGGTTCGGCGAGGACGTCGTGCTCGTGCTCTGCGCATCCTCCCCGGACACAGCGGAGATCGGCGAGGAGACGGCCGCGGCCGTCGCCAAGCTGCGCGCCGAACGCGGCGATGCGAGCGTCGTGTGGATCCAGGAGCAGGTGACCCGGGCGAAGATCATCCAGTTGTTCACGCACGCGCTCGCATTCGTGTGCCCGTCCATCTACGAGCCACTGGGCATCGTCAACCTCGAGGCCATGGCGTGCGAGACAGCCGTCGTCGCGAGCGCCGTCGGCGGGATCCCTGAGGTGGTGGTCGACGGTGCCACAGGGCTCCTCGTGCCGTATGACGCGGCCGAGCCGCGGGCATTCGAGGTGGCCTTCGCCGATGCGGTCAACGACGTGGCGGCCGATCCGCGGCGCGCCCGCGCCATGGGGGTCGCGGGCCGCGAGCGTGCCATGTCCGACTTCGGATGGGACGCCATCGCCGATCGCACGATCGCCGTGTACGACGCCGCGCTTGCCGGGTGAGCGACCTCGCGGAGCCGCTGCCCGGCGTCAAGGTGACCCGGCCGGGGCACCCCGCAACCGGCTACCTGCTCTACCTGCTTGCTGCCACCCTCTTCGCCCTCAACGGGACGATCTCCAAGTCCATCCTCGTGACTGGCATCGAGCCTGCCCGGCTGTCCCAGATCCGCGTGACCGCGGCCTTCCTGATCCTCCTCGTCGTCGTGGCACTGACCCGGCCAGCGGCCCTGCGCCTGCGCCGCAGCGAGATCCCCGTCCTGCTTGCGTTCGGCATCCTCGGCGTGGCCATGACCCAGTGGCTCTACTTCGTGGCGATCGAGCGGCTCCCCGTGGGTGTCGCCCTGCTCATCGAGTTCACGGCGCCCATCATGGTGGCGCTGTGGTTCCGCTTCGGGATGCATGAGCGGGTCAACCGGATCGTCTGGCTGGGGCTGACGCTGGCGATGGTCGGCCTGGCGCTCGTGGGGCAGGTCTGGCTCGGGTTCACACTCGACGGCATCGGCGTCCTCGCGGCGTTCGGCGCTGCCGCGGCGCTCGCCATCTACTACGTGCTCGGCGACCGGCAAGTGCGTCGGCCCAGCCCGCGCGACCCGGTGTCCCTCACCATGTGGGGCTTCGGCGCCGCGGCGGCCTTCTGGGCGATCGCGCAACCGTGGTGGTCCTTCCCGTGGTCGGACCTGACCGGGATGGGGTACCCACTGGGTGCCCAGGGCGCGGCCGTCCCCATCTGGGCTCTGTGCGCCTACATGATCGTCCTGGGTACCGTCGTCCCGTTCTGGCTGGTCCTGGTCTCGCTTCAGCACATCCGCGCATCCCAGGCATCAGTGGTCGGCATGACCGAGCCGCTGCTCGCCTCGCTCATCGCCTGGATCGCGCTCGGCGAGGTGCTCACTCCGGCGCAACTGGTGGGCGCCGTGACGGTGCTCGCCGGGGTCTTCCTGGCCGAGCGATCCCGCTAGCCACCCCGTTGAGCGCGCGCGAGGATGCCGTCGACGGTGGGCTGGTCGTGCTCGTCCAGCCCGGGGACATGCCCAGGCTCGGGCCGCCACCCGCTGATGTCGAAGGGCGCATCGAGCACCTCGACCGGGCCCGTCTGCGTGCTGGCACTGCGGAACCGGCCCCGCGAGCGCAGTTGCTCGTGATTCCACACCCCTGGCAGGTCGTTGACGAAGGCCACCGCGATCCTCGCCTCGGCCAGCCGGGCCAGTGCGTCGTCGCCTCCGAGGCTCGCGAGTGCGTCCGACACCATCGCCTCCACCTCGTCGACGTGCGCGATCCGGGCCGGGTTCGTGGCGTACCGCGGGTCGTCCGCCAGGGCGGGCCGGCCGAGCAGCCCTGTGGCGAGCCGGCTCCACTCCGGATCGTTCTGCACGGCGATGAGCACCGTTCGTCCATCGGAAAGCCGGAAGGTGCCGTAGGGCGCGATCGAGTGATGCCGGCGACCGGTGCGCGGGGCCTGGCCGTCGCCGTAGACGGCGCCGTAGAGCGGCGCCGACATCCACTCGGCCAGGGCATCGATCATGGCGACCCTGATCGCGGCGCCGGTCCCCGTGCGCCCGCGGCGCACCAGCGCGGCCAGGACGCTGGTCAGGGCGTACATCCCGGCGGCGATGTCGGCCACCGAGAACCCCACCTTGCTCATCTCCTCGGCGCCGGTCACCGAGAACGCCCCGGCCTCGGCTTGGATGGCGAGGTCATACGCCTTGTCGGTGGATCGTGGACCGCCGGCTCCGTAGCCGGAGATCGCGCACGCGATCAACGCCGGATGCCGGGCCACCAGGTCGTCGGGGTCGATACCCAGTCGCGCGGCGGCCTCGGGCGAGACGTTGTGGACGAACACGTCGGCCCCGGCGATGAGCAGGGCAAGCGTCGCGCGGTCGTCGTCTCGCCGCAGGTCCAATGCCAGCGACTGCTTCCCGCGGTTCACCCAGACGAAGTTGGCCGACTGACCAGCCATCGCTGAGTCGTAGTGGCGCGCGAAGTCACCGCTGGGCGGCTCGACCTTGAGCACGAAGGCACCGAGGTCGGCCAGTTGCCGGGTCGCGAAAGGCGCAGAGACGGCCTGCTCCAGGCTGACCACGACGACGCCAGCAAGCGGGGCACTCGACTCGTCGCGGGCAGCGGCTTCGGGCATGGAGCCAGAGCGTACTGGCAGCACTCCTCCGAGCGTCCGAGATTGTCGTTCGGGGCCGAACGGATCCCGCTAGGCTCTGGCCCCATGACCGACCTCCGAGGCTTCCTGCCGCCCCTGTCGCCGTCAGGCGCATCCGCGCTCGTGCCCGAGATGCCTTGGCACTACTCGGGAACGTTGCTCACCGTCGAGTACCGCACGGACCCAGCGAACGTGCGCTCCCTCCTCCCCGACGACCTCGACCTGGCTCCCGAGGACCCGGGTGCGGTTGCCTTCATCTGGGCCGACTGGCAGTCCTGCAGCGCCGGCGGCGCCGAGCTGCTCGATCCCTCCCGGTCGCAGTACCTGGAGGCATTCGCCGTCGTCCGCTGCGCCTACCAGGGCACCACCTACAGCCGGTGCGTGCTCATCTGGGTGACAACCGACTTCGCGATCGGACGCGGGTGGTTCCAGGGCTACCCCAAGAAGCTCGGCAGTGTGTACGTCACGCGCCCGTACAGCCACGGCAAGGCCGCCCCCCGGATCGCTGCGGGAGGGACGTTCGGCGCCTCCCTCGCCGCGTACGACCACCGGCTCGCCACCGCCCGCGTGACGCTGCGCGAGCCGAGTGATACCAACGGGTTCGTCAACGGCCATCCGATGGTGCACCACCGCCTCATGCCGTCGCTGACGCCCGGTGCCGGGATGTCGCTGTCCCAGGTCGTCACGATGGGCGGGGTCGATGCGGACCTCGGCCAGCCGTGGGTGGGCGACGCCGAGCTGTCCCTGGCCGACTCGCCATGGGATGAGCCCGCCTCGCTCCTGCCGGTCGACGAGGTCATCGCGGGCTACTACCGCGAGGTCGGAGTGACCTTCGCCGGCGGCTCACTCCTGTCGGATGCCTCCCGGCCCATCTAGGTCCTGGGCCCGGCGGGGCGCAGGAGCCGTCGCCCCGATCAGCTGACGAGGTCGGCGATGGCGTCCTCGTTCTCCTTGTTCTGGCGAACGGAGCCAAGGATGACGCCGAACACGAACAGGATGAACGGCAACGTGATGAGGAACCAGCCGAGCAGGTTCAGGCCCCAGGCCTGGGCCGTCGGGTCCACCCCCTCGGCCACGGTGCCGGCGAGCAGCCCGAACCTCGACGTGAGCAGGTACTGGCCGAGGGCGAGCAGGATCGCAGCGCCCGCGGGGGCGATGATGCTGTTCCAGGCGTTCGCTCCGGCCGGGTTGCGCCGGAAGTACACGATCACCGCGAGGCAGACGAGGATCTCCACCCACAGGATGGCCACGACGGCCAGGCCGCTGAACCAGTAGAAGAGGTTTAGCACCGGGTCGAGCCCGCGCACGGCAAAGTAGACGATCACCAGGCCCGAGATGACCGACGTCGTGATGGAGGCCAGCCCGGGCGCGCCGAACTTGTTCACCTTGTCCAGGCTGCGCGGCAGCACGCCGGCCCGGCCCATGGCGAAGAAGTAGCGCGCGGCCGAGTTCTGGAACGCCAGCAGCCCGGCGAACAGGCTCGACAGCACCAGCCAGCCCATGAGGGTCGCCATCCAGCTGCCGACGAACTCCGTCGCGACACCGAAGAGAACCGCGGCGGGGTCGGCGAGGCCACCCGACATCTCCAGCACCCTGTCGATGACGGCTTGCGACCCCAGCGCCGTGACGATCGCGAATGAGGTCAGCGCGAAGACGACCGTGATGGTGATGACGGCCACGTAGGTGGCGCGGGGCACCGACTTGTGCGGATCCTTCGCCTCCTCGCCGTAGATGGCCGTCGCCTCGAAGCCGATGAACGAGGCGAAGGCGAAGGCCAGCGCGATGCCCGCCGAGCCGGCCAGGCCGCCGACGAAGATGTTCGACGGAGCGAAGGACGCGGCGAGGTCGAAGCCCTCCGGGCCCCCCTTGAAGATGACCGCCAGCGCCGTGACGACCAGCGCGAGGAGTTCCAGTCCCATGAGCACGCCGAGCACCTTGGCGCCGACGTCGACGCTGAGAAGGGAGAGCACGAGGACGATCGCCCACGCGATGAGGGACCACACCCACCAGGACCACTCGATGCCGAAGACGCTGGCCATCTGCCCGGCCGTGATCGCGCCGAAGAACCCGTAGATGGCCAGCTGGACCGCGAGATAGGCGACAAGGGACACGAACGCGGATCCGACGCCCGGTGCGATGCCCAGCCCACGGCCCACGTACGCGAAGAAGGCTCCCGCGTTGGTCACGTGGCGGCTCATGACGTTGTAGCCGACGCTGAACAGCAGCAGGACGAGGCCAACGGCGAGGTACGCACCGGGGGCGGCCGCACCATTGCCCAGGACGATCGCGACAGGTACCGCGCCCGTCATCCCGACGAGGGGCGCAGCCGCCGCAACGACGAAGAAGACGATGCCGATGACCCCGAGCCGGCCGTGGTGCAGGGCCGTCTCCCTGGTCTCTTCCGGCGCGGGCTGCAGTCCTGCCATGTCGGGCTCCTTGCGGTCGGTTGTCACGAGGAATTCACGGGTGCACACGATCGTGCGGGTCCGAACGACCAGTTCTTGATGCGCAAGAGTGGAGGACGAGGTGCCCAGAGTCAAGCATTTCGAGGCGAGCCGCCCAGGGTTCTAGAAGTCCTCGATGTACTCGTCGAGTTCCCACTGGGTGACCTCGCGTGTCGCGGGGTCCTCGACCTCTTCCTCGTACCTGCGGATCTCATCGCGCTTGAGGGTCTCGTATGTCGACACGAAGGCGTCGCCGATGATGCCGGTGAGGTAGCTGTCCGCCCGAAGAGCGTCGAGCGAGGCCCCGAGCGACATCGGCAGCGCTGGGCGCGATTCGTCCTGGTAGGTCCAGCCCTCAGACGGGTCGGGGCATTCGAGCTGGCGGGTCAGCCCGTCCAACGCGGCCGCAAGGATCACCGCGATGACGACGTAGGGGTTGGCCGCGCCATCGCCGATGCGCACCTCGATGCGGCCGCCCGGGCCGCGCTCCGGCGGAATCCGCACGAAGGTAGTGCGGTTGTCGTACCCCCAGTTTGATCGGTACGGGGCCATCGTGTCGGGCCCGAGTCGCTTGTAGGCGTTGATTGTGGGGTTGCAGAACGCCACGAGGGCAGGTGCATGCTCCAGGATCCCGGCGATCATCCTCGTCGTGATGAGCGACAACTCGCCTTCGGCGTCGTCCATCATCATGCTGCCCGCGATGTCGGTGACCGACAGGTGCAGGTGAAAGCCGCTTCCGCCTTCGTCGCTCCAGGGCTTGCCCAGGAAGGTGCCGAGGATGCCCCGGCTCGCGGCCACGTCCTTGACCGCGGTCTTCAGCAGGAAGCATCGGTCGGCCGCGTCCAGCGCCTCCCCGTGCCACAGGTTGATCTCGTACTGCGACGGGCAGAACTCGTGGTTGCCGGCGAAGGCACCGATGCCCAGCCGGTCGACCATGCGCAGCAGGTGCAGGAAGGTGCCGTCGGGGTCCACCGCCGAGCCCGTCGTGTAGACGCGCCCGGTCTTGTTGATGATCCGCTCCCAGCCGTCCTCGCCTCTGCGGGCGAGGTAGAACTCCAGTTCCGGTCCCACGATCGGGATCAGGCCCAGCAGCTTGTACTCGGCGATGACGCGCCGCAGCAGCGTGCGCGGGGAGATCATGTTCGGGGTGCCGTCCGGCTCGTCGATGTCGGCGATGGCGAAGGCGACGCCCGGCTCCCAAGGGATGGGCCGGATCGTGGTCGGGTCCAGCCGCGAGACCATGTCGGACAGCCCGTCCTGCAGGCTGCCGTGGCCATCGAGCACCTCGCCGCGGGTCGTCGTCGTCCACGTCGCCTGGCAGAAGGTGGGTCCGTGACCGGCCGCGCGCTCGAGCTGCGAAACCGTGATGTCCTTGGATCGGGTCAGGCCCAGCACATCCGGCCAGATGAGCCTGAGGATGTCGATGTCCTGCGTGTCGAGTTCGCGTCGGACATCGGCGAGGTCGGTGTGCATGGATTGCCTTTCGCTGTGTTCCCGAAGGGGCTACGGTGCGGGTCCGAGGAGTCGTTAGGCTCCCAACGATCTCCCGGATAGTAGAGGCAGAGACGGCGACCTGTCGCCCCCTTGCAGCAAGGAGTCGGTGTGCGCGCCCTGTTCCTCCAGCACGACCACGTGAGCCCGCCCGGACCCGTCGCGGAGCGGTTCGCCCATCGGGGCTACGAGGTCGTCGAGGAGGTCGTCGTGGCCCCCGAGAACTTCCGCGAGCCAAACCAGCCGTTCGACTTCCCCGACCCCCGGGAGTTCGACGTCCTCGTTCCCATGGGGGCACCGTGGGGGGCGTGGGACGACGAGAAGATCGGCTCGTGGCTCCTGCCGGAGATCGAGTGGCTGCGCGAGGCCGACGAGCTCGGCGTACCGGTCCTCGGCATCTGCTTCGGCGGCCAGTTGCTCGCCCGCGCCCACGGGGGCACGGTCTCCAGGGCGCCGCGGCCCGAGATCGGCTGGACCGCCATCTGGTCGCAGGAGCCCGGCCTCGTCGGCCCTGGGCCGTGGTTCCACTTCCACTACGACCGGTGGCAGGTGCCGCCCGAGGCGCGGGAGATCGCCCGCAACTCCCGGGCCTCGCAGGCCTTCGTGATCCGGCGCAACCTGGCGGTGCAGTTCCACCCCGAGCTCACGGCGGCAACCCTGCACGGCTGGCTGGAGCTGGACGGCCGGGAACTGGTGGTGGCCGACGGGCAGGACCCGGACATCCTCTACCAGCACACGCTCGCGGAGGGTGAGGACGCGGCCCGGCGGGCGCACGACCTGGTGGACGCCTTCCTCGACCAGGTCGCCGCCAGCTGACCAGCCCGCCGAGCTTGAGGTTGGCGTGGCTTCCAGTGCCTGG
>JAUXRN010000017.1 GCA_030681835.1 Actinomycetota bacterium
CGCTACGCCGACCGCGAACACCCGCCCCTGCCGACCTTGAGGTTGGCGTGTCCTCGCCGCGCTGGAATCCACGCCAACCTCAAGGTCGGCGAGGGGGAGTGGACGGGGCGGGGGTCAGCCCACGACGCGGGCCCCGGGAACGGGGCCGGTCGCCCGGCGGACCGACCGGCAGGTGCCGGATGACGACAGCGCGACCGCCAGGTCGAGGCCATGCTCGGCGTCCCTGGCCAACAGGGCGACGGTCGGACCGCTGCCCGAGACCAGTCCGCCTAGCGCCCCGAAGTCCTCGCCGACGTCGAGCACCTGCTGCAGGGCCGGCTGCAGCGACAACGCCGCCGGCTGGAGGTCGTTGTGCAGCGCCTTGCCCAGCAGGACCGGGTCCCCGGCCCGGACGGCCTGCATGAGCATGTCCGATACATACGGATCCGGGACCGCTCGGTCGGCCCTCAGCCGGTCGCACTCGCCATAGACCGCGGGCGTGGACAGGCCGCCATTCGCCAGGGCGAACACCCAGTGGAACTCCCCCCGGGAGAGCACCGACGTGAGCTGCTCGCCCCTGCCCGTGCCGATGGCGGTGCCGCCCTGCAGGAGGAAGGGGACGTCGGAACCGAGTTCGGCGGCCAGCTCGACGAGGTCCTCGCGCGGGGTGGCCAGCCGCCAGAGCGCATCGCAGGCAACCAGGGCTGCGGCCGCGTCGGCACTGCCGCCGGCCATGCCTCCGGCGACCGGGATGGCCTTGGCGATCGCCAGGTCGACGTCCGCGGCCACGCCCGCGCGCTCGGCCAGCAAGGTGGCCGCCCGGACCGCGAGGTTCCGGCCGTCCAGCGGCAGCGCCCCGTCCCCCTCGCCCGTCATCGACAGGCGGACGCCTCCTGCACCCGGCCGCGCAACTACCTCATCCAGCAGGCTGACCGCCTGGAAGACCGTCGCGAGCTCGTGATAGCCGTCGTCGCGAAGGGGGCCCACCGACAACTGGAGGTTCACCTTGGCCGGGACCCTGACGGTCACCGAGGACATGGCCACCACAGAAGGCTATGCCGATCCGGCGGGCGTGGCCTGCCTGGAGGCGAGGGCGTCGCTGATCCGGGCGAACGCGGCGACGTCGAGCGACTCCCCTCGCTCCGTGGGGGCGACGCCGGCGGCCAGGAGGGCCTGCTCGGCGCGAGCGGCGCCGCCGGCAATGCCGGCAAGAGCGGCGCGGAGCGTCTTGCGGCGCTGGGCGAAGGCTGCGTCGATGACGGCGAACGTCGCGGCCCGGCCGCTCGAGCTGGCCGGCGGGTCATGCCGGGTCAATCGGACGAGCCCGGAGTCCACGTGCGGCACCGGCCAGAACACCGTGGTGCCGATGTTGCCGGCCGCCTCTACCTCGCAGTACCACCGGGCCTTGACGCTCGGGATTCCGTAGACCCGGCTGCCGGGCCCGGCCGCCAGTCGGTCGGCGACCTCCTTCTGCACCATGATCAGGACGGTCCTCAGCGTCGGGACCACCTCGAGCAGGTGCAGCACGACCGGAACGGCGATGTTGTACGGAAGGTTGGCCACCAACGCCGTCGGCTCGTGCGGGAGGGTGACGAGCCGCAGTGCGTCGGCCTGGATGACATCGAGGCGGCCGGCATGGGCCGGCTGGCGCTCGGCGACGGTGAGCGGAAGTCGCGCCGCCAGCACGGGGTCGACCTCCACGGCGACGACCCTGCGCACGTGCGGCAGCAGCGCGAGGGTCAGGCTGCCCAAGCCGGGGCCGACCTCCAGCACCACGTCGTCGGCATTCACCCGGGCCGACCGGACGATGCGCCGCACGGTGTTGGGATCCGTGACGAAGTTCTGCCCCCACCGTTTCGTGGGCCGCAGGCCCAATTGGGCCGCGAGGGCCCGCACGTCCCCTCCGCCCAGGAGGCCGTCGTCCAGAGCGTCGTTCACCGGGTGCCCGCCGTCACCAGGCGCCGAAGGCCCGTTGCGCGTTTGCGTACAGCAGCCCGCACAGTCCCGCCTCGTCGGCTCCTCGCTCGCCCGCCATGAACCGCACCGTGTGCGGCATGAGGAAGGATGCATTCGGCTTGCCGCGATGCGGCACCGGAGTCAGGTATGGCGCATCGGTCTCGACGAGCAGCAGGTCGTCAGGAACCACGGCAAGAGCCGCCCTCAGCCCGTCGTTGGCCTTGTAGGTGATGGGCCCGGCGAAGGACATGAACCAGCCGCGCTCGGCACAGTGCTGGGCCATCGCGGCGTCGCCGCTGAAGCAGTGGAAGACGACGCGCTCTGGTGCTCCCTCGGACTCCAGCACGGCAATGACGTCGTCGTGCGAGTCCCGGTCATGGATGACCAGCGCCTTGCCGAGCTCCTTCGCCAGGGCGATGTGCCACCGGAATGCGCCCTGCTGCGCGTCGTGCAGCTCCGCTGCGGTCCGGTAGTAGTCCAGCCCGGTCTCGCCCACGGCCCGCACGACGTCGTCACGGGCGAGCACGGCGATCTCGTCGAGTGCCCGCGCCAATGCCCTCGCCCCGTCGCGCTCGTGGATCCGGGCTGCGTCGTTCGGATGGACGGATACGCCGACGATGACGTTCGGCCTGGTGCGGGCCAGGTCGACGGAATGCCGTGCGTACTCGACGTCGCAGCCGATCTGCACCACCTTGGGAACCCCGACCGCCGCAGCCATCGCGAGGAGCTCGTCAGCATCGGGCGCCGCTTCTCCGTGCAGGTAGCGGTCATGCAGGTTGAGGTGGGTGTGCGTGTCGATGACCGGTGCCGCGAGGGGCTCCGGCAGGTCGAGCATCGTCACCCGACCTCGTCCAGGCGCGGGAACAGTGCGGCGCCCTTCGTCACTGCGGTTCCGGCTGGCAGCTGCGCCCACCGGCCGACGTCGGCGATGCGCTGATCCGCCAGCGGGCCGAGGGTGGCATGGGCGCCGAGCTGCTCCCACAGCGAGGCCATCGCCTTGGGCATCACCGGGTTGTAGAGGACGGCGATGCCGCGCAGCGCATCGCACACCGTGTAGAGGACCACATTCAGCCGCTCGGCCGACGCAGGGTCCTTGGCCAGCACCCAGGGCTCCTGCTCGGTGACGTAGCCGTTGACCTGCTCGACGAAGTCCTTGACCGCCGTGATGCCCGTCGAGAAGTCGAGCTCGCCGATCGCCAGGTCGGCCGCCGCAGCGGCGGCGGCCAGGCCGTCGCCGATGGCGCCTTCCGCCGGCCCGAAGTCGTGCGCCGCAGGCAGGACGCCGTCGCAGTACCGCGCCACCATCGCCGTCGCACGGGAGGCGAGGTTGCCCAGGCCGTTGGCGAGCTCCGCGGTGTAGCGGGCCGACATGTCCTCCCACGAGAAGGAGCCGTCCTGGCCGAACTGGATCGACCGCAGGAAGTAGTAGCGGAAGGCGTCCGAGCCGAAGTGGTCGATGATCTGCTCCGGCGCGATGCCGGTCAGCTTCGACTTCGACATCTTCTCCCCGCCGACGAGCAGCCAGCCGTGGGCGAAGACCTTGCGCGGCGGCAACTCACCCGCGGCCATGAGCATGGCCGGCCAGTACACCGCGTGGAACCGCAGGATGTCCTTGCCGACCAGGTTGACGTCGGGCGGCCATACCTCGGCGAACCGCGCGGCATCAGGCGTCCCGGGCTCGGCCCCGTAGCCGACGGCGGTGGCGTAGTTCAGCAGGGCGTCGAACCAGACGTAGACGACCTGCTCGGGATCCCACGGCAGCGGGATCCCCCAGCTCACGCTGGACCGGGACATCGAGATGTCGACCAGTCCCTGGCGGATGAACGACATCACCTCGTTGTAGGCACTGCGTGGCTGGATGGCGTCCGGATCGGCCTCGTAGTGGGCGATCAGCCGGTCCTGGAAGGCGGAGAGCCGGAAGAACCAGTTCTGCTCCTGCAGCTGGTCCACGGGCCGGCCATGCACCGGGCACACCTGCTGCCCCGCGTATTCACCCGCGCCGTCGACGAGGTCCCCCGGGAACTTGAACTCCTCGCAGCCGACGCAGTACGGGCCCTCGTACACCGAGTCGTAGACGTAGCCGTTCGCGCGCACGACCTCCCAGAAGCGCTGGACCCGCTCGACGTGCCGCGGCTCGGTCGTGCGGATGAAGTCGTCGTTGGCGGC
>JAUXRN010000021.1 GCA_030681835.1 Actinomycetota bacterium
GCCGCAGTTCCCCGTCCCCGCGGGCGAGAGCGAGCACTCGTGGCGGGTCAAGGAGGTCGAGCGCGGGCTGGACTCCCGGTACGCCGGGGTCGTGCCCGACGCCGTCCGGCAGCAGGCCGCCTACGAGGTCGGCGTCATCGCCCAGATGGGCTTCCCCGGCTACTTCCTCGTCGTCGCGGACCTCGTCCGCCACGCCAAGGTCAACGGCATCCGGGTAGGCCCAGGCCGCGGCTCGGCCGCCGGGTCGATGGTCTCCTTCGCGCTCGGGATCACCGAGCTCGACCCGATCAGGCACGGCCTGCTGTTCGAGCGCTTCCTCAACCCCGAGCGCATCTCCATGCCCGACATCGACATCGACTTCGACGAGCGCCGACGCAGCGACATGATCCGGTACGCCACCGAGAAGTACGGCGAGGAGCGAGTGGCCCAGATCATCACTTACGGGTCGATCAAGGCAAAGGCCGCCGTCAAGGACAGTGCACGCGTGCTCGGGTACCCCTACGCACTCGGCGACCGGATCACCAAGGCCATGCCGGCGTCCGTCATGGGGAAGGACATCTCCCTGGCGGGCGCCTTCGACCCGACGAACTCACGCTACGCCGAGGCATCCGAGTTCCGTGCCCTGTACGACTCCGACCCCGATGCGAAGCGGGTCGTCGACACCGCCCGTGGGCTCGAGGGGCTCAAGCGGCAGCCCGGGGTTCATGCCGCAGGCGTCATCCTGTGCCGCGAGCCCCTGCTCGACGTGATCCCGGTCTGGCGCCGTGACCAGGACGGGGCCGTCATCACCCAATTCGACATGGGTGCCTGCGAGTCCCTCGGGTTGCTCAAGATGGACTTCCTCGGCCTGCGCAACCTCACGGTCCTTGACGACTGCCTCGAGCACATCGAGGCCAACCGCGGCGAGGTCATCGTCCTCGAGACACTCGAGCTCGACGACCGCCCGACTTACGACCTGCTGACGCGCGGCGACACCCTCGGGGTCTTCCAGCTCGACGGAGGGCCGATGCGGTCGCTGCTGCGGTCCATGCAGCCGGACAACTTCGAGGACATCTCCGCGGTGCTGGCCCTGTACCGGCCCGGCCCCATGGGTGCCAACGCGCACAACGACTACGCGGACCGCAAGAACGGCCGCAAGCCGGTGATCCCGATCCATCCCGAGCTGGCCGAGCCGCTGGCCGACATCCTGGGCGACACCTATGGCCTGATCGTGTACCAGGAACAGGTCATGGCCATCGCTCAGAAGCTGGCCGGCTACTCGCTCGGGGCGGCCGACCTGCTTCGTCGTGCAATGGGCAAGAAGAAGAAGGAGATCCTCGACAAGGAGTACGTGCCGTTCCGTGATGGCATGATCGCCAACGGCTTCAGCGACGACGCCATCGCGACGCTGTGGGAGATCCTCGTCCCGTTCTCCGACTACGCCTTCAACAAGGCCCACACCGCCGGCTATGGGCTCGTGTCCTACTGGACCGCCTATCTGAAAGCGAACTACCCCGCGGAGTACATGTCCGCCCTGCTCACGTCGGTCAAGGACGAGAAGGACCGCTCGGCCGTCTACCTCAACGAGTGCCGCAAGATGGGCATCAAGGTGCTCACGCCCGATGTCAACGACTCCGACTTCGACTTCACCCCTCGCGGCACAGACATCCGGTTCGGCCTGTCCGCGATCCGCAACGTGGGCGGCAACGTCGTCGCGTCGGTGATCGCCACCCGCCGCCAGGTGGGCCGGTTCGGCGACTTCCACGACTTCATCGCGAAGGTCGACGCGTCGGTGTGCAACAAGCGCGTGGTGGATTCCCTGATCAAGGGGGGCGCCTTCGACTCGCTCGGACACACCCGCAAGGGCCTCGTGGCCGTCCACGAGCAGGTGGTCGATGCTGCCGTGGACATCAAGCGGGCCGAGTCGCACGGCCAGTTCGACCTGTTCGGGGGCCTTGAGGCCGAGGGCTCGGGGAGCGTCGTCCCGCGCGAGGACATTCCCATGGGCGAGTGGGAGAAGTCGGTCCTGCTCAGCCATGAGCGAGAGATGCTCGGCCTGTACGTGTCTGACCATCCGCTCACCGGCGCCGAACGGCTCCTGGCCACCCTTACCGATCGCACCATCGCGTCCCTCTTCGCCGATGACGGCATCGACGGGACGGTCGTCACCATTGGCGGCCTGGTCACGAGCGTCCAACGCAAGACCACCAAGCGCGACGGCTCTCCCTGGGCCATCGTCACCGTCGAGGACTTCGAGGGCTCGGTTGACGTCATGGTGTGGCCGAAGATCTACGACGGGGCCAGCACCCTGCTCGTCGACGACGCGGTCATCGTCGTGCGGGCGCGGGTCGAGCGCAGCGATGACGATGGCCTCCGCGTGTCCGCCCTCGAGGTCAGTCAGCCCGACCTGAGCGAGGCCGGTACCGGGCCGGTGCGCCTGACGATGTCCAGCGCCCGCTGCATCCCGCCTTTGGTCAACAAGCTCAAGGAGGTCCTGGCCGGCCACCCGGGGACGACCGAGGTCCACCTTCACATCATGGACGGGGCGGTCACGACCGTGCTTCGGCTCGACGACCGGCTGCGGGTCACCCCTACTCCGGCCCTGTACGGCGATCTGAAGGCGCTGCTGGGCCCGAGTTGCCTGGCATGAGCGCTGAGTCGCCGCCCGCGGGCCCCGCCGCTCGCCGGGCCACCGCCCGCCACGCCTCGGCGGTGATCGTCGCCGGGCTCATCGTCGGCCTGGTGAGCGGGGTGGCGTTGGGGGTCGTCTGGTGGCAACTGGCCCCGCGGGTGCCCTTGGTCGTCCAGCCGGGGGTGAGCTATCCGCAGGGGTACCAGCCGGAGGGCTACCTCGCCGCCGATGCCGCCTTCGGCCTGCTCGGCCTGGTCGCCGGCATCGCCATCACGATCGGCCTGGCCAACATGCGGCGCGACCACCTGTTCAGTGTCCTCGTGGCCGCCCTGCTCTCCGGGGCTGTTGGCACGGCCGCCATGTGGTTCGTGGGCACGCGGCTTGGATCGGTCGACATCGAGGGCTTGAGTGCGACGACGACGGCCGACCTTGTTGTCGAGGCGCCGCTGCGCGTGTCCATGCCGAGCATGTTCCTCATGTGGGCGCTGGCCTCGGCCGTCGTCGTCACGGTCCTGGCCCTCGGGGACTGGATCGGCGAGGCCCGCACGGCCAGGCGCGCTCTACGGGCGGGCGATGGCGGCGAAGCGACCTGACGTGACGGCGAGCAGGTCCGCCGGTGCCAGCCCGATGTCGAAGCCACGGCGGCCGCCGCTGACGTAGATGGTCGCCAGCGACTCGGCCTGCCGGTCGAGGTACGTCGGCAGGGCCTTGCGCTGGCCGATGGGCGAGATCCCGCCGACGACATATCCGGTCAGCCGCTGGGCGGTGGCCGGGTCGGCGAGATCCGCCCGGCGACCGCCATGCGCCCCGGCCAGGAGCTTGAGGTCCAGGCTCCCGCTCACCGGCACGATGGCCACCACGGCAGTCCCGTCGACGGTCGCGACCAGCGTCTTGAACACGTGGCCGGCGTCCAGGCCGAGCGACGCGGCCGCCTCGAGCCCGTACGACGTGGCCCGCGGATCGTGCTCGTAGGCGTGCCCGGTGTAGTCGATCCCGGCCCGGTTCAGCGCCACCGTGGCCGGAGTGCCCCCTTCGCGCCGCCCCATCAGCCGCCCCATCAGCGGGCTAGTTGGGCGACGGCGGGGACAGGGACTCCAGCATCGGTACCGCGCCCAGGGCCGCGATGAGCCCCGTCTCGCGCACGAGCAGGGCGCGGGCCTGGACCAGGCGCGATGCCGTCGAGGCTGCCGCCAGGAGGGACTGACGCTCGTCCGGGGCGATCACTAGGGCCGCGGTCACCAGGTAGCTGAGCACGGTCGGGTCGTCGGGCAGGTCCTCGGCCGAGCCCGGGTCGATGGCTGCCTCGTCGACGACCTGGCCGCTCAGGGCGATCCGGTAGGCAAGGAACGCGCGTGCCACATGGCCGGCCAGGGGGAGGTCTCCGGCATCCTCGACGTCGGGCAGGAACTCGACCTCTCCGCGGACAAGCGGCTCGGCGAGGTCGATCGAGGCGATGCTGAACCTGCGGCCTCCCGTGGTGACGATGTCGAAGCGACCGTCGTCCAGCCGCTCGGCCTGCCGCACGATCGCCGTCGTGCCCACCGGGAAGAGGGCGTCTCGACCATCGACCTCGACCGTGCGGCCCTCGCGCACCGCCACGACCCCGAACTCCCGCGCGTCCTGGTCAGGGACAGCGAGCAACTCCTCGACCAACGCCCGGTACCGGGGCTCGAAGATGTGCAGGGGCAGGACCAACCCGGGCACCAGCACCACGTTGAGCGGAAACAGCGGCAGCGTGGTGGGCACGGTGGCAGCGTAAAGTAGGGCCGTGATCCGGCGCATCGACCTCCGCGGCACGACCATCGATCCGCGCACCGCCCTGCCCCGTGCGGCCATGGACGTGGCCGATGCAGGCGAGCGGATCCGGCCGATTCTGGCCGATGTCCGCTCACGCGGCGCCGATGCAGTCCTGGACTGGTCGGAGCGGCTCGACGGGGTTCGGCCCCCCTCGCTCCGGGTCCCGGTCGAGTTGCTCGCCCGAGCGCTCGACGCACTGGACCCAGCGGTCCGAGCTGCGCTGGCCGAGTCGATCCGGCGCGCACGAATGGTGCACGTCGACCAGAGGCGCGTCGACGTCGCCACGGTCGTCGTTCCGGGGGGCACCGTGACGGAGCGGTGGCTGCCGGTGGACCGGGTCGGCCTGTACGTGCCCGGAGGACGTGCCGTGTACCCGAGCAGCGTCGTGATGAATGTCGTGCCGGCACAGGTCGCGGGGGTTGCGTCCATCGCGGTCGTATCGCCTCCCCAGCGCGACTTCGACGGCTGGCCGCATCCCACGATCCTGGCCGCCTGCGCCTTGCTCGGCGTCGACGAGGTCTACGCAGTCGGGGGCGCTCAGGCCGTCGCGATGCTCGCATACGGGGTGGACCTGGTCGACGGCGACCGCTGCGCGCCCGTTGACCTCGTCACGGGGCCCGGGAACATCTACGTGACCGCCGCCAAACGTGCCCTCCAGGGCGTCATCGGCATCGACTCAGAGGCGGGGCCCACCGAGGTCGCCGTCCTCGCGGACGACACGGCAAACCCGGTGCACGTGGCGGCCGACCTGATCAGCCAGGCCGAGCACGACGTCCTGGCCGCGGCCGTTCTCGTCACGGATTCCCTGTGGCTGGCAGACGCCGTCGTGGCCGAGCTCGCCGCGCAGGTGGCGGCGACCAAGCACGCGGAGCGGATCACGGAGGCCCTTGCTGGCTCGCAGAGCGCGATCGTGCTGGTCGACGACCTGGAGGACGGCCTGCGCGTGGTCAACGCCTACGCCGCGGAGCACCTGGAGATCCACACCCGCGAGGCCCGCGAGGTCGCCATGCGGGTGCGCAATGCGGGCGCCATCTTCGTCGGCACCTGGTCGCCCGTGTCGTTGGGCGACTATGCGGCCGGCTCGAACCACGTGCTCCCCACAGCGGGCGCGGCCCGGCACTCCTCGGGCCTGTCGGTGCAGTCCTTCCTGCGGGGCATCCATGTCGTGGAGTACGACGAGGGGGCTTTGCGCGACGTTGCCACGCACGTGATCGCGCTGGCGCACGCCGAGGACCTGCCCGGTCACGGCGACGCGATCAGCGTGCGGGTGGATCCCGGTCGCTGACATGGACTTCACTCCTCCCGTCCGGGCAGACCTGGTCGGGGTCGCCTCGTACGGCGCTCCGCAACTCGACGTCGCCGCCCGGCTCAACGTCAACGAGAACCCCTTCCCCCTGCCGGATGCCGTCGTGCACGCCATGTCCGAGGCCGTGGCAGCAGTCGCCCCCGGCCTCAATCGGTACCCCGACCGCGAGGCGGTGGCGTTGCGGCAGGCGCTGGCGGACTACCTCGACCAGGAGTCCGGGGTCCGTGTCGGCGTCGATCAGGTGTGGGCGGCCAACGGGTCCAATGAGGTCATGCACCACCTCTTCCTCGCCTTCGGGGGACCCGGGCGGCTGGCCGTGTCCTTCGACCCGACGTACTCGATGTACCCGGAATACGCGCGCGACACGTTCACGGAGTACGCGTCCTTCGCCCGGCGCCCCGATCACACGGTCGACGTCGCGCAGGCCCGATCGGTGATTGCCGAGCGGCGGCCCTCGCTCGTGCTGCTGACCTCGCCCAACAACCCGACCGGCACGTCCCTGCCGATCGTGCACGTGAGGTCAATCGCGGAGGCAGCGCTGGAATCCGGTGCGATGGTGATCGTCGACGAGGCTTACGCGGAGTTCCGCAGGGCGGGCGTACCCAGCGCGCTCGAGTTGCTCGGCGAGCTGCCCAACCTCGTGGTGACGCGCACGATGAGCAAGGCGTTCGCGATGGCGGGAGCCCGGCTCGGCTACGCGGCGGCCGCGGACCCGCGCGTCGTCGAGGCACTGCGTGTCGTGCGGCTGCCCTACCACCTGTCGGCCGTCACGCAGGCAGTGGCGATCGCGGCCCTGGCCCACGCAGGCGTCCTCCAGGCGCAGGTGGCCCTGCTGCGGTCCGAGCGTGACGCACTGGCCGAATGGCTGCGGCAGAAGGGATTCTCGGTGGCTCCCAGCGACGCGAACTTCATCCTGTTCGGGCAGTTCGACGACCGGCATGCCCTGTGGCAGCACCTGCTTGACGACGGCGTCCTGATCCGCGAGACGGGGCCAGCGGGGTGGCTCCGCGTCAGCGTCGGCACGCCGGCGGAGAACGCTATGTTTAGGGACGCGCTCGCCAAGGCAATGGCACGCGTGTAGTCGGCGGAGGGACGCTCATGGCGCGCACGGCGCGGATCGAACGCACGACCAAGGAGAGCAGCGTCCTGGTCGAGCTCGACCTCGACGGATCGGGCGCGAGCACCATCGAGACGGGAGTGCCGTTCTTCGACCACATGCTCGCGCAGCTCGCCAAGCACGGCGGGCTCGACCTCACGGTCAGCACGCAGGGCGACCTGCACGTCGACGCCCACCACACCGTCGAGGACACCGCGCTTGCGGTCGGCCAGGCGATCAACGATGCGCTCGGCGGTCGTGCTGGCCTGCGCCGGTACGGCGACGCGTTGGTGCCGCTCGACGAGTGCCTGGTGCAGTCCGCCGTTGACCTGTCGGGGCGCCCGTACCTGGTCCACGAGGAGCCGGAACTGGTGGAGCTGATCGGCACGTACGACACCACGCTCACGCGTCATATCTGGGAGTCGATCGTCGCGACCTCGCAGATCACGCTGCACGTGCGCGTGCTGTCGGGCCGCAACGCGCACCACGTCGTGGAGGCCCAGTTCAAGTCGGTTGCCCGGGCGCTGCGTGAGGCCGTCGCCCTCGATCCCCGCGTCGTCGGCGTCCCGTCGACCAAGGGGACTCTCACCGGGGCCTGATCGATCCATGACCCGCCCCGGTGTCGTCGTGCTCGACTACGGGTCGGGCAACCTCCGCTCTGCGCAGCGCGCACTGGAACGGGTGGGTGCCGACGTCGTCGTCACGAGCGACGTCGACGCGGCCCTGTCGGCCGATGGCCTTGTCGTGCCCGGTGTAGGCGCCTTCGCAGCGTGCATGGAGGGGATCCGTTCGGTGCGGGGCGACAGCCTCGTCGACCGGCGCCTCGCGGGCGGACGCCCCGTACTGGGGATCTGCGTGGGGATGCAGATCCTCTTCGAGAGTGGTGTCGAGCACGGGCTGGCGACCGAGGGCCTCGGCGAGTGGCCTGGCGTGGTGCAGGAACTGAGGGCGGGCGTCCTTCCGCATATCGGCTGGAACACGGTCCGCCCACCGGAGGGCTCGGCCCTGTTCGCTGGGGTCGAGGACGAGCGCTTCTACTTCGTCCACTCCTACGCCGTGACCTCATGGCAACTGGCAGCCACGGATCCGCGCATCCCGGCACCCGGGGTGACCTGGTGCCATCACGGCGAGGACTTCGTGGCCGCGGTCGAGAACGGCCCGCTCTGCGCGACGCAGTTCCATCCCGAGAAGTCCGGCGACGCCGGTGCCGCGCTGCTGCGCAACTGGGTGTCCTCCCTGGGTTGATCGCCGGGTTGAACGGTAGGCGGGCTCCCGGTGCGCGCTCAGTAGGCTGGGTTGGTGACCGCGCGAACCCTCGTCCTGCTGCCCGCCGTCGACGTGTCCGAGGGCAAGGCCGTGCGCCTCGTCCAGGGCAAGGAGGGCACCGAGAAGGAGTACGGGTCCCCGCTGGACGCGGCCCACGCCTGGGTCAATCAGGGCGCGGAGTGGATCCACCTGGTGGACCTCGATGCCGCGTTCGGCAAGGGAAGCAACGCCGGCCTGCTTCAGGAGGTCGTCCGCGAGGTCCGCGGACGCGTCCATGTCGAGCTGTCCGGTGGCATCCGTGACGACGAGTCCCTGGAACGTGCGCTCGCCACGGGGTGCGAGCGAGTCAACCTCGGCACGGCGGCGATGGAGAACCCGGAGTGGACCGCGCAGGCCATTGCCAAGCACGGAGAGCGGATCGCGGTGGGCCTGGACGTTCGCGGGACGACCCTGGCCGCCCGTGGCTGGACGAAGGACGGCGGGGACCTGTGGGAGGCCATCGGCCGGCTCGATGCCGCCGGGTGCGCGCGCTACGTGGTCACCGACGTCACCAAGGACGGGATGATGCACGGGCCGAACTTCCACCTGCTCAAGCAGGTCTGCGAGTCGACTGACCGCCCGGTGATCGCCTCGGGCGGCATCTCCAGGCTGGAGGACCTGCACAAGCTGGCCGACATGGTGCACCTGGGCATTGAGGGCGCCATCGTCGGCAAGGCTCTCTACGAGGGGGCGTTCACCCTCCCCGAGGCGCTCGCGGCGGTCGAGCCGCGCTTTGACCCCTACGAGTGGGGACCCGCGCGCCCGTGACGGTGTCCGTGCGCGTCATCCCGTGCCTGGACGTCGACAACGGCCGGGTCGTCAAGGGAGTGAACTTCGTCGACCTGCGTGACGCGGGTGATCCCGTCGAGCTTGCCGCGGCGTACGACCTGGCCGGAGCCGACGAACTCGTGTTCCTCGACATCACCGCTTCCAGCGGGGACCGCGAGACCACGTACGACGTCGTCCGCCGGACGGCCGAGTCGGTCTTCATCCCGCTGACCGTGGGCGGGGGAGTGCGCGAGCCGGATGACTTCGACCGGCTCCTGCGTGCCGGTGCCGACAAGGTCAGCGTCAACACGGCGGCGCTGGCCCGTCCTGCCCTGCTGCAGGAGGCGGCCGGGCGCTTCGGGGCGCAGTGCGTCGTGCTCAGCGTCGATGCCCGGCGTTGCCCGCCAGGGGTGCAGACGGACAGCGGCTTCGAGGTGACCACCCATGGTGGTCGCCGCGGCACGGGCGTCGACGCGGTCGGGTGGGCGGTCGAGGGCGCCAGGCTCGGCGCCGGGGAGATCCTGCTCAACTCGATGGATGCCGACGGGACCGAGAGGGGCTATGACGTGGAGCTGATCTCGCGGGTGCGCGCGATGGTGACCGTCCCGATCATCGCGAGCGGGGGTGCCGGCCGACTCGACGACTTCGTCCCCGCGGTCCGGGCCGGCGCCGATGCGGTGCTCGCGGCCAGCGTCTTCCACTTCGGCCGGCTGACGATCGGCGAGGTCAAGGCGGCCCTGGCTGCGGCCGACCTCCCCGTGCGCTGACGCCACCCCCTTCGCCGACCTTGAGGTTGGCGCGCCAAATCGCGCGAGAAACCCACGCCAACCTCAAGGTCGGCGGCTCAGGGCAGGGGCTGGAGGAACTCCAGGCGGTTGCCGAACGGGTCGTCGGCATAGCAGCGGCGATGACCCGGGAAGTCCTCATCCCAGCTGACCGGGACGCCGCCGGCGGCCAAGCGCGCGACCACGGCGGCCAGGTCCGTGACGAGGATGCCCGGATGTGCCTTTCGGGCCGGGGCAAAGCCCGGCTCGACTCCCAGATGGACCTCGAGCCCGCCACCGCGGAACCAGCACCCGCCGCGCGCGGCCAGGACAGGGGGCTTGTCCACTTCCGCCATCCCGAGCAGCCCGCCCCAGAAGCGTCGGCAGGCGTCCTCGCCGCCGGGTGGGATGGCCAGTTGCACGTGGTGGAGCCCGGCAAGCAGGCTGGGGTCGGTCACCTGCACGATCCTGCCGCACGCACCCCCTTCGCCGACGTTGAGGTTGGCGCGGCAAATCGCGTGAGAAACCCACGCCAACGTCAAGGTCGGCGGAAGGGGGATGGGTGGCGTCGACGGTTCTGCCGGTATCGGCAGAATGGGCCCATGCCCGCTCAGGACGCGACCGTCGCCCCGACCGTCGCCCCGACCGACGACGCGACCGACGCCCCGACCGACGCCGCGACCGACGCCGCGACCTCCGACGCTGACGTGGACCTGCTTGTTGCGCGGACCCGGTTCGGCGCCGACGGCCTCGTTCCCGCGATCGCGCAGCAGTGGGACACCCGCGAGGTCCTCATGCTGGCGTGGATGGACGAGGCCGCGCTCCGCGAGACGCTGACGACCGGCCGCGGCGTCTACTACTCGCGCAGCCGCGGTGGCCGGTGGGCCAAGGGCGACACGTCCGGGCATGTCCAGGCGGTCCGCGAGGTACGGCTGGACTGCGACGGCGACACCGTGCTGCTGCTCGTCGAGCAGGCCGGCGGCGCCTGCCACACCGGCGACCGCACCTGCTTCGACGCCGACCGCACGGTCGTGTCCGGCGGTCAGGAGTGAACGACTTCAGCGGGACGAGCCAGCCCTCCTTGGTGGACTTCCGTGAGCTGGCCCGCGATCGGCGGGTCATCCCGGTCACCCGCAGGCTGCTCGCCGATGGAGCCACCGCCGTCGGCCTGTTCCAGGCCCTGTGCCAGGACCGCGCCGGCACCTTCCTGCTGGAGTCCGCGGAGCAGGGGCGCAAGTGGTCGCAGTACTCCTTCATCGGCGTGCGCTGCGCGGCCATGCTGACCGAGCGAGACGGCGCGGCGGCCTGGCTGGGGCGTGCGCCGCGCGGGGTGCCTGCCGGCGGGACGGCCGTCGAGGCACTGCGGGACACCGCAGCACTCCTGCGCACGACCGCCCTTCCGGGACTGCCCCCGCTCACCGGCGGCCTCGTCGGTTACCTCACGTACGACGCCGTCCGTGCCTGGGAGCGGGTGCCGGATGGCAACCCCGACGAGCTGGGGATCCCCGACCTCGGCTTCCTGCTCGCCACGGACCTCGCCGTCCTCGACCACGCCGACGGATCGGTCCTCCTGGTTGCGAACGCCATCAACTACGACGATTCCGACGAGCACGTCGACGATGCGTGGCGCGACGCCGTCGCGCGGCTGGACCACATGCAGGCAGCCCTCGACACCCCGCATTCCCTCGGCGTGGCGACGTACGACCGCGACTCACAGGCGAGCGTGACGGCGCACACCGAGCGCGAGGACTATCTGCGGCAGGTCGAGCAGGCGAAGGAGTACATCCGCGGCGGCGATGCATTCCAGGTCGTCGTGTCGCAGCGCTACAGCGCTCCATGCGCGGCGTCCGCCCTCGACGTGTACCGGATCCTGCGCGCCACGAACCCGAGTCCGTACATGTACCTGATCCGCGTGCCCGTCGATGACGGGCACCAGCCTGACGAGGCGGCGGGGGCGTTGCCCGAGCCCGTCGCATTCGACATCGTCGGCTCGTCGCCGGAGGCGCTGGTGACGGTGGTCGACGGCCACTGCGTCGTCCACCCCATCGCCGGAACGCGTCCGCGTGGATCGACGGCCGAGGAGGACATCGCCCTGGCAGAGGAGATGAGCAAGGACGTCAAGGAGCGGGCCGAGCACGTCATGCTGGTGGACCTGGCGCGCAACGACCTCGGCCGGGTCTGCGCGCCCGGGTCGGTGTCCGTCGTCGACTTCATGAGCGTCGAGCGCTACTCCCATGTCATGCACTTGGTGTCCACCGTCACGGGCGACCTTGCCGACGGTCGCACGGCATACGACGTGCTGGCTGCCACGTTCCCGGCAGGCACCCTCTCCGGTGCGCCCAAGCCCCGGGCCATGGAGATCATCGACGAGTTGGAGCCGCTTCGCCGAGGGCTCTATGGCGGGTGCGTCGGCTACATCGACTTCGCCGGCGACCTCGACACCGCCATCGCCATCCGGACGGCGCTCATCAAGGACGGCACCGCGTACGTCCAGGCCGGGGCCGGGATCGTGGCCGACTCGATCCCCGAATCCGAGGCGGATGAGTGCGCCAACAAGGCTGCTGCCGTCCTGCGTGCGGTCACCGCGGCCCAGACACTCGTGAAGCTCGAGGGCCCGGCCGCAGCCGATGGCTGACCGCAACCCGGGGACCCCGGCCGCCGGGCGGTCGTACCGGACGGCACTCGCCTGCCTTGCCTCGGGCTCGGCGCTTCTCATCGTCGCCTACGCGATGCCGTGGGTATCGGCGAGCGTGCCCGTGCTGCCGGGCGACGACGCGGTTACGCGGGAGATCACCCTGGCCGGCCGCGACCTGTTCCCCGGCGTGGCGATGACGGGATGGGTCAGCCTCGCTGCGCTCGGCGGGATCGTCGCGACCCGGTCCTGGGGGCGGACCGTCGTCGCTGCCGTGGGACTGCTCGCGGGTATCGGCGGGCTGGTCGTCGCCGTCCTCTTCGCCGCGTCGCCCGGGCTGACGCTCGACGACGCCGTGCGGCGGGTGGCCGACGCCGAGGCCTACACGGCGGGTGCCGCCAGCGGTTGGTGGGCAGCGGCCGCAGCCGGCGGAGCGCTGGTCGCCTACGCCTGTGCCTGGGCTGCGGTCAGCGGGAGGCGGTGGCCATCCCTCGGCAGCAGGTACGAGCGGACGCCGGCCAATCGCCCCGATGCCAGTGCGTGGGACACGCTCGACCACGGGGGAGATCCCACCGAGGACCCGGACCGGGGGCGACCCGGCAGTTGACCCGCGGCATGGTTCAATGTCGCCATGTCGCAGCAGCCGGCCTCAGCCGCCCACCACGACGATCACGGCTCGACGCCCGCCGCCTGGACGGCCGTCGCCATCATCAGCCTCGCCTTCGTGCTCGGGACGCTCGCCATCATCATGGGCAACTGGCCGCTGTTCTGGGTGTCCGTGGGAGTGCTCGTCCTCGGCGCCGTGGCGGGCAAGGTCCTCGCGATGATGGGCCTCGGCAAGGCGCGCGCCTAGCCTGATGCGCCCGTGCCGGGCCTTAACCGGGAATTGACGCAAGCCTGACCGGGGGCAGACCGGATGCGGGCGGGACGCCCCCTGTGGTCTGACAGGCTGGACCCGTGAGCGACACCTCCCGCGGGCTCGTCCTCGTCGTCGAGGATGAACGGGCCATCTCCGACCTGCTGCGCATGTACCTGGCCCGGGAGGGCTTCGGGGTGCACGTCGCGACGGATGGCGGGTCGGCACTCACGGCGGCTCGGACCATGCACCCGGCGGCCGTCATTCTCGACGTGGGCCTGCCGGTGATGGACGGCACCCAGGTCTGCCGCCAACTGCGGGCGGAGGGGAACTGGGTCCCGATCCTGTTCTGCACGGCCCGAGACGACGAGGTCGACCGGGTACTGGGCCTCGAGCTCGGCGCGGACGACTACATCACCAAGCCGTTCAGCCCGCGCGAGGTCGTGGCACGGGTCAAGTCCGTGGTGCGTCGCGCGGCCCTCGTGTCGGCCGACGACAGCCCGCTGGAGGTCGGGGCCGTCGTGCTCGACCCCGTCACCCGACGCGTCACGGTGGCCGGCGAGGCGGTGTCGCTGACCGCGACCGAGTTCGACCTGCTCGCGCACCTCATGGGCCACCCGGGGCGCGTGTACTCCCGCGAGCAACTGCTGTCCGAGGTGTGGGGATACGCGGCCGTCGTCGGCACGCGCACGGTGGACGTCCACGTCGCCCAGGTGCGCGGGAAGCTGGGCGACCTCAACCCCATCCGGACGGTTCGGGGGGTCGGCTACTCGGCCGAGGCGCCAGGGGCACCGTGACGTCCGTGGATCCCGGGGCCGCGACATCACCGCCGGGCGGGCGTCCTCCTGCGCGCTCCCGGATGAACATCGTCACGTCGACGGTGCTGCTGACCGCGGCGATCGCGGCCATCGCCGTCCTCGTCGCTGGCATCGCGGCCTACCCGCTGGTGCGGTCCGCCGCCGAGAGCCAGGCGAGGGCCGAGCTGAGCTCGCTGGCCGACCTCACCGCCACGGCGATCGACCGTGGCGCCACCGGCGAGCGAGGCGAGCTGCTCCCGCGGCGGCTCAACGACGCGTTGCAGTTCAAGCAGATCACCGGGTACATCGTCGTGGACGGCAGCCCGGCACCGCCGGGCGTGAGCCAGCAGGTCCTGGTCGACGCGCTCTCGGGCCGCAGCGTCTCCGCCGAGGGCACCGCCGACGAGGGACCGGTCCTGATCGAGACCCGGCCGCTCGAGTCGGGCGGCGCCGTCATCCTCGAGCAGCCCTACACGGTGGTCGGGGTCGAGGCCAGCGACGCGGTGCGCCGCATCGCCCTCGCCCTCCTCCTGGGCCTGCTTATCGCCGTCCCGATCGGCTACTGGGCCGCGCGCCGGCTCACCCGGCCGCTCCGCGCCGCCCGCGACGCCGCTAACGAGATGGCGGAGGGTTCCCGCCAGGTCACGCTCGATCCGGAGGGCCCGGTCGAGGTCGCCGACATCGCCCTGTCGCTCAACCGGCTGAACTCCGCCCTGGTGACCTCGGAGGGCCGCCAGCGCGAGTTCCTGCTGTCGGTCTCGCATGAGCTGCGCACCCCGCTGACGGCGGTGAAGGGATACGCGGAGGCCCTCTCAGACGGGGTGATCCCGGCCGAGGACGTGGCGCGGACCGGGGCCACCGTGGCGGCCGAAGCCTCCCGGCTGGACCGCCTCGTGAGCGACCTACTCGACCTGGCCCGGCTGGGGGCGGTCGACTTCCGGGTGTCGCCGGTCGACGTCGACCTGGTCGACCTCGCCGAGGAGGCGGCCGAGGTCTGGCGGGATCGGGCCGGTCCCGAGGACGTGCTGTTCGTGCTCGAGGTGCCGGACCGGGCGGTGACCGTCCTGACGGACCCGATCCGGGTGCGCCAGGTCATCGACAACCTGGCCGAGAACGCGCTGCGCGTCTCCCCGCCCGGCTCGGTCATCGTGCTCGCCGTGCGCCAGGAGGGCCCGTGGGGCGTTGTCGAGGTGCGCGACTCCGGCCCCGGATTGACCGACGACGACGTGCCGGTGGCCTTCGACCCCGGGGTCCTGCATGAGCGGTACCGCGGGGTGCGCCCGGTCGGTACCGGCGTGGGGCTGGCCCTGGTGGGCAAGCTCGCCGAGGGGCTCGGCGGCTCGGCCGAGGCGGGCCGCTCGGCCGAGGGCGGCGCGCGCTTCACGGTGCGGATACCGGCGTGACGCGGCCCGCGGCGGTCCCGTTCGCCGTATCGTTGGCCCGTGCCCACCTTCACTGACGAGGACGTGGTCGAACAGGAGCGTGTCGACACTCGACCGCGGCGGCGCCGGATGGCGGGACCGCTGCTTGCGCTCGGAGGCAGTGCGCTGGCCCTCGGTTACCTTGCCGCGGTCGACCCGAATGAGCCCGGGCACTATCCGCTCTGCCCGACGCGCGCGTTGTTCGGCGTCGACTGCCCCGGCTGCGGCCTGCTTCGCGGCACCCACGACCTGGTGACGGGCAATGTCGGGGGTGCTCTTGACCACAACGTGCTGATCCTGGCCGCCGTCCCGGTCCTCGTCGTGCTGTGGATCCGATGGGTGATGCGGGCGTGGCGCGGGTCCACGCCACCCGTCACCTACGAGCAGTTCCGTCGTCGCAATGCCATCCTCGTCGTGTCCCTCGTCGCCGTCCTCGCGTTCGGTGTCGTACGCAACTTCGTGCCGTATCTGGGGTCCGGGATCGGCTAGGGATCGCGTTCGGCCCTGGCCGGCACCGTGCCGGACCGGCTCGCCCGCGCCGTGGCTAGTCTTGACGAGTGACCGTGCTCGACGAGATCGTTGCCGGCGTCCGCGAGGACGTCGCCGAGCGCATGTCGACGGTCCCGCTGGACCACCTCAAGGCGCGGGCCCAGCACGTGCCGCCCGCCCGGGACGTAGCCGCGATCCTCGGCGGTGACGATGTGTCGGTGATCGCCGAGGTCAAGCGATCCAGTCCCAGCAAGGGGCACCTGGCCGAGATCGACGACCCCGCGGCCCTGGCCCGCGAGTACGAGGCCGGTGGCGCGCACTGCATCAGCGTGCTCACGGAGCAGAGGAGATTCGGCGGGTCGCTCGCCGACCTGTCGGCCGTGCGCTGCGCTGTCGATGTCTCGGTCCTGCGCAAGGACTTCATCGTGACGAGCTACCAGTTGTGGGAGGCGAAGGCATACGGCGCCGACATGATCCTGCTGATCGTCGCCGCCCTCGACCAGTCCGCTCTCGTGAGCCTCATCGAGCGAACCCAGAGCCTGGGGCTGACGGCCCTGGTCGAGGTCCACGACGAGCAGGAGATCGCCCGGGCCGTCGACGCGGGTGCCCACGTGATCGGGGTGAACGCCCGCAACCTCAAGACCCTCGATGTGGATCGCGGGGTCTTCGGGCGGGTGGCCCACCTGATCCCCGATTCGTGCGTCAAGGTGGCCGAATCCGGGGTGCGCGACCCGCACGACCTGATTGTGTACGCCGAGGCGGGGGCCGATGCAGTTCTGGTCGGGGAGAGCCTCGTCACGGGCAAGGATCCGCGCTCGGCCGTGCGCGACCTCGTCACCGCCGGTGCCCACCCGGCGCTCCGGCACGGGCGGGACTGACGTGGTGGCCACGACCCACACCCCGGCGAAGCGCGACGAGGACCTGCCCGGGCACTACGGGCCCTATGGCGGCCGGTTCGTCCCCGAGGCCCTCACCTCGGCGCTGGACGAGCTGGACGCCGCGTTCCGCGCGGCGATCGTGGACCCGGACTTCGCCGCTGAACTGGCTGAGCTCGAGCGCACCTACACCGGTCGCCCGAGCCCGCTCACGCCGGCGGTGCGCTTCGGCGAGCTGTGCGGGGGCGCCCGCGTGTACCTCAAGCGCGAGGACCTGAACCACACCGGCAGCCACAAGATCAACAACGTGCTCGGCCAGGCACTGCTGACCAGGCGGATGGGCAAGTCCCGCGTCATCGCAGAGACCGGGGCCGGCCAGCACGGCGTCGCCGCCGCCACGGCGGCAGCCCTCCTGGGGCTGGAATGCACCGTGTACATGGGCGAGGACGACACCCGCCGCCAGGCGCTGAACGTCGCACGGATGAGGCTGCTCGGGGCCGAGGTCATCCCGGTCACGGCTGGCAGCCGCACCCTCAAGGACGCCATCAACGAGGCCATGCGCGTCTGGGTCACGACCGTCGACCGGACCCACTACCTGCTCGGCACCGTGACAGGCCCGGCGCCGTTCCCCGAGCTGGTCCGGCACTTCCACTCCGTGATCGGCCGGGAAGCCCGCGAGCAGATTCTGACCGACGCCGGCCGGCTGCCCGACGCGGTGGCTGCGTGCGTCGGCGGCGGATCGAACGCGATCGGCATCTTCAGCGGCTTCCTCGACGACCCGTCCGTGCGGCTGCACGGATACGAGGCCGGCGGGGAGGGCATCGAGACAGGCCGGCACGCCTCACGCTTCAGCACCGGCGCTCCCGGAGTCCTGCACGGTGCCCGCACGTACGTCATGCAGGACGAGTGGGGGCAGACCGTTCCCTCGCACTCGATCAGCGCCGGGCTCGACTACCCAGGGGTCGGTCCCGAGCATGCCTGGCTGCACGACACCGGCCGGGTCGCCTACGAGCCGGTCAACGACGCCGAGGCGATGGACGCCTTCGCGGCGCTGTGCCGTACCGAGGGCATCATCCCGGCCATCGAGAGCGCCCACGCCCTTGCCGGCGCGATGCGCCTGGGCCGCGAGATGGGCCCCGGCGCACTGATACTGGTCAGCCTGAGCGGACGCGGCGACAAGGACGTCGAGACAGCGGCGCGCTGGTTCGGCATCGACCTGTCGACGTCGCCGGACGGGACGGATCCACGGTGAGCCGTGGGCTGGCCGAGGCATTCGTGGATGCCCGGTCCGAAGGCCGCGCCGCGCTCATCGGGTACCTGCCGGCCGGCTTCCCCGATCCCGAGCGGTGCGTCGAGCTCGTCGTGGACATGGTCGCCGCAGGCGTCGACATCGTCGAGGTGGGGCTGCCGTACTCGGACCCCCTGATGGACGGGCCGGACATCCAGGCCGCGGTCGACCAGGCACTTCGAGCGGGGACAACGACCGAGACGGTCCTCGACACGGTCCGCGCCCTGTCCGAGGCAGGGGCCACCGCGGTCGTGATGTCGTACTGGAACCCGATCGAGCGCTACGGGGTCGATCGGTTCGCCGACCGGCTGGCAGATGCGGGCGGCCACGGCGTCATCACGCCCGACCTCACCCCTGAGGAGGCGGGCCCGTGGATGTCTGCCGCGATGCGTCGGGGGCTGGACCGGGTATTCCTGGTGGCCCCCTCATCGACGGACGAACGGATCCGAACCGTCGTCGCGGCGACGTCGGGCTTCGTCTATGCCGCGTCGACGATGGGCGTCACCGGCGCACGATCGGCAGTCAGCTCGGCCGCGCCGGCGCTGGTGGCCCGTACGAAGGCCCTCACCAGCCTGCCCGTCGCCGTGGGGCTCGGCGTCTCGTCCGGCGAGCAGGCCCGAGAGGTTGCGGCCTATGCCGACGGGGTCATCGTGGGCTCGGCATTCGTCCGGCTGATCCTGCAGGCGCCCGACCGGGCTGCCGCGCGCGATGCCGTGCGGCGCCTCGCGGCCGACCTCGCCGTCGGCGTGCGAGGGAACCGGGCCAGCCGTTGAGTCGTCAACCAGAGCACGTAACGTGTACGCAGGCCGCGGCGGAATCCGCCGCGGTCACGGGTGATCGATCGGGAGACACAGCATGAGCGAGTCCGGCAAGAACCGACGCGACCGAGCAGCGGCGGCACGCGACGCGGCGAACGCGCAGGAGAAGCGCCGTGAGCGCATCGTGCGCATCGTGGGCGCCGTGACGGTCATCGTCGTGGTGGTCGGCATCATTGGCGTGGCCGTGATCGCCCGTAACCAGTCGGGAGACTCCAGCGCGTCCCCGACCAGCACCGCCAGCGCCGATCCCGACGCCCCCCTGCCTACCGGCGCGCTGCCGATCGACGACGAGTACGCCTTCGGGGTCCCGTACGGCACCGGCACCGACGCGGTCCCCGTGCTGGCGATCTGGGAGGACTTCCAATGCCCGGCGTGCGGGGCGGTCGAGGCTGCCAACGGGGCCGGCATCGAGAAGCTCGCCGAGGACGGCAAGGTCCGCCTCGTCTGGCGGCCGACGACCTTCCTCGACGGCAACCTGGCCACCGACCACTCGGCTCGCGCCGTGTCGGCGTGGGGCTGCGCGATCGACGCTGGCAAGGCAAAGGAGTTCCACACCCTCGTCTACGCCAACCAGCCCGAGGTCGAGGGCGACGGCTGGACCGACGAGCAGCTCATCGGGTTCGGCGAGCAGGCCGGCATCAGCGGTGCCGACCTCGAGACCTTCACGACCTGCGTCACCGACCGCACGTACCTGGGCTGGGGTGCGAACAGCACGGCGATCTTCTACGCCAGCGGCGTGGGCGGCACCCCGTCCGCGACCCTGAACGGCGTCGACATCCCCACCGAGATCCTCGTCGACCAGGCCACGCTCGAGGCGCTGGTGGCCGAGGCGACCACCGCCATGGCCGGCGCCTCCTCGTCTCCGTCTCCGTCCCCGTCAGCGTCCTAGCGACGCCGTGATCGCTGCCCGTATGTCGCTTCCCGCCTCGATCCCCAGCCCCGACCAAGGGGTCTGGAACCTCGGGCCGTTGCCCCTGCGGGCATACGCCCTGCTGATCGTCGCGGGGATCATCATCGCGGTGTGGTGGGGAGGCAAGCGCTACGTGGCCCGCGGCGGTGCACCCGGTGTCATCACTGACATCGCCATCTGGGCGGTCCCCTTCGGGATCGTCGGTGCGCGGCTGTATCACGTCATCACCGACAACCAGCTCTATTTCGGCCCGGACGGCGCCGGGTTCGTCGCGGCGCTGCGCATCTGGGACGGCGGCCTGGGCATCTGGGGGGCCGTGTCCTTCGGAGCCCTCGGCGCCTGGATCGGCGCGCGACGGGCCGGGATCCTGCTGCCGCCTGTCGCCGACGCCATCGCCCCCGGCATCGCCATCGCCCAGGCTCTCGGGCGGTGGGGCAACTACTTCAACCAGGAACTCTTCGGTGCGCCCACCACGGTCCCGTGGGCCCTCGAGATCGATCCGGCCAACCGGCCATCCGGATACGAGGAGTTCGCCACCTTCCACCCCACCTTCCTGTACGAGTCGCTGTGGCTGGTCGGATTGGTGCTTGTCGTCCTGTGGGCAGACAAGCGATTCCAGCTCGGGCATGGCCGGGTCTTCGCCCTCTACGTCCTGATCTACTGCGCCGGCCGGCTGTGGGTCGAGCTCCTGCGGGTCGATACCGCCAACACCATCCTCGGGCTGCGCGTGAACGTGTGGACGTCGCTGCTCGTCGGCATCGGCGCCCTCGTGTACTTCGTCGTCTCGGCCCGGCTGCGCCCGGGCCGGGAGACCGTGCTCACCCGCACGGCAGAGCCGTCCTCGCCCGCGAGCACACAGGTCGGGTAGAGTCCGCGCCAACGGGCCAACGTCGTCCCGCAGGCCGGTTCCCTCCGGCCCGATCCTTGACCAGTCGGATTTCGCACCATGCGTGCACCGGCCGGCGGGACCGCAGCCAGACGACGACAGGACGCGCGATGCTCACCTCTCCCGTGCAGCCGGCACCCCAAGGCCTGTACGACGGTCGCCACGAACACGACGCCTGCGGCGTCGCCTTCGTGGCCACCCTCACCGGCCGGGCCTCCCACGACATCGTCGACCTGGCCCTCACAGCGTTGCGCAACCTCGAGCACCGCGGTGCCTCCGGCGCCGAGCCGGACAGCGGCGACGGGGCCGGCATCCTCGTCCAGGTCCCCGACGCCTTCCTGAGGCAGGCGGTCGGCTTCCCGCTGCCGCCGGCGGGCCAGTACGCAGTCGGCATCGCCTTCCTGCCCATCGACGATGACGAGCGGGCGACGACGCAGGAGGCCATCGAGGCCATCGCGGCGAGCGAAACCGTCGAGGTGCTGGGCTGGCGCGAGGTCCCCGTCGACCCCACGCTCGTCGGCGCGACGGCGCGGAGCGTGATGCCGGCCTTCTGGCAGCTGTTCGTGGCGCACGGCCAGGACGCCGGCGTCGACCTCGATCGATGGGTCTACCCGATGCGCAAGCGCGTCGAGCACGAGCTCGGCGTCTACTTCGCCTCCCTCTCGTCGCGGACCCTCGTGTACAAGGGGATGCTGACCACCGGTCAGCTGGAGCCGTTCTACCCGGAGCTGTCCGATCCCCGACTGGCGTCGGCGCTGGCACTGGTGCACTCGCGCTTCTCCACGAACACCTTCCCGTCCTGGCCGCTCGCTCATCCCTACCGGTACATCTCGCACAACGGCGAGATCAACACCGTGCGCGGCAATCGCAACTGGATGCAGGCCCGCGAGGCCATGATCACGTCCGACGTGATCCCCGGCGACGTGACCCGCCTCTTCCCGATCTGCACCCCCGGCGGCAGCGACTCCGCGTCGTTCGACGAGGTGCTGGAACTGCTGCACCTCGGCGGCCGGTCCCTGCCGCACTCGGTGCTGATGATGATCCCGGAGGCGTGGGAGAACAACCCCGGCATGGACCACGCCCGGCGCGCGTTCTACGAGTACCACTCGACCTTCATGGAGCCGTGGGACGGGCCGGCGAATGTGTGCTTCAGCGACGGCACGCAGATCGGCGCCGTGCTGGACCGCAACGGCCTGCGCCCTGGGCGGTTCTGGGTCACGGATGAGGGACTGGTCGTGCTCGCCTCCGAGGCGGGGGTCCTTGACATCGACCCGGCGACCATCGTGCGGAAGGGGCGGCTGCAGCCCGGCCTCATGTTCCTGGTCGACACGGCGGCGGGCCGGATCATCGAGGACGACGAGATCAAGGCCACGCTCGCAGCCGAGGAGCCGTATGCCGACTGGCTGCACGCAGGCCTGATCCACCTCGACTCGCTGCCGGAGCGCGAGCACATCGTGCACACGCCGCAGTCGGTGGCCCGGCGCCAGCAGACGTTCGGGTACACCGAGGAGGAATTGCGCGTCATCCTCGAGCCGATGGCCCGCACGGGAGGCGAGCCGCTGGGATCCATGGGCACGGACACGCCCATCGCCGTCCTGTCGTCGCGTCCACGCATGATCTTCGACTACTTCTCCCAGCTGTTCGCCCAGGTGACCAACCCGCCGCTGGATGCGATCCGCGAGGAGATCGTCACCTCTCTGTCGAGCATCATCGGGCCGGAGGGCAACGTCCTCGAGCCCACGCCTGCGCATTGCCGCCAGGTCGTGCTGCCCTTCCCGGTCATCGACAACGACGAGCTCTCGAAGGTGCTGCACATCAACCAGGACGGGGACCAGCCGGGCTTCGCGGGGGTTCGGCTCCGCGGGCTGTACCCGGTGGCCGGTGGAGGGGATGCTCTTGAGCACCGCCTCAACGAGCTCTTCCACGAAGTGGATGCCGTCATCCGCCAGGGCAAGCGATTCATCGTCCTGTCCGACCGCGACAGCGACGCGCAGAACGCGCCCATCCCGTCACTGCTGCTGTGCGCAGCGGTCCACCATCACCTGGTCCGCACCAAGTCGCGCACGATGGTCGGCCTGCTGATCGAGGCGGGCGACGTGCGCGAGGTGCACCACGTGGCACTCCTCATCGGGTACGGCGCCGCCGCGGTCAACCCGTACCTGGCGCTGGAGTCGGTCGAGGACCTGGTCCGCCGAGGGGCCATGGCTGATGTCACGCCCGAGCAGGCGATGCGCAACATCGTCAAGTCGCTGGGCAAGGGCGTGCTGAAGGTGATGTCGAAGATGGGCGTGTCGACGGTCGCCTCGTACCGCGGTGCGCAGATCTTCGAGGCCGTGGGCCTGTCGCAGGGGCTCGTCGATGCGTACTTCACCGGCACCGCCTCCAAGCTCGGCGGGGTCGGACTCGATGTCATCGCGGAGGAGGTCGCGCTCCGGCACCGGGTCGCCTACCCGGTGTCTGGCATCTCGCTCGCCCACCGGCGGCTGAATGTCGGCGGGGAGTACCAGTGGCGTCGCGAGGGGGAGCCGCACCTGTTCGACCCGGAGACCGTCTTCCGGCTCCAGCACGCCACGCGCACCAAGCGGTACGACATCTTCCGGCAGTACACCGGGCGCATCGACGAGCAGGCCGAGCGGCTGATGACCCTGCGCGGGCTCTTCCGGCTCAAGGCGGGTGAGCACCCGCCCGTTGCCCTCGACGAGGTCGAGCCGATCGACTCGATTGTGCGCCGGTTCTCGACCGGGGCGATGTCCTACGGATCCATCTCGCAGGAGGCGCACGAGACCCTCGCCATCGCGATGAACCGCATCGGGGCCAAGTCGAACACGGGCGAGGGCGGCGAGGACCCCGAGCGGTTCGTGCCCCTGCCCAACGGCGATTCCCGGAGGTCGGCGATCAAGCAGGTGGCGTCGGGCCGCTTCGGGGTCACCAGCGAGTACCTCGTCAACAGCGACGACATCCAGATCAAGATGGCCCAGGGCGCCAAGCCCGGCGAGGGCGGCCAGCTGCCCGGGCACAAGGTGTACCCGTGGATCGCGCGGACGCGGCACTCGACGCCCGGCGTGGGCCTGATCTCGCCGCCCCCGCATCACGACATCTACTCGATCGAGGACCTCGCCCAGCTCATCCACGACCTCAAGAACGCCAATCCGCAGGCCCGCGTGCACGTGAAGCTGGTCTCCGAGGTGGGCGTGGGGACGGTGGCCGCCGGGGTGGCCAAGGCCCATGCCGACGTCATCCTCATCTCCGGCCACGACGGTGGCACGGGTGCCTCGCCGCTGACGTCGCTCAAGCACGCCGGTGCGCCGTGGGAACTGGGGCTCGCCGAGACGCAGCAGACGCTCATCCTCAACGACCTGCGCGACCGGGTCGTGGTGCAGACCGATGGCCAGCTCAAGACCGGCCGCGACGTCGTCATTGCCGCGCTGCTCGGCGCTGAGGAGTTCGGCTTCGCCACGGCCCCGCTGGTCGTCATGGGCTGCGTGATGATGCGGGTCTGCCACCTCGACACCTGTCCCGTCGGCGTCGCGACGCAGAACCCGGTCCTGCGGGAGCGCTTCACCGGCAAGCCGGAGTTCGTCGAGACCTTCTTCGAGTTCATCGCGACCGAGGTGCGCGAGCTGCTCGCCGCCCTGGGCCTTCGGTCGCTCGACGAGGCGATTGGCCATGCGGAGCTGATCGACGCGACGCGCGCCGTGGACCACTGGAAGGCATCGGGCCTTGACCTCGACCCCATCCTGCACGTGCCGTCCGTGCGCGCCGACGCCCCTCGGCGGCACATGGTCGAGCAGGACCACGGGCTCGACCGCGCCCTCGATCAGGAGCTCATCGCCCTGTGCGCGCCGGCGCTGGAGTCGGGCGAGCCGGTCCGGGCCAACCTGCCGATCCGCAATGTCAACCGCACCGTCGGCACGATGCTCGGTTCCCGGGTCACCCGGCTCCACGGCGGCGAGGGACTCCCCGACGGCACTATCGACCTGACCTTCGTGGGCTCTGCCGGCCAGTCGTTCGGCGCCTTCCTGCCACCGGGCATCACGCTGCGCCTCGAGGGGGATGCCAACGACTACGTCGGCAAGGGCCTGTCGGGTGGCCGGATCGCCATCCGGCCGCACCGGCGGGCGAGGCTCGTGGCCCACGAGAACATCATCGCCGGCAACGTGATCGGGTACGGCGCGACGTCGGGCGAGCTATTCATCAGGGGCCGGGTGGGGGAGCGCTTCTGCGTCCGCAACTCCGGTGCCACCGCCGTGGTGGAGGGCGTGGGCGACCACGGCCTGGAGTACATGACGGGCGGCCTCGTGGCCATCCTCGGCACCACCGGACGCAACCTCGGCGCCGGCATGTCGGGAGGCATCGCCTACGTCCTCGACCTCGACCTGGCCAGGGTGAACCCGGAGATGGTCGACCTCGACCCGCTGGACGAGCAGGACGTGGCGGAATTGCGCGACCTGGTCTCCCGGCACGCGGAGGAGACCGACTCCGAACGGGCGGCCGCGCTCCTCGCCGACTGGCCGCAGGCCGCCGCCTCGTTCACCA
Organism: Actinomycetota bacterium; assembly: GCA_030681835.1. Classification (GTDB taxonomy): domain Bacteria; phylum Actinomycetota; class Actinomycetes; order S36-B12; family S36-B12; genus UBA10649. The sequence goes on from JAUXRN010000021.1 coordinate 25,156, forward strand.
AGGTCATGCCGAAGGACTTCAAGCGCGTGCTTCGCCTGCGGGCCGAGGCGGAGGAGAAGGGACTCGATCCGATGGTCGCCGTCATGGGAGGCATCAATGGCTGATCCGAAGGGTTTCCTGACCACCCAGCGCGAACTGCCCTCCCGGCGCCCCGTCGACGTGCGGATCATGGACTGGCGAGAGGTGTACGAGCCATTCGGCGAGGAGTCACTCGCCAAGCAGGCCGGGCGCTGCATGGACTGCGGGATCCCGTTCTGCCACAACGGGTGCCCCCTGGGGAACCTCATCCCGGAGTGGAACGACCTCGTCTGGGAGGGGGACTGGCACGAGGCGGCCGAGCGGCTGCATGCGACCAACAACTTCCCCGAGTTCACCGGGAGGCTGTGCCCTGCCCCGTGCGAGACCGCCTGCGTTCTTGGCATCAACGCCGACCCCGTCACCATCAAGCAGGTCGAGGTCTCGATCATCGACCGCGCGTGGGATGAGGGATGGGTCGGCTCGCAGGTGCCGGACCGACTCACCGGCAAGACCGTCGCCGTCGTGGGGTCCGGTCCCGCGGGCCTCGCCGCCGCCCAGCAACTGGCCAGGGCCGGCCACACGGTCGCCGTCTTCGAGCGGTCCGACCGCATCGGCGGACTGCTGCGCTATGGGATCCCCGAGTTCAAGATGGAGAAGCGCCACCTCGACCGGCGCATCGCGCAGATGGAGGCCGAGGGAGTCAAGTTCCGCACGGGGATCGAAGTCGGGATCGACGAGGCGGGCAGCGACCTGCGCGGCAGGTACGACGCCGTAGTCGTCGCGATCGGCGCAACGGCGTGGCGGGACCTGCCCGTGCCCGGTCGTGACCTCGCCGGCATCTACCAGGCGATGGAGTACCTGCCACTGGCGAATCGGGTGCAGCAGGGCGACCTCGAGGCATCGCCGATCGACGTCAGCGGGGCACATGTCGTGATCATCGGCGGCGGTGACACGGGAGCCGACTGCCTGGGCACGGCGCACCGGCAGGGCGCGGCGTCGGTCACCCAGCTGGAGATCCTGCCGACGCCCCCGGCGACCCGGCCGGATGCGCAGCCATGGCCGACCTATCCCATGACGTACCGGGTGTCGAGCGCGCACGAGGAGGGCGGCGACCGGCTCTTCGCCGTCTCGACCGAGCGATTCGTCGATGACGGGAACGGACGCGTGGCGGGCCTTCAGCTGGTGGAGGTCGAGCCGCACGACGGCGGCCTGCGCCCCAAGGCCGGCACCCAGACGCAGATCCCCGCCGACTTCGTCTTCCTGGCCATGGGCTTCGTCGGCCCGGAACCGGGAGGCGTGGTCGACCAGCTCGGGCTCGACCTCGATCCGCGGGGCGCCATCGTGCGCGATCCCGGGTACCGCTCCGGGGTCGACGGAGTCTTCGTGGCCGGCGACGCCGGGCGCGGACAGTCACTGATCGTGTGGGCGATCGCCGAGGGCCGCTCGGCCGCGGCGGCCGTGGATGCCTACCTCATGGGCGGGACCAACCTGCCGGCCCCGATCCCGGCGACGGCGCGTCCGCTGCTGGTGTGACCCACGACACTCATGCAATCGCTTACGGGTAAGGTTTGAGGATGCGTCGCGCGAAGATCGTCGCCACCCTTGGCCCGGCCACGAGCTCCCTCGAGGCCATCCGCGGACTCGTCGCCGCCGGGATGGACGTGGCCCGCCTCAACCTCTCCCATGGGGACCACTCGGTGCACCGTGAGGTCTACAACAACGTCCGCGCAGCGGCGGACGAGGTGGGTCGAGGTGTCGGAATCCTCGTCGACCTGCAAGGCCCGAAGATCCGGCTCGGCAGGTTCGCCGCGGGATCGGTCCTGCTCGAGAACGGCGCCGAGTTCATCGTCACCACCGAGGACGTGCCCGGCGACAAGGACATGGTCGGTACGACCTACGCGGGACTGCCGGGAGACGTCACCTCCGGGGACCTGGTCCTCGTCGACGACGGCCGCATCGAGCTGCAGGTGATCCGAGTCGACGGGCCGCGCGTCCACACGCGTGTCCTCGAGGGCGGCCGGGTGTCGGACAACAAGGGATTCAACCTCCCGGGTGTAGCGGTGAACGTGCCGGCGATGTCGGACAAGGACCGCCAGGACCTGCGCTGGGCGCTGCGCACCGGGGCCGACATCATCGCGTTGTCGTTCGTGCGCAGCGCCGCCGACATCGCCGACGTGCACGACATCATGGACGAGGAGGGCGTACGCCTGCCCGTTCTGGCAAAGGTCGAGAAGCCGCAGGCGGTCGACAACCTCGAGGAGATCATCGCGGCCTTCGATGGCGTGATGGTGGCCCGCGGGGACCTCGGCGTCGAGCTGCCGCTGGAGGCGGTTCCGCTGGTGCAGAAGAGGGCCATCCACCTGTGCCGCGAGGCAGGCAAGCCGGTCATCGTGGCCACGCAGATGCTCGACAGCATGGCGGTCTCCAACCGGCCCACGCGCGCCGAGGCCAGCGACGTCGCCAACGCGGTCCTGGACGGGGCGGATGCGCTCATGCTGTCCGGCGAGACAAGCGTCGGCGACCATCCCAACCTCGTCGTCGAGACGATGAGCCGGATCATCGAGCACGTCGAGACCCAGGCCCTGCAGCAGCTTCCGAAGCTCAGTGACCCGTGGACCGGGTCGACGGCCCGCGCGCTCACCCACGCCGCCGTCGACGTCGCCAACGGTGTCGACGCCAGCCACCTGATCGCGTTCACCGAGACGGGCTCGTCGGCCCGGCTGATCTCGCGCTGGCGCTCCCCGACCCCCTTGCTGGCCTTCACCCCGAACCCGCGCGTGCGCAGCCAGCTGTCCTTGGTGTGGGGCGTCGAGACGTTCCTCGTCCCCCAGGTCGAGCACACCGACGACATGGTCGTCCAGGTCGACAAGGCCCTGCTCGACATCGGTCGCGCGACGTTCGGCGACCGCGTCGTCATCGTCGCCGGCGTTCCGCCGGGCGTGCCGGGCACGACCAACGGCATGCGCGTGCACAAGATGGGCAGCGCCGGCCGCGGGGGCGGGGTCTAGCAACCCGTCGCCCCCTCGCCGCGAGGGGTGAGTAGAGTGGCCGTGGCAGACATCCTTTAAGACCCGTCCAGAGAGGCGGGGAAGGAGGTCCGGTTGACGAACGTCATCCTGGATGGCTCGGACATGACCCGCGCGATCACGCGCATCGCCCACGAGATCGTGGAGCGCAACAAGGGCGCCGCAGACGTCGTCCTTCTCGGCATCCCGACCCGGGGCTTCCCGATCGCGGAGCGGATTGCGTCAGCGATCGAGCGCATCGAGGGCCGCCGGCCCGACACCGGCTCGCTCGACGTCACTCTGTACCGCGACGACCTGCGGATGCGCCCGGCCAGGGCGCTGGAGCCCACCTCGATCCCGGCCAGTGGCGTCGACGACCGGGTGGTCATCCTCGTTGACGACGTCCTGTTCTCCGGGCGCACGATCCGGGCGGCCCTCGACGCCATCAGCGACCTCGGCCGTCCTCGTGCCGTTCAACTGGCGGTCATGGTCGACCGCGGGCATCGCGAACTGCCGATCCGACCGGACTTCGTGGGCAAGAACCTGCCCACCTCGGTCGACGAGCAGGTGCGGGTGTCCGTCGCGGAAGTCGATGGCACTGACGAGGTCACCATCTCCGGCGGCACGCGTTGAGGCACCTGCTGTCCGCGGCGGACCTCGATGCCGAAACGGCGATCCTTGTCCTCGACACGGCTGCCGAACTGGCCGCGGTCACCGACCGGTCCGTCAAGAAGCTGCCGACCCTGCGCGGCCGCACGGTCGTCAACCTGTTCTTCGAGGACTCCACCCGCACCCGCATCTCCTTCGAGATGGCCGCCAAGCGGCTGTCGGCCGACGTCATCAACTTCGCGGCCAAGGGGTCCAGCGTCTCCAAGGGCGAGAGCCTGAAGGACACGGCCCTGACGCTGGAGGCGATGGGCGCCGACGCCGTCGTCATCAGGCACCACGCGTCCGGGGCCCCGCATCGCCTTGCCACGGCAGGCTGGATCGCCGGTGCCGTCGTGAACGCGGGCGACGGGACGCATGAGCACCCCACCCAGGCGCTGCTCGACGCGTTCACGCTGCGCCGCCACCTGCGCGGCGGCACGGGCGGGCTCGAGGGGCTGCGCGTGACGATCGTGGGCGACGTCCTGCACAGCCGGGTGGCGCGCTCCAACGTGCTGCTGCTGGCGACGCTCGGGGCAGACGTGACCCTCGTCGCGCCGCCGACCCTGCTGCCGACCGGGGTGCACGAATGGCCCTGCCGGGTCTCCTACGACATCGATGCGGCACTGCCGGCCAGCGACGCGGTGATGATGCTGCGCGTGCAGGCCGAGCGCATGCATGACGCCTACTTCCCCTCGGCCCGCGAATACAGCCGTGCGTACGGCCTGGACCGCGATCGCCTGGGCGCCCTGCCGGACCACGCCATCGTCATGCACCCCGGGCCGATGAACCGGGGGATGGAGATCAGTGCCGAGGTAGCCGACAGCGACCGGGCGGTGATGGTCGAGCAGGTCACGAATGGCGTCAGCGTCCGGATGGCCGTGCTCTACCTGCTGCTCGGCGGATCCACGGGGGAGTCATGAGCCACGAAGCACCCGCACCGCAGCCGGTGGTCCTGCGCAACGCCCGGCCATACGGTGAGGACCCGATCGACATCGTCGTGCGTGACGGTGTCATTGCCGAGCTGGCCCCGCCGGGCACTGGCTCCGCCGCCGTCGTGGTCGACGCCGATGGCCTGGTCGCGCTGCCCGGGCTAGTCGACCTGCACACCCACCTGCGCGAGCCAGGTCGCGAGGACGCTGAGACGGTGGAGACCGGCTCGAGGGCGGCCGCCCTCGGCGGGTACACCGCCGTCTTCGCCATGGCCAACACGCTGCCGGTGGCCGACACCGCGGGGGTCGTGGAACAGGTTTGGCGGCTGGGCCAGGAGGCCGGCCTCGTCGACGTGTTCCCCGTCGGCGCGGTGACGGTGGGGCTGGGGGGCACGCAGCTCGCGGAACTCGGGGCCATGGCCGGGTCTGCCGCCCGGGTGCGCGTATTCAGCGACGACGGCAAGTGCGTGCACGACGCCGTCCTCATGCGGCGTGCCCTCGAGTACGTGAAGGCGTTCGACGGCGTCATCGCCCAGCACGCGCAGGAGCCCCGGCTGACGGAGGACGCGCAGATGAACGAGGGCGTGCTGTCCGGCGTGCTCGGGCTGACCGGATGGCCGGCCGTGGCCGAGGAGTCGGTCATCGCGCGCGACGTGCTGCTCGCCCACCACGTCGGCTCACGGCTGCACGTGTGCCATGTCTCGACGGCGGGCTCCGTCGACATCATCCGATGGGCCAAGGCACGCGGGATCGATGTCACCGCAGAGGTGACGCCCCACCACCTGCTGCTGACCGAGGACCTCGTGCGCAGCTACGACCCCGTCTACAAGGTGAACCCGCCGCTGCGCACGTCGGCCGATGTCGAGGCCCTGTGGGAGGGGCTGGCCGACGGGACCATCGACGTCGTGGCGACCGACCATGCACCGCACGCCTTGGAGGACAAGGACTGCGAGTGGGGCGCGGCGGCCTTCGGGATGCTCGGGCTGCAGACGGCGCTCAGCGTCGTCGTCCAGGCGATGCTGCTCACGGGCCGGCTGGACTGGCGGGGCGTCGCCGACCGCATGAGCGTCGCCCCGGCCCGGATCGGCCGGGCGCACGGGCACGGCGCAGGCCTCGAGCCGGGCGCACCGGCCAGCATCGTGCTCGTCGACGCCGAGGCGACCTGGGTCGTCGACCCGGAGGGACTGGCCTCGAAGAGCCGCAACAGCCCCTACCGGGGCATGGAACTGCCCGCGCAGGTCCGCCATGTCCTGCGGGCTGGGCGGATCACCGTTCGCGACGGGGAGCTGGCCTCGTGAGTCCAGCCTGGCTTGCGAGTGCGGCCGACTACGCCGAACAGGCCCAGGTGACCAACTGGCCGCTGCGCATCCTCCTCGTGCTGGTCGTCGTCGGTGCCATCGCGGCGGCCCTGTGGGGCATGCGCCGGGGCTGGCTGGCCCGCCAGCGCCGGCAGGTCCAGATCCCGGCGCCGGCGCAGGCACCGCTCGATCCGGCCAGCCTCACCCCTCCCGTGGGCGGCATGTTCCTCGGTACCTCGACCGCGGGGGACTGGCTGGACCGCATCGCGGTGCACGACCTCGGCGTGCGCAGCCGGGCGCGGCTGTCGTACGGGCGGGCCGGCGTGTGGCTGCAGCGCGACGGTGCCCGCGATCTCTTCGTGCCGGCCGGGGCGATCGAGGCGGTGCGCGTCGACCGGGGAGTGGCCGGCACCGTGCGTGCCCGCGACAGCGTCATCGTCGTGACCTGGCGGGCCGGCGAAGCGCTGCTGGATAGCGGGTTCAGGGCGGACGACAGCGACGAGCACGCCACTGTGTTGGATGGGCTCATGGCCACCTTCGCGAGCGACTTGCCGGAGGGCCGGCCATGACGGCGAGGCGCAAGCCGGCCGTCTTCGTCCTGGAGGACGGGCGCGTGTGGCACGGCGAGGAGTACGGAGCCGTCGGGCACGCGTTCGGCGAGGCCGTGTTCTCCACCGGCATGAGCGGCTACCAGGAGACCCTCACTGACCCGTCCTATCACCGCCAAGTGGTCGTGATGACCACGCCGCACATCGGGAACACGGGGATCAACGGCGAGGACGACGAGTCCTCGCGCATCTGGGTGTCCGGGTACGCGGTGCGCGATCCCTCGCGGATCGCGTCCAACTGGCGCGCCACGGGCGGGCTCGAGGACCAGCTCGCGGCCCAGGGCATCGTCGGCATCTGCGGCATCGACACGCGCGCCGTGACCCGGCACCTGCGCGAGCGCGGTGCCATGCGGGTGGGCGTCTTCAGCGGCGACGATGCACTCCGCCCGGTCGCCGAACTCCTCGCCCTGGTCCAGGCCAGCCCGGCCATGGCGGGCGCCGACCTCACGGCCGACGTGACGACAGCCGTGCCGTACGTCGTCGAGGCGCTCGGAGAGCGTCGGTTCACCGTCGCTGCCATCGACCTCGGCATCAAGTCGATGACTCCCCGCCGCATGGCGGAGCGGGGGATGCGGGTGCACGTGCTGCCGGCCGGCTCCACGGCCGACGAGGTGCGCGCCGTGGCCCCGGACGGGGTCTTCTTCTCGAACGGGCCGGGCGACCCGGCCACGGCCGATCGCGCAGTGGCCCTCATGAGCGGGCTGCTGGCCGACCGGATCCCGGTGTTCGGCATCTGCTTCGGCAACCAGGTGCTCGGCCGGGCCCTGGGCCTGGGCACCTACAAGCTGCGATACGGCCACAGGGGCATCAACCAGCCCGTGCAGGACCTCGCCACCGGACGGGTGGCCGTCACGGCGCACAACCACGGCTTCGCTGTCGACGCCCCGCGCGGTGCCCCCTTCGGTACCCCGTTCGGGACTGCCCTCGTCAGCCACGTGTGCCTCAACGACGACGTGGTCGAGGGCCTGCGGTGCCTCGACGTGCCCGCGTTCAGTGTCCAGTACCACCCGGAGGCCGCGGCCGGCCCGCACGATGCCGCGTACCTGTTCGACGAGTTCGCGGCGATGATGGCGGGGGCAGCCTGATGCCGCGACGCCAGGACATCCGCACCGTCATGGTGATCGGGTCCGGCCCCATCGTCATCGGCCAGGCCTGCGAGTTCGACTACTCCGGTACGCAGGCCTGCCGTGTGCTCCGCGACGAGGGGCTGCGCGTCGTGCTCGTCAACTCCAACCCCGCCACGATCATGACCGACCCGGAGTTCTCGGACGCCACCTACATCGAGCCGATCACGCCCGAGTTCATCGAGCGCATCATCGCCAAGGAGCGCCCCGATGCCTTGCTGCCGACGCTGGGCGGGCAGACCGCGCTGAACGCTGCGATGGCGCTGCACCGCAACGGCGCCCTCGCCCGCTACGACGTCGAGCTCATCGGGGCCGACGTCGAGGCGATCGAGCGCGGCGAGAACCGCGAGCTGTTCCGGCAGATCGTCGCCGATGTCGGCGCGGAAAGCGCCCGCTCGGCCGTGTGCCACACGCTGGAGGACTGCCTCGACGCCGTGGGCGAGCTCGGCTACCCGGTGGTCGTGCGCCCGTCCTTCACCATGGGCGGGTCGGGCTCGGGCATCGCGTACGACGAAACCGACCTGCGCCGCATCGCCGGGTTGGGCATTCAGGCCAGCCCCACGTCGGAGATCCTCCTCGAGGAGTCGATCATCGGCTGGAAGGAGTACGAGCTCGAGCTCATGCGGGACCGCCGCGACAACGTCGTCGTGATCTGCTCGATCGAGAACCTCGACCCCATGGGCGTGCACACGGGCGATTCCATCACCGTCGCACCGGCGCTCACCCTCACCGACCGCGAGTACCAGCGGATGCGCGACGTGGGGATCGCCATCATCCGCGCCGTGGGGGTCGATACCGGCGGCTGCAACATCCAGTTCGCCGTCAACCCCGACGATGGCCGCCTCATCGTCATCGAGATGAATCCGCGCGTCTCGCGCTCCTCGGCGTTGGCCTCCAAGGCCACCGGCTTCCCGATCGCGAAGATCGCTGCGCGCCTGGCCATTGGCTACACCCTGGACGAGATCCCCAACGACATCACCCGCGAGACCCCGGCCTCGTTCGAGCCGACGCTGGACTACGTCGTGGTCAAGGTCCCTCGATTCGCCTTCGAGAAGTTCCCGCAGGCCGATCCGACCCTCACCACGACGATGAAGAGCGTGGGCGAGGCGATGGCCATCGGCCGCAACTTCCCCGAGGCGCTGCAGAAGGCGCTCCGGTCCCTCGAACGGCCGGAGGCGGTCTTCGCGTGGCCGCCAACGCCGTCCGACGTCGACGTGCCGGCGCTGCTCACCGCGATGCGCCAGCCGCGCGAAGGCCGGCTCTCCGAGGTCCAGCTCGCGCTGTGGGCGGGCGCGGGGATCGACGCCGTCCACGAGGCCACCAACATCGACCCGTGGTTCCTCGACCAGATCGAGCAGGTCAACGAACTGGCCGACGCGATCCGCTCCGCGGAGTCCCTGGACCGCCACCTGCTGGTGCGGGCCAAGCGCCACGGATTCTCCGACCGGCAGCTCGCATCGCTTCGCGGGCTGGCCGAGGCGGAGATCCGCGGCCTCCGACACGCACTGGGCGTGCGACCGGTGTACAAGACGGTCGACACGTGCGCTGCGGAGTTCGCGGCCCTCACGCCGTACCACTACTCGACGTACGACGAGGAGACCGAGGTGGTGCCCTCGGTCCGCGACAAGGTGATCATCCTGGGATCCGGCCCGAACCGGATCGGCCAGGGAATCGAGTTCGACTACTCGTGCGTCCATGCCGCGCTGAGCCTTCGGGAGGCCGGCTTCGAGACGATCATGGTCAACTGCAACCCCGAGACCGTGTCCACCGACTACGACACCTCTGATCGGCTCTACTTCGAGCCGCTCACCCTCGAGGACGTCCTCGAGGTGGTGCACGTGGAGCAGGCCGAGGGCCGGCTCGTGGGGGTCATCGTGCAGCTCGGCGGGCAGACCCCGCTGCGCCTTGCCCAGTCGCTCAAGGACGCAGGCGTGCCGATCGTCGGCACCAGCCCCGAGTCAATTCACCTGGCGGAGGAGCGCGGCGCCTTCGGCCGCGTGCTGGCCGAGGCCGGCCTGCCCGCCCCCAAGCACGGCACCGCCCGGTCCTTCGACCAGGCCCAGGCCATCGCGGCGGACGTGGGCTATCCGGTACTCGTGCGGCCGAGCTACGTCCTCGGCGGGCGAGGCATGGAGATCGTCTACGACGACGCGATGCTGGCCGACTACCTCGAGCGCTCGACCGAGATCGCCGCAGAGCACCCCGTGCTCGTCGACAGGTTCCTCGATGATGCCGTCGAGATCGACGTCGACGCGCTGTTCGACGGGACCGAGCTCTTCCTGGCCGGGGTCATGGAGCACATCGAGGAGGCCGGCATCCACTCCGGCGACTCGGCCTGCGCCCTGCCACCGATCACGCTCGGCGCCGACGACATCCGACGCCTCCGTGAATCCACGCTCGCCATCGCGCGCGGTGTCGGGGTGCTCGGGCTGCTCAACGTGCAGTACGCACTCGCGGGCGATGTCCTCTATGTGCTCGAGGCGAACCCGAGGGCCTCGCGGACCATCCCGTTCGTGTCCAAGGCGACCGCCGTGCCGATTGCCAAGGCGGCTGCGCGAGTCATGGTGGGCGAGTCGATCGCCTCGCTACGAGCCGCCGGGATCCTGCCATCGCAAGGCGACGGTGGCACCATGCCGCACGGAGCGGCAATCTCCGTCAAGGAGGCGGTGCTGCCCTTCGGCCGCTTCCACGGCGTCGACACCGTGCTCGGCCCCGAGATGCGCTCGACCGGGGAGGTCATGGGGATCGACGACTCGTTCGGCATCGCCTTCGCCAAGTCGCAGGAGGCCGCCTACGCGGGCGGACTGCCGACGTCGGGAACCGCCTTCGTCTCGCTTGCCAACCGCGACAAGCGCGCGGCCATCTTCCCGATCAAGCGACTCGCCGACCTCGGCTTCCGGATCACCGCGACGGCCGGGACGGCGGCCGTGCTCGGGCGCAACGGCGTGAAGGCGGAGGTCATCCGCAAGCACCACGAGGGTCGCGGTCCCGACGGCGAGCCGACCACGGTCGACGCCATCATGGCCGGCGACGTCCAGTTGATCGTCAACACTCCGTACGGGGTCGGCCCGCGAGTTGACGGCTACGAGATCCGGACGGCCGCCGTCATCAAGGGCGTGCCATGCATCACCACGGTCCAGGGACTCGCGGCGGCCGTGCAGGGCATCGACTCACTGCAGCATGATGAGCCCACGGTGCGCTCCTTGCAGGAGCACGCTGCCGACCTGGCCGTGCTTCGCGCAGCCCAGGCGGGCGACGACGGGGCGGGGAGGGGCTAGTGGTGCCGGTCCAGGTCAAGGGCGAAGTGCTCGACATGCGGCGCGTGGGTGCCTACCAGGTCCTGTCACTGACGGCGCCCGGCATCACCGACATGACCCGCCCGGGCCATTTCGTGACGCTGGGCATCGGCGGCGAGGAATCGAGCATGGTCCTGCGGCGGGCCTTCGCGATCCACCAGGTCCAGTCCAGGGGCGTCTACGGCGGCACGCTCGACGTCGTCATCGGCGTGCACGGAAAGGGCACCCGCTGGCTGTCCGAGCGCCGGCGGCACGACGTCATCGACATCGTCGGTCCCCTGGGCCGGCCTTTCGTGCTCCCCAAGGAGCGCGTCGCGTGCGTCCTCATCGGTGGTGGCTACGGGTCCGCGCCCCTGTTCATGCTCGCCGAGCAGCTGCGGGAGCGTGGCTGCCGCGTCGACGTCGTCGTGGGTGCGTCGACCGAGGAGAAGCTCTTCGGCGTCCTCGACCTCAAGCGGCTGGCCTCCACGCTCACCATCACCACGGATGACGGGTCCCTGGGCGAGCACGGCCGCGTGACCGATGTCCTGCCCGACCTCATGGACCGGGTCGATGCCGGCGTGGTGTACGCCTGCGGCCCCATGGGGATGCTCCAGGCCGTCGCCGAGCTGGCCACCGAACGCCGCACCTACAGCCAGTGCGCAGTCGAGGAGGCCATGGCCTGCGGGATCGGCGTGTGCATGACGTGCGTCGTCCCGGTGATCGGCGAGGACGGCGTGACCCGCATGCTGCGATCGTGCGTGGAGGGCCCAGTGTTCCGTGGCGATCGGGTCAGGTGGGCCGACGTCGGCACCATCCCGCCGGACACGCTCGGCGCCCCTGAGCAGGGAGGCCACTGATGACCCGAGCCGTCATCTCATCGGGGCCTATGCCAGGCACTGAGCCGACCATGCACATGGACATGGCCACGGAGCTGGCCGGGATCCTGATGCCGAGTCCGGTCCTCACGGCCTCGGGCTGCGCCGCTGCGGGCCGCGAGCTCGACCAGTTCTTCGACATCACCCAGATCGGCGCGGTCGTCACCAAGAGCGTCATGCTGCAGCCCCGGTCCGGACGGCCCACGCCGCGCATGGCCGAGACGCCCAGCGGCATGCTCAACTCGATCGGGCTGCAGGGCCCGGGCATCGACCGGTTCCTCGAGCGCGACCTCCCCTGGCTCGACGAGCGGGGAGCCCGCACGATCGTGTCCATCGCGGGAGGGACCGTCGACGAGTACGCCAAGCTCGCCGCGCGGCTGCGTACGGCGCCTGGGGTCGACGGCATCGAGGTCAACATCTCGTGCCCCAACGTCGAGGACCGCGGGCAGGTCTTCGCGTGCGATCCCACGGCGGCCGCCAACGTCCTGCAGGCGGTGCGCCGCAACAGCGACCCGCGGATGCCGATCTTCGCCAAGCTGTCGCCCGACGTGACCGACATCGTCGGGGTGGCCGAGTCCGTCGTCCGGGCAGGTGCCACGGGCGTCTCGGTGATCAACACGCTTCTCGGCATGGTGATCAACCCCGACACGATGCGGCCGCACCTCGCCGGGATCACCGGGGGCCTCTCCGGCCCCGCGATCCGCCCGGTCGCGGTCCGTTGCGTGTGGCAGATCCGCAAGGCCTTTCCCGACCTGCCGATCATCGGCATGGGCGGCATCCGGTCCGGCCTTGACGCGCTGGAGTTCATCCTCGCCGGGGCGGACGCGGTGTCGGTCGGCACCGTCGTCTTCCACGACCCGTCATCGCCGATGCGCATCCACGAGGAGCTCGAGCAGGCCCTCGTCGAGCGGGGATTCGCCACCGTGGCCGAGGCCGTCGGGTACGCCCATCGCGGCGCTGACCCGGTGGACCAGGAGGACGACCTTGACTTCATCAGCGAATAGCGGCCCGAGCGGGCGGGCCCCGATCGCGGTTGCCCTCGATGCTCCGGACCTGGCAACGTTGTCGGAGTGGGCGGCGCTCGTCGCCGGCACGGTGTCGACGGTCAAGATCGGGCTGGAGGTCTACTGCCGCAACGGTGCGGCTGCCGTTCATGCGGCCCGGGCTGCGGCCGAGCCGTCAGGTGGCATCGACCTGTTCCTGGACCTCAAGCTGCACGACATCCCCGCCACCGTCAGCGGCGCGTGCCACGCGGTTGCCGCTCTTCAACCGGACTACCTCACCGTCCATGCCACGGGCGGCGCCGAGATGGTTTCGGCCGCTGTCGAGGCGCTCCCCGCGACCGCGATCACGGCCGTCACCGTCCTCACCTCGCTGGACGACTCGTCGCTCGCCGAGATCGGGCTCGCGGGGCCGAGCCGGTCCGCCGCCGTCCGCCTGGCCCTGCTGGCCACGGCCGCCGGCGCGCGGGCGATCGTGTGCTCCCCGCACGAGGTGGCCGCCGTCCGCGAGGCCGTCGGACCCTCGATCACGCTGATCACGCCAGGCGTGCGGCCCGTCGGCGCGCGCCCGGACGACCAGCGACGCGTGGCGACGCCTGCGCAGGCCATCAGGGACGGGGCGGACCTGCTCGTGATCGGCCGGCCGATCACGGGGGCGGCCGACCCCCGATCGGCCGCGCGGGCGATCGCGGACCAGATCGCATGAACGTGCCCGAGCGCACGCCGGACCAACGGTCGGCTGCCCTGGCAGCGGCGCTGGCTGCCCGGCAGGAGCGGGCCCGGCTTCGCGAGCGGCTGAAGCGACGCGAGGTCACCGGCCTGGAGGTGCTCGAGGCGGCCGGCACCCGGGAGGAGTGGGCGGCACTGAGGGTCACCTGGCTGCTGGAAAGCCTGCCCGGCATCGGGGCCGTGCGAGCCGATCGACTGCTGGACTCGCTGGGGATCGCCCGGTCGAGGCGGATCCGTGGTCTCGGGGAACGGCAGCGCGCCGCGCTGCTGGCCGAGCTGGCCCGGGAGGGACGATGACGCCGGCTCCGGCTCCGCTCGTCGTGGTATCAGGCCCGTCCGGCGTGGGCAAGAGCACCGTGGTGGCCGAGGCCCTGCGGCGGGACCCGGGCATCTGGCTGTCGGTCAGCGCCACGACTCGCACGCCGCGCCCGGGCGAGGTGCATGGACGGGAATACTTCTTCACCGAAGCGGCACGCTTCGACGAGCTGATCGCCACGGATGGGCTGCTGGAGTGGGCCGAGTTCGCCGGGAACCGTTACGGCACCCCTCGGGCCCCGGTCGAGGAGCATCGCGCCGCGGGCCAGCCGGTCCTGCTGGAGATCGAGGTGCAGGGCGCCCGGCAGGTGCGCCGGGCGGTGCCGTCCGCCCTCCTGGTGTTCCTCGAGCCTCCCTCGTGGGAGGCCCTCACCGCCCGCCTCCTGGGCCGGGGCACCGAGGACGAGGGGGCAGTGGCCCGCCGACTGCAGGCCGCTCGGGAGGAACTGGCCGCCGCCCCGGAGTTCGACGAGGTCCTCGTGAACGCCGATGTCCAGGAGTGCGCCGAGGCCTTGCTACGATTAGTGGCCGCCGCCGGGGACCGCCGACCAGCAGATTCAGGCGACAGCCGACGAGCAACCGATGAACGACCGACGAATGAGGCCGTGACGTGAGCAGTTCCACCCACCCCGAGGGCATCACCCATCCCTCGATCGATGCCTTGCTGGAGCGCACGGACTCCAAGTACTCGCTCGTGATCTACGCGTCCAAGCGCGCCCGCCAGATCAACGCCTACTACTCCCAGCTGGGCGAGGGCCTGCTGGAGTACGTGGGCCCGCTCGTCGAGACCCACGTGCAGGAGAAGCCCCTGTCGATCGCGCTCCGCGAGATCGATGCGGGACTGCTGGTGTCCGAGCCGCTGGCCGAGGAGGCCGTCGCCGGCACCGAGGGCACGGACGACAACGCCTGACCTGGCCTGGCCCCGGAGCCCGCGTGGACGCTGACGGCATCACCGCTGTCCCGCGCACGCCGCGCGTGGTCCTCGGGGTGTCCGGAGGCATCGCCGCCTACAAGGCTGCCGAAGTGCTGCGCGGCCTGACCGAGTCCGGCTGCGATGTCACCGTCGTGCCCACCCCTGCGGCGCTGAACTTCGTCGGGGCGGCCACGTGGTCGGCCCTCTCGGGGAAGCCGGTATCGGCGAGCGTCTGGGACGACGTCGACCGGGTCCCGCATGTGCGACTCGGCCAGCAGGCCGAAGTGATCCTCGTGGCCCCGGCCACCGCCGACCTCATGGCACGGGCCGCCCACGGCATGGCCGACGACCTGCTGACCAGTGTGCTCCTCACGGCGCGTTGCCCGGTCGTGCTCGCGCCCGCCATGCACACCGAGATGTGGGAGCACCCGGCCACCCGGCAGAACGTCGCCCTCCTTCGCGAGCGGGGCGTCATCGTTCTGGAACCCTCGGTCGGCCGGCTGACCGGGGCCGACTCGGGGCCAGGCCGGCTGCCCGAGCCCAGCGCCCTCGTGGCCGCGGTCCACGACGTGCTGCGCCGCGACGGCGCCCGTGCCGACCTCACGGGAATGCGCATCGTCGTCAGCGCTGGCGGAACCCGCGAGTCCTGGGACCCGGTCCGGTTCATCGGCAACGTCAGCAGCGGGAGGCAGGGCGTCGAACTGGCCCGAACCGCGCTGTCTCGCGGCGCCCGCGTCACCCTCGTCGCCGCCCACATGGATGTCGATCCGCCGGCTGGTGCAGAAGTCGTCCGGGTGTCGTCCGCCGAGCAGATGCGAGTCGCGATGCACGACGCGATGCCGGGGGCGGACATCGTCGTCATGGCGGCAGCCGTCGCCGACTTCAGGCCATCCGAGGTCGGCAGCCACAAGTTCAAGCGCAGCGAGACGGGGGCCAGCCTGACGGTCGACCTCGTCCAGAACCCGGACATCCTTCTCGAGCTCGTGCACAAGCGCGGGTCGGCGGGCAGTCCGATGATCGTCGGCTTCGCGGCCGAGACGGGCGACGCTGCCCACTCCGTCCTCGAACTGGCCCGCGAGAAGCTCGTCCGCAAGGGATGCGACCTGCTGGTCGTCAACGACGTCAGCGACGGACGGGCCTTCGGCCAGCCCGACAACGAGGTCGTGGTCATCGGGCAGGACGGCTCGTCCTGGCACGTGCCGCTGTCCGGCAAGGCGGCCATTGCCGACGCGATCTGGGACGTGGCCCTGCGGCTGCGGTCATGAGCCGTCGGTAGGCTGGGTCACTACCGTCGACAAGGGGAGTTCCGTGCCGCACCGCCTGTTCACCTCCGAATCCGTCACCGAGGGCCATCCGGACAAGATGGCCGACCAGATCAGCGACGCGATCCTCGATGACCTCCTGCGTCAGGACCCGCGCAGCCGCGTGGCCGTCGAGACGATGCTCACCACCGGCCAGGTGCACGTGGCCGGAGAGGTGACCACCTCGGGGTACGCCGACGTCATGGATCTCGTGCGGCAGACGGTGCTGGGCATCGGCTATGACTCGTCGACCAAGGGCTTCGACGGAGCCTCCTGCGGCATCTCGGTCTCGATCGGCAAGCAGTCCCCGGACATCGCCCAGGGCGTCGACGACGCCATCGAGGAGCGGGCTGAGGGCAGCGCCGATCCGCTGGACCGGCAAGGAGCCGGCGACCAGGGCCTCATGTTCGGCTACGCCTGCGACGACACCCCTGAGCTGATGCCGCTGCCGATCTCGCTGGCGCACCGGCTGGCCGAGCGGCTGACCGAGGTGCGCAAGGACGGCACCGTGCCCTACCTGCTGCCCGACGGCAAGACCCAGGTGACGATCGCGTACGACGAGAATGACCACCCGGTGCGCATCGACACCGTGGTGCTCTCCACGCAGCACAAGGCCCACGTGAGCCTGGAGAACATGCTCACGCCCGACATCCGCCGGCACGTCGTGGACCCCGTCCTCGACACGGTCGACCTTGATTCGCGTGACTACCGGCTCCTGGTCAACCCGACGGGACGCTTCGAGGTTGGCGGTCCCATGGGCGACGCCGGTCTCACCGGGCGCAAGATCATCGTCGACACCTACGGCGGCATGGCCCGCCACGGCGGTGGCGCATTCTCCGGCAAGGACCCGTCCAAGGTCGATCGCTCGGCCGCGTATGCGATGCGCTGGGTGGCGAAGAACGTCGTCGCTGCCGGTCTCGCCACCCGATGCGAAGTGCAGGTCGCCTACGCCATCGGCAAGGCACACCCGGTGGGCGTGTTCGTCGAGACCTTCGGTACCGGCGTGATCCCGGACGAGCGGATCCAGCAGTCCGTGCTGGCCGTGTTCGACCTGCGGCCGGCCGCGATCATCCGGGACCTCGACCTGCTCCGTCCCATCTACCGGGTCACCAGCGCGTACGGCCACTTTGGCCGGCCGCAAGGCAGCAACTGGCTGCTCGACTCCGCCAACCCTGAGGCGCGGACGGCGGTGGGGCCCACGTTCACGTGGGAGGCCGCTGACCGTGCCGACGAACTCAAGGCCGCGGCGGCGAGCTGAACCCCACCGGGACGGTGGAGTGAGCGCCCGGCGCCCGGACGCATCGGGCCAGCTCGCCCTCGTGCCCGGCCCGCGCGTCCGCGCGGTGAAGGCTCCGGCCGTCACGCCGGTGCCCGACCCCACGGCGGTCGTCCAGGTCGTCATCGATTCCCCGCTGCCGCACCTCGACCGGGTGTTCGACTACGCCGTGACGGCTGCGACGGACGGCGCCACTGCCGGGTCGCGCGTTCGGGTGCGGTTCGCCGGGCGCCTCACCGACGCCTACGTGGTGACCCGGCTCGAGGTGCCCGAGCACGCGGGCGCGCTGCGCCCACTGGAGCGGGTGCTCGGCCCTGAGCCGGTCCTTACTCCCGACACCCTGGCGCTGGTGCAGGCCGTGGCCGAGCGCTGTGCAGGGACGTTCAGCGACGTTGCGCGCGCCGCCGTGCCGCCGCGTCACGCGCGGGCCGAGGCGTCCCGGGTGCGCGCAGCCGAGGGCCGGCTCACGGTCGACCCCGCGTGGCACGAGCGGTGGACCGCCTACGACGCCGGGGTGGCGCTGGCGGAACGGATCGGGCGGGCGGACGGCAGCAGGTCCACGGGTGGCGTGCGGGCCGTCTGGTCGGCTGCCCCGGCCACCTCGTGGGCGGCTGACGTGGCCGCCCTCGTGGGCTCGGTCCTGGCCCGGCCGGAAGGCGGAGCGCTCGTCGTCGTCCCGGATGCATCGGACGTCGCTCGCGTCATCGAGGCAGTGCCGGAGGCGGTCGACGCCGGCCTGGTAGCCGTGCTGGCGGCGGACCACGGTCCCGAGCGAAGGTATCGGGAGTTCCTGAAGGTGCTGCGCGGCGGTGCCCGCATGGTGGTCGGCACCCGGGCTGCGGTCTTCGCGCCGGTCCCCGACCTTCGGCTGCTCGTCGTGTGGGACGACGGGGACGATGCCCTCGTTGACCAGCAGGCCCCTTACTGGGATGCCAGGGACGTTGCGGCGTTGCGCTCGCACCTGACCGGGTGCGACCTGGTGGTCGGCTCCCCGGCGCGATCCGTGGTCACCCAGCAGTGGTGCCGGAGCGGCTGGGCCCGCTCGGTCGAGCCGTCCCGGTCGAGCGTCACGGCCCGAGGACCCAGCGTGCGTGCCCTGACCGCCGAGGACTCCGCCCGCGATCCGGCAGCCGCCGCTGCCCGGATACCTCATGCCGCGTGGCAGGCAGCGCGGTCGGCCCTGACGACCGGGCCCGTGCTTGTGCAGGTTGCCCGGCGGGGCTACCTGCCCGCGATGTCCTGCCAGTCGTGCCGGGAGCTCGCTCGATGCCCGTGCGGCGGTCCGCTGGGCCTGGACGAGGGCTCGTCGATCGCGCGCTGCGGGTGGTGCGGCGCCCTGGCGGGCGACTGGGCGTGCCCAACCTGCGGCGGCCGGCGATTGCGCGCGGTCGCGGTCGGGGCTGAGCGCACCGCGGAGGAGATCGGGCGCGCCTTCCCCGGGGTGCCGGTGCTGGCCAGCCATGGTGGTCGCATGGTCGCCCGCATCGCCGACGAGCCCGCGGTGGTCATTGCCACCCCCGGCGCCGAGCCGGCATGCGACCCGGGCTATTGCGCGGTCCTGTTGCTCGATGCGCGTGCGCAACTGCAGCGCCCCCACCTCGATGCCGCCGAGGACGCGGTGCGCCGGTGGTTCGCCGCGGCCCGGCTGGCCCGGCCCGGCGGGCGGGTGTTCATCACCGCAGCCAACGCCCTGCGTCCCGTTCAGGCCCTGGTGCGGTGGGACGCGCCGTGGTTCGCCGATCGCGAGCTCGACGAGCGGCAGTCCGCTGGCCTGCCCCCCGCCGTGCGGATGGCGGCGCTGCTCGGCTCCACCGACGACATCGCCGACGTGGCCGCCGCCGTCACGGTGCCGCACCGGCTGCTCGGCCCCGTGCCGGATCCGGATCGGCATGACCCGGAGCGCCAGCGGCTGCTCGTCAGCGTTTCCCGCGACCTCGGTGTCGATCTCGGCCGCGAGCTGCGGGCGATCATTGCCATCCGCTCGGCGGGCAGGGCACGCCCCGTGCACGTGCGCATGGATCCGCGCGACCTGTGACCTCGCCGAGCCGACTGTTTGCGTCCTGCTGGCACGGTGCGACACACTTGCGCACCGTGGCCGAGTCGGTCGGCAGGGGTCGGCGAATGCCGACAGGCTCGTGAGCATGGGATCAGGACGCATGGTGACCGCTGGGCAGGCGCACGACACGGCAGCCACTGATTTTCCTGTGGGCGTGCCCCCCGAGGGCCCGCCCACGACGGCCAGTGAGACAGGCGAGACCCCTGAGCAGCGGGTCCAGCGGATCCTCGCCGAGGAGCGCAGCCGCAGGCGCGACGCACAGGCCCGCCCGGACGACCAGCCGGCGCCAGTCGCCGAGCCGGCCGTCGCCGCACCGGAATCGCCGGCGCCGCCCATCATCGTGACCTCGAAGGCAGCGTCCGTCGAGCCGGCGCTCGAGCCGGCCCCGGACGATCAGCCCCCGCGTCGACGTGGCTACTTCGGCCGGCTGTTCCGTGGCGAGGATCACCCGGCCGGGTCCGCGCCCGTGTCCCCCGAGCGACCCAGGCCCGCATCGTCGAAGACCGAATCCGTGAAACCCGGATCCGCGAAGGCCGAATCCGCGAAGCCGAGGCCCGTGCCGAAGCCCGAGTCCCGACGCCCGGAGCCAGCGCAGCCCGACCGCATGACCACGGATGCTGACGGTGGCAGCCAGGCATCGGCATCGCCTGGCGACGCCGATCTCGAGGGCCTGCGCAGCCAGGTGCGGGCCTACCACCAGCAGCTCAAGCGCGAGGCCAAGCTGGTCGAGTCCGAGCGGGCGGCGCTCGCTGCCGACCGTGATGCGTTCGAGGCGGAGCGGGCCGCGTTCTCGCAGTCGCTGGTGGGCGTGTCCGCGTCTCGCGAATCGACGAGGGCGGCGCTTGAGGCCATCGAGGCACAGCGCACGCACGTCGAAGCGGAGGCCGAGCTACTGCACGCGGAACGCTCGAGCCAGGACCTGATCAAGGCCGAGTTGGCCGGGATTCAGAAGGCACTGGCTGCCGAACGGGCCGAGATGGACGCGGAGCAGGAGGCGCTCGCAGCGGTCGAGGAGCGCGCCGCCGCCAAGATGGAGGAGATCCGGCAGGCCATCCGCAAGCTCAAGGAGGAGGCGGCCCGGGTCATCAGCGACCGGGAGCAGATTGACGCAGACCGGCTCGGGCTCGACGAGGCCACGGCGAACCTCCAGGCCGAGCAGGAAGCCCTGGCGCTGGCCCGCGCCGCGCTCGACGCTGACCGGGCAGAGGTGTTGTCGGCTCGGGCGGCCATCGCGACCGAGACCGAGGCGGTGGCGAGCGCCCGGACCGGGGTCGAGGCCGATCGCGCAGCGGTGTCCCAGGACAGGTCCTCCCTCGATACGGACCGCGCGGCGGTCAAGGCTCAGCTGGCCGACCTGGCCGTGGCCCGGGCCGCCGTCGAGGCGGGCGCCGCCGACCTCGCCAAGGCCCGCGACGAGGTGGCTGCAGGCCAGCAGGTGCTGGCGAGTGACCGAGACGAGGCCGCGGCGGAGCGGGCGGCACTCGAGATCATGCGAATCCAGGTCGAGGCCCAGCGCCTCGAGCTCGACGTCGAGCGCCAGCAACTCGACGCCACCCGCGAGGAACTCGAGCGCACCCGCAGCCAGATCCACGCACTCGAGGCCCAGCTGGTCGAGGAGACGCGCAAGCGGGCGGAGGCGGAGGAGTCGCGACGCCTGCTCGAGCAGGCCCGCAGCCGGCATCGTCTGATCGACGGCTTCGTCGACGTCACGGACGCGCGGTACAGCGCCCTGCTGGAACGGCAGTGGGACAGTCACCTCTCGACTGGGCCGGGCGACGAGCCGGCCGGGTGACCGGTCAGGCCGTCCTGGGGGAGTTGGACATGCCCTGCGGCTGCCTTGCCGCCAGACAGTAGGCTGGCGCGACGTCGCGTCCCCAAGGGCGACGACATTGCTGCCGAAGTGACTCAGGACGTGTGATGACCGCAAACGATGCCCGGGGCGCCCTCAGCCCCGGCGAGATCCTCGAGCAACTCCGTGCCCGGAACGAGCACCTGGAGAACCAGCTCGCGAAGGCGCAGGGGGCGCTCAACGATCGCCGGCGGCTGCAGGACCTGAGTCCTGACGAGCTGGCGATGGAGTCCGTCGGCGCCGCCGGGGAGATCATCAAGGCGGCCCGCATGCAGGCCCAGGAGCTCCGCAACG
>JAUXRN010000053.1 GCA_030681835.1 Actinomycetota bacterium
GCAGTGGGCTTCGACCGGACGGATCTCGTTCGGCCAGTTCTACCTGCGTCGCTTCCTGCGGCTGACTCCCGCCCTCGCGCTGACGGTCGCCGTCGTGGCACTGGCCTCCATCCTGCTGCAGAGCCCCTTCGGCCCCCAGCAGACGACGGCGCGCACGGGTATCGGTGCGATGCTGCTGGCGGCCAACGGCGTGATCGCCCACGCCTCGGGGGACTACTTCGCCATTGCCGCCACGACCAACCCCCTCCTGCACACGTGGTCGCTGTCCGTGGAGGAGCAGTTCTACCTGGCCTTCCCGGCCCTGCTGTTCGTGGGCTGGCTGCTTGCGCGGCGGACTGGTCGCGGCCTGCTGCCGCCCGTGCTCATCGTGTCGGCCATCGCCGCGGGCTCGTTCGCTGCCTCGATCGCCTACAGCTATACCGAACTCTCGGGTCAGGTCGTCGACTTCTTCGGCGGACCGCAGACGTTCGCCTTCTACTCACCCGTCACGCGTGCCTGGGAGTTCGCCGCCGGCGCGCTGCTCGCCCTCTCCCTGGCGCGGATCGACCCGCTGACCCGGGCCGCCTCCGCCCTGCTCGGACTTGCCGGCGCCGGCGTCCTGGTGGCCTCCGCCCTCCTCATCACGGAGGCGCTGCCGTTCCCCGGGGTCGTCGCGCTTGCCCCCGTCACCGGGACGGTGCTCGTGATCCTCGCCGGGACGCACCACACCATGGGCGTGAACGCTGCCCTCTCGGTGCGGCCGATGGTGGGCCTGGGGGACCTGTCGTACTCCTGGTACCTGTGGCACTGGCCCGTGATCGTCTTCGTCGCCCTGCTGTTCCCCAACTCGCCCACCGCCCTCATCGCGGCCGCCGCCGGATCGTTCGCCCCGGCTCTGGCCTCCTACCTGCTGCTGGAGCAACCCATGCGCCGACTGAGGCCCAAGACCCGACCCCGTGCCTTCGCCATCGTCGTCACGACGGTGGGCATCCCCATAGTCACGTGCGCGGTGCTCCTCGCAGGCGCGAATGCGGGCTGGGGACTCACCCCTCCCGGGGCCGAAGGCCAGAACTCGCCGGTATCGACGGCGTCGGGGCAGGTCCTGCCTGAGGGTTCGGCGGACCTGTCTGTCGCGGACGGGGAGGTGGCCGGCGGTGAGGGTGGCGGCCTGCGCTCCCAGCACCTCGCCGTGCGCGCGGGGTGCGTCAACACGCCGCTGCGCCCGCGGACCTGCACCTTCGGGCCAGCCGATCCCGTGGGCACGATCGTGCTCGCCGGGGATTCGCAGGCCTACGCCGTGGCTGACGGGGTGGTCGATGCGGCCACTGCACTCGGCTACGACACGCTCGTCACCAGCCACACCGGCTGCCCATTCCTCGGGCGAGAATCCAGCGGCGTCCACAACTATCCCTGCCGGTCATGGCAGAAGTCGATCGTCGCGTACGCCCTGGCGAACCGCCCTGCGGCTGTCGTCATCGCCAACCTGTCTGCGGGCTACGTGCATCCAGAGCAGGGGTGGCGCACCGCCATGGACGATAGCGGCGGCCGGGCCGACTCCGTCGAGGAGGCGACCGACCTGTGGCGCAGGGGACTCGACCCCGTGGTGTCAGCCCTGCGCGAAGCGGGCATCGGGGTGGTCATCATGACCTCGGGACCCCGGATGCCCGGCTACACCGACCGCACGTCCTTGCTAGGCAGCGTGGTCGGCTCATCCGACTTCACGGTGAGCAGAGAGGAGCAGGAGGCTGACCGCCAGCCCGCGCTGGCCGTCGAGAAGGCTGTTGCCAAGTCGTTCCCCGGGACGGTCGTGCACGACCCGAATCCATCGCTCTGCGACGACACGACCTGCTGGGCCACGCGCGATGGCGAGGTGATCTACCAGGACGAGACCCACGTGAGCGTCGCGGGATCACTGCTGCTCTCCAAGCGGCTGCAGGCCGACTTGGCGAAGGCCATCGCGAGCCGCTAGTCGATCGGATTAGCCTGCACGATGTGACCCTGAGAGCGCGCGCGATCATCGCTTCGGGCATCGCCGTGGTGGTCCTCGTGGTCATGGGCCTCATCGTCGTCGTGCAATTCGCCATCACCGCTGCCGGCAGCTACGCGCTCCAGGAGGCCCTGTCTCCGGCCGCTGACGCAAGTGCCTCCCTGAGCCTGGCCCAGGCGAACGCCAGCGGATCCCTCACCGACTACGTCCTGTTCGAGCGCGAACGGTCCCTGACCGACTACCGGGAATCGATCGCGCAGGCCGACCTGCTGCTCGACCAGCTGAGCACGGCCTTGGGGGACTCCGATGTCCCCGAGCTGGACGCCCTGCTCGGCGAGGCCACGGCACGCCAGCAGGAGTGGCTGGCGGCCGACGCCGAGCCAACGGTCGTCGCCATGCAGGCGGGCCAGCGTGCCAAGGCGGCCAGGGTGACCAACAGCAAGGCCGCGTGGACCGCCTACGAGGCCATGACCCAGGCATCGAGCGACCTCGGCAAGTCGGTCAACCGGATCCGGGACGACGTTGCTGGCCTCGTCGAGTCGTTCACCCGCTTCCTCGGGCTCACCCTGGCCGTCATCGGCGTCCTCGTCTTCCTCGGCCTCGGCGCGCTCATGCTCGGGATGCACCGCTGGGTGATCGCGCCCCTGCGCCACGTGCGCGGCGACATGCAGCAGGCCGCGCGAGTCGCGGGCCACGAGGCTCCGATCCGGCCCGTCGGGCCGCCCGAGCTGCGCGATGTGAGCACGGACGCCGAGCACCTCCGGCGCAGCCTGGTCGCGGAGATCGACGAGGCCCGGGCCGCGCGTGAGGGACTAGCCCAGGATGCGCCACTCGTGACGGCGATGCAGGCCGAACTGGGAGCCACGGGCACCGTGTCCGTCCCGGGCGTCGTCGTGGCGGGGCTCTGCCAGTCGGCGGAGGGCGTGATGGCCGGCGACTGGTGGGACCAGGTCATCCGGCCTGACGGCACGCTCGCCATCGTCGTTGCCGACGTGAGCGGCCACGGACCCGAGGCCAGCGTGACGGCCCTGCGGGTGCGCTCGATCCTGCGCTCGACGCTCCTGGCCGGCCTCCCGCTCGAGCAGTGCGTGCAGATGGCCACCGAGTCGTGCGTGCACGACGCGCACTTCGTCACCGGCCTGATCCTGCAGGTCGACCCCGTCGGCGGCACCGTCTCCTGGCTCAACGCCGGGCATCACCCCGCGATCCTCGTGACCCACGACAAGGAATCCTCGCTGTGCGAGCCAACCGGCCCCCTCATCTCCTCCCTGGGCGGGTCCTGGACCGTGCGCTCGTACTACTTCCGGCCCGGTGACGTCGTCGTTGCCTTCACCGACGGCCTGGTGGAGTCGCGGAACGCCGAGGGAGACGAACTGGAGTCCTCGATGGTGTCGCAGCTCATCCGCGGCCTGGACAGCCCGGTACGAGAGAACCCGGAGGAGCTGATCACCCGACTTCTGGCCCAGGTGCGCCATCGGGCGGCCGACTGGAGGCGCGACGATGTCACGCTCGTCGCCGTGAGCAGGCCGCGCTGAGCCCGTGCTGATGCGGGCCGGACGGCACCTCCATGGCAACATGGCTGCATGCGCATCCTTCGTCCGGCACCTCTGGCCGCCCTGTCCGTGTCCGTCCTCGCCGCCTCGCTGATCGCCTCCGGACCGGCCCACGCGGCGCCGGCGCCCCTGCAGGACCTGACCGGCACGACGGTGCAGCGAACCCTCTTCGGGATGCACGTCTTCAACCTCCAGGACGGGGTCTGGCCGACCGTTCCGGTCGGATCCATCCGCCTCTGGGACAACCAGACGACCTGGTCGGCGGTCGAGACGGCCCAGGACCAATTCAGCTGGACGAAGCTTGATGCTGCCGTGGCCACCGCCCGGGCCAACGGGGTCAACGACATCCTCATGGTCCTTGCCGGAACTCCCGCCTGGGCGACCGACAACCCCGCCGCCGGCGGCACCGCTGGTGTCCTGCCCGGAGCGGCGGGGATGCCGCGCACCCTGGCCGACTGGGACGACTGGGTGCGCCAGGTCGCGACCCGCTACAAGGGCCAGATCACCGCGTACCAGCCGTGGAACGAGGCCAACCTGACCACCTTCTCCACCGGAACACCGGAGCAGATGGCGGAATTGACCAAGCGCGCCTACGACATCATCAAGAGCATCGATCCCTCGGCGATCGTCGTCGCCCCGAGCACGGGTACCCGGCTCGGTGGTCCGTTCAAGAAGTTCTACCCGGCCTACCTCGCCGCCATGAAGACGCGCAACTGGCCGGTCGACGTCTGGGCGGCCCACACCTACCCGCACTCCCTGGGCACCCCGGCCGACCGCGCCACGCTTGCCCAGGCCTGGATCGCCATGCTCGCCACCGCAGGGGCTCCCGACCTGCCGCTGTGGGACACGGAGAACAACTTCGGGCTGGCCGGCCCAGGGCTGGCCAACCCCGACCAGGACATCACCGACGGGCGGGCCGCCACGTGGACCGCCCGAACCTACCTCGACGCCCTGCGCCTGGGCATCAGCCGGGTGTACTGGTACGCATGGGGCCCGGAGAACGACCTCCTCGGCATCCAGATGAACACGGGGAGCCCGGCCGCCGTGGCCTACTCGACCTTGCAGGACTGGATCGTCGGAACGGCCTTCGAGGGCTGCGTCGGCAGCGTCAAGGTCACCTGCACCTTTGCCAAGGACCGGGCGACGTCGAAGATCGTGTGGACCGAGGCGGGCAGGTCCGTCGTCAAGACGAAGGGCTGGAACCAGGTCTGCTACCTCGACGGCAGCTGCAAGCCCATCACGGGCAAGAAGATCAAGGTGTCCGCCCCGGTGCTGCTGAAGAAGTAGGCCCCTAGGGGCCGTCAGTCGGCGCGCTGCTCCGCGATGGAGTAGCCACCGTCGACCACGACGCGTCAGCCCCGCAGGTCCGCGACCGCGTGGTCGAACAGCACCGTGTGGAAGTCGACGTCGGCGGCCGTGGTGTCCGGGCACATGAGGGCCATGTTGTGGAACGGGGTCATGAGTACCCCGCGGTTCGACATGTGCAAGTGCAGGTACTCCTCCAGCTCGCCGTCGTGGGCCTGCGCGGAGTCCGTGCCGGTGACGGGTGCGGGCGAGCAGAACCGGTACTCCGCCCGGGCGCCGAGCTGGACGACGGACCACGGCACCTCGTGGCGAGCCAGGACCTCCTCGACGCCTTCACGGAAGCGAACTCCGAGCGCGACCATGTGCTCGAACGCAGCATCCGTGAGGACCTCGCCGAGGGTCGCCCGCATGGCGGCAGTCGACAGCACGTTGCCGGCCAGCGTCCCGCCCACTCCTCCTGTGTCGACCAGATCCGCGTCCTCGTGGTCGTGCAGCGCCGAGGCGATCTCGTCGCTCACGCCGTACGCGCCACAGGGGATGCCCCCGCCGATGCTCTTCCCGATGACGAGGATGTCCGGCCGGAGCCCCCACGCGGCCGTGCACCCGCCCGGTCCTGCGGAGATCGTATGCGTCTCGTCGATGAGCAGGAGGGTGCCGTGACGGGTGCAGGCCTCGCGCACGGCGTCGAGGAATCCTGGCTCCGGGAGCACGATGCCGATGTTGGTCAGGGCCGGCTCCATGATCAGCACGGCCACGTCGCGGTGCGCCAACGCCGCCTCAACCGAGCCGAGATCGTTGAACTCGGCGACGCGCGTCGTCTGGCCGACCGGCACGGCCGGTCCGACGTTGCCGGCCCGCGGAAGGGCCTCACCGTCGGGGCCAGCGACGACGAAGGTCTCGTCGACGGACCCGTGGTAGCAGTAAGAGAAGGCCAGCACCATCGGCCGGCCAGTCACGAGCCTGGCAAGCCGGAGCGCCCACCGGTTGGCATCGGTCGCGCTGAGGCTGAAGGACCACTGCGGCAGCCCGAAGCGCCGGGCCAGTTCCCCGGCGACCCACTCCGCATCCAGGCTCGGCATCATGGCCGTGATGCCGCCCACGGACAGGCGACGCTGAACCGCCGCGACCGTCGCGGCGGGCGTGTGGCCCGCCATGGCGCCCGTGTCCCCGAGCGCGAAGTCCACGTACTCGTTGCCGTCGAGGTCGCGCACCCGGTTGCCGATGGCCGAATCGAGGTAGAGCGGGTAGCCGCCGGACCACTTGTTCATCCAGGTCATGGGCACCCGGCCCAGCAGGTGGTCCGCGGCCTCGAATGCTGCCCGGGACCGCGGCGTGCGGAGCGTGTGCATGGCCCGTTCGCGGTCGAGCAGCGCGCCGAGTCGCGTTCGGTCGATGGCATGCATGACTGGCCTCCCCGGGTGACCCTAATCCTGCGGGCGTTCGGCATGGCAGGCTGGGCGCATGCAACCCGGTCCTGAGCCCCAGCCGGATTCAGGCACGGTCGAGAAGGATCCGCACGACCTGTCGCTGAAGCTGTGGTTCCTCGTCCTCGACCCCCACACGCTGATCTACTCCACGATCATCCTCATGACGGCGTACGCCCTGTACGACGAGGGCTCCGGGACCCTGGTCGAGGGCGCAGCCTTGGAGCTCGCCGCAATCGCCGTGGCGCCACTGTTCGCGCTGATGATGGCGCATGCGTTCTCCGACGCCCTGGACTTCCAGATCCGCTACGGCCGGCGGCTCACGCGGCACGACCGATGGGCGCTGCTGCGCAAGAACGTCCAGTACATGTACGTGGCGGTACCGGCGACGCTCCTGCTCGGCCTGCTCACGCTGCTGCACTGGGACGCCGACGACGGGGTCGCGCTGATGTTGTTCCTCGGCCTGGCCAGCCTGGTCATGTGGGGGGTCTTCGCCGGGCAGAAGGCTGGCCTTGGGCCGTGGCGCCAGGTCTCATTCGGATTGAGCTACGGCCTCATGGGCCTCCTCGTGCTGATCGTCGAGCTGGTCATCGCGCACTGACCCCCTTTCGCCGACCTTGAGGTTGGCGCGCGAAATCCCGCCCCGGAGCCACGCCAACCTCAAGGTCGGCGGGGTTGGGCGGCCTGGGCCTAGGGTCGCGGCATGGCACTGCTGCGCGTCGACTTCTTCTCCGATGTCCTCGGGTTGTCCACGTCGATGACCGTGATCCTCCCGCAGCGGACCAGCCGCCAGATCGGGCTCACTGGCCGGTCCTCGGGAGCCGCTCCCCCGGTGCTCTACCTGCTCCACGGCTTGAGCGACGACGACACCATCTGGACGCGGCGCACGTCCATCGAGCGGTACGCCGCTGCTTATGGACTCGCCGTCGTGATGCCCCAGGTGCACACCAGCTTCTACTCCGACGAGGTGTCCGGCCTTCCGTTCTGGACCTTCATGACCGAGGAGTTGCCGGTGCTAGTGCAGTCCCTTTTCCGGGTGTCCGCCGACCCGGCCGACACCTTCGTGGCCGGCCTGTCGATGGGTGGGTACGGGGCCATGAAGTGGGCCTTGCGCCACCCCGACCGCGTCGCCGCCGCGGCGAGCCTCTCCGGGGCCCTGGGCCTGACGGGCGCACCGGATGGACGCGACCCCGCGTTCGACCGGCTGATGGCCACCGTCTTCGGCGGGCCCATCACCGGCAGTGACGACGACGTGCTGCACCTCGCATCCACCACGGAGCCCGGTCGTTGTCCTCGGCTGTACGTCGCGTGCGGCACCGATGACTTCCTGCTCAGTTCGAGCCGGCGCTTCGTCGACATCGCGGATCGCCGTGGGCTTCCGATCACGGCCCGGATCGGACCAGGCGACCACGACTGGGAGTACTGGGATGCGCAGATCCAGGACGTTCTCGCCTGGCTGCCCCTGCGCTGACTGCCAGAACTGCGTGAGGCCGGAGGCCAGTCGTCGGGCCTCCAGCCTCACGCTCCCTGCTGCTACTTCGTGGGCATGAGCACGGCATCGATGCCGTGCGCGACCTGCTTGTTGCCCTTGTTGATGTCGACCTGGTCGAGGATGACGCGCGGGTTCGGCAGCTTGGCGTTGTAGTCGCCCAGGATGATCGCCGGGGCACCGGTGACCTTCACGCGGATCACCTTGCCGGGCAGCGCGGTCTTGAGCTTGGCGCCGTTGGCCTTGAGGGCGTCACCGGACAGGATCGTCGAGCCGGGGACCACGTGGTACTCCAGCACCTGCTCCACCGTATTCACACCGAGGCCCGCGACGGCGGCGAAGGCCGCGGCCTCGGTCCGGACGGGCTTGCCGGTCAGGGCAGAAGCCAGGTTGATGAACGCCTGGTCGGTCGGGATGAAGGCCGTCAGTGCGACGGTCCCATCGGCCAGCACCTTCACCGGCGAGTCGGGCTTCGCGGCCAGCACGGTCTCGACGGCCTTGGTCAGGATGTCGAAGTCGGTGAAGTCCTTGTCGAACTTCGCCTGACCCGCCTTCAGGACGGTGGCAAGCGACGTCGTGCCGTCGTTGGCTGCCGAGACCGGGGGAGCGACGGCGAGGGAGAGCGGGACGAGGGCGGCGATGGCCAGGACGGCCCCGCGCAGTGAGCGACGTGCGGACATGCGGGCACTCCTTCGTTCAGGTCCACCCCCAGCGGGCGGTCGTGTAGGCAATTCCGGCCACGGCCGGGCGCTGGATGCAGTGAGCGACCATTTCCCTCCGACGCGACCGGGCAGGACGGTCAAGTTGCCGAATCCTGCATCCGGCCGCACCCTGAGAACCGAAGTACTGTCGTGACCATCCAGTCGGGAGCCCTCCTCGTGGACGAGCGTCTGCCCGCCACGTCTGTCCCGGTGACGGCTGGCCCCCACGCCGGGGGTGCGGGCGCGCCGGACGACGACGAGATCGCTGCCGCGTTCGCCCTCGGCGGTGATGCGGGCCTGGCGTTGGCCTACCAGCGTTGGTCACCCCTGGTCCACACGGTGGCGCTGCGAGCCGTCGGCAGTCCCGACGACGCGGCCGACGTCACCCAGGCGGTGTTCGTGGCCGCTTGGCGCGGACGCAACGGCTTCGACCCGG
Source organism: Actinomycetota bacterium (assembly GCA_030681835.1). Lineage (GTDB taxonomy): Bacteria > Actinomycetota > Actinomycetes > S36-B12 > S36-B12 > UBA10649. The sequence goes on from JAUXRN010000053.1 coordinate 8,875, forward strand.
CCAAGGGTTCGCTGCCCGGCTGGCTCCTCACCATCACACGGCGTCGTGTCGCCGACCATTGGGAGGCACGCAGCCGGGAGGCTCGACGCATTGCGGCGCTGGGCGAGCCGGACCATGTCTCGGGAACGGCGGCCGACTCCGTCGTGGACAGGGTCCTCCTCGCCGACGAGCTGGCCCGACTGGGCGAGCCCCAGCGAAGGATCATGGAGCTTGCCTTCTTCCAGGACCTGACCCACGCCCAGATCTCAGGCGTGCTGGACTTGCCCCTGGGCACGGTGAAGAGCCACATCCGCCGGTCCCTGGACAGGCTGCGGACGCGATTGGAGGTGGATGGTGTCGCACAGTGACGACGAGGCCTTGGCCCTGCTCGCCCTCGGTGAGTCGGTGGGCCGGGCAGACGCGGCCCACGTCGCCGGCTGTCCACGGTGCCAGAGCCGCCTCGACCAGTTGTCCGCCGTCGTCTCGTCGGCACGCGCCATCGAGCCAGCGGACTATCCCGTGGCTCCGCCGCCCGCCGTGTGGCGCGGCATCACCACGGAGTTGGGCATCGCAGACGGCGTCGTGACCCCGCTCCCGACGGGCGCGAGGTCCGGCGGCCGCCGCATGTGGGCCGTCGCCAGCGTGGCCGCGGCCATCGGGCTCATCGTCGGCGGGGCCGGGGTCGCGACGGTTCTGGATCGCCAGCCGGAGGCGACGGTCGTGGCGACGGCCGAACTCGGCGCGATGTCCGAGGCTGGATTGACCGGCACCGCGGTCCTGCACCGGGGCGATGCGGGCAACCTGCTCACCGTGAGCATCCCGGGCCTGCCCGGCGACGTGGACGGCTACTACGAGGTGTGGATGGCGACCGCCGACGCGGGCACCATGATCGCGCTCGGCACGCTCGCACCGGGAGCGGAGGCGACGTTCACCCTGCCCGGTGGACTCGACCCGGCTGCCTTCCCCGTCGTCGACGTCTCGCACGAGCACTTCGACGGCGACCCTGAGCACAGCGCCGAGAGCCTGGTTCGCGGGCAACTGCAGGCCTGAGGGCGGGAAACCACGAGCAGCCGCGCGTATCGTCGATGCCGTGGCACTCGTCATCGACGCACGCGCGGTGGTCAAGCGCTTCGGCCGGACGGTCGCACTCGACGGACTGGAACTCACGGTCGAGCAGGGCGAGGTGCACGCGTTCCTCGGCCCGAACGGAGCGGGCAAGACAACGACGATCCGCATCCTCCTCGGGATGCTTCGCGCCGACGCCGGCCATCTGGAAGTCCTGGGCATGGACCCCTGGCGCGAGGCCATGGTGATTCACCGCAGGCTCGCCTACGTACCGGGCGACGTGTCGCTGTGGCCGAACCTCACGGGAGGCCAGACCATCGACTTCATCGCGCGCCTTCAGGGCGGTGCGCTCGCCGGGCGCAGGGACCAACTCATCGCGGACTTCGACCTCGATCCATCGCGCCGTTGCCGCACGTACTCCAAGGGCAACCGCCAGAAGGTTGCGCTGGTCGCCGCGCTGGCCACCGACGCGGACCTGCTCCTGCTTGACGAGCCGACCAGCGGCCTGGACCCCGTGATGGAGGAGACCTTCCGTCAATGGGTACGGACGCTGCGGGACGAGGGACGCACGGTGCTGCTCAGCAGTCACATCCTCAGCGAGGCCGAGGCGCTGTGCGACCGCGTCACCATCCTGCGCGGCGGCAAGGCGGTGGAGTCCGGTCGGCTCGACGAGTTACGCCATCTGTCCGCCACCACGGTCACGGCGACCGTCATCGGCCAGGTGCCCGACCTGACCGGGATCCCCGGGGTCCGGGACGTCGAGGTCGACGGATCCCACGTGAGCGCCCAGGTCGGTGCGTCCGCGCTGGCTCCCGTTCTTGCTGCCCTGTCCGCCGCAGGCGTGTCATCGCTGACCAGCCAGCCCCCTTCGCTGGAGGAGTTGTTCCTGGCCCACTATGGAGACGGGCCGCGGGCGGCCGGCGGCCGTGATGGCTGAGCAGCTCGCCGGCACCTGGACGATGGCGCGACTGGCCCTCCAGCGCGATCGGTGGCTGCTCATCCCGTTCGTCATCGGCTTCCCGGTCATGGCCGGGTCCACGGCGGTGTCGGCGATCACGCTCTACCCCGACGAGGCCGGGCGCATCGACGCCGCCACGGCGGTCAACGGCAGCGCTGCGCTCGTGGCGATGTTCGGCCGGGTCTACGAGCCGTCCTCGCTCGGCGCGCTGTCGCTCATCAAGCTCACCGCCTTCGGCGCGGCGATCCTTGCCGTCATCGTCGTAGCCCTCACCCTCCGCCACACCCGGACGGACGAGGCGAACGGCCGGCTCGAGCTGGCCGCCTCGGGCCGGCTCGGGAGGAGCGCGCCTCTCGCCGCGGCCCTCCTGGTCGTCGGTGGCGCGAGCATCGTGCTCGGCGTGCTCACTGGCCTGGCCCTGGTCGCGGGTGGCTTGCCGGCCGGCGGTTCCTTTGCCTTCGGCCTCGGCTGGGCCGCGACCGGGCTCGTGTTCGCGGCCGTCGCCGGAGTGCTGGCCCAGCTCACCGCCAGTCCCCGGACCGCCCTCGGGCTCGGCATTGCCACTGTCGCCACGACCTACGCGCTGCGCGCCGTCGGCGACCTCGCCGAACCGGGTCCGTCGATGCTGTCGTGGCTGTCGCCCATCGGCTGGAACCAGCAAGTTCGAGCGTTCGCGGGCGACCGGCTGCCCGTCCTGATCCTTCCGCTCATCCTGGTGGTCCTCCTGGTGCCGGCCGCCTTCGCCCTGAGGGCGCGGCGCGATCTCGGAGCGGGGCTGGTCCGGGGACGTGAGCGTTCGACGACGAGGCAGGTGCGCGGCCTCACGGGCCTGGCCATCGGCCTGCAGTGGCGGTCCCTGGTCGCCTGGGCAGTGGGGTTCGCGCTGTTCGGCCTGGTGATCGGCTCGTTGGCGGACACCATGGAGGACATGCTCGCCTCCGCGGGCATCCGCGAGGTGATGGAGGCGCTCGGGGGACAGCAGGCACTGCGCGACGCCATGCTCGCTGCGTACGTCGCGATGATGGGTGTCATTGCCGCCGCCTACGGGATCGCCGCCGCCAGCCGTCTGCGAAGCGAGGAGGTCGACGGACATGTCGAGTGCCTGCTGGGCTCTGCCGTGAGCCGCATCCGCTGGGCCTGGGGGCACCTGGGCTTCGCCCTCGCGGGCGTCGCCGCACTCATGCTCGTGGGCGGGACGTCGATCGGAATCGGTGCGGCGTTGGCACTCGAGGACCCGTCTCAGGTGGGTCGTGTCGCCACTGCCGCGCTCGCGCAGGTTCCGGCGGCGTGGGTTGTCACCGTCCTGGTCGTCCTCGCCTTCGGCTGGGTGCCACGCATGACCGCGGCGGTCTGGGGCGTGCTGCTCGCCTGCGTGGCCATCGGTGAGTTCGGGGTGCTGTGGGGGGTGCCGGACTGGCTGATGGACCTCTCGCCGTTCCGGCATGCACCGTTGCTGCCGGTGGATACGGATGGTCTTGCTTCGATCCTGGCCCTGCTAGCAGTTGCGGCCGTGATCGGAGCCATCGGGCTGGTCGGCTGGCGCCGGCGCGACCTCGCGGCCTAGGGGGCCTATCGGCATTTCGCGGTCAACCGAAGGAAGGACGGCAGATGGCCGAGAACGAGTACGAGATCCATGTCGAGCACCGGGACGAGCAGCCTGCCGTCGTCGTCCGCGGCCACGTAAGCATGGACGAGATCGGCGCGTTCATCGGCGACGCATTCACCCGGGCGCTCGCGGGCCTGACCGGCGAAGGTCTGGCCCCGACCGGGCCACCGTTCGCCCTCTACTCATTCCCCCACGACGGCATTGACCTGGCCGCCGGCTTCCCGTGTCCGCCCGGCGCACGCGGCGGGGACGGGGTGGAGCTGATCATGCTCCCGGCCGGGCAGGTGGCCACGACGACGCATGTCGGTCCCTACGCGGGCGTGGCCGCCGCCTACAACGCCATCACGTCGTGGATGTCGGAGAACGGAATGGTGGCGGCAGGCGCCCCGTGGGAGAGCTACCTCGACGGTCCCGAGGTGCCGATGCCGCGGACCGTCGTCTGCGCTCCGTGCCGACCCGCCGACGAGGTGGCGGGAACGTGACGCCTGCTCAGTGCGCCATGTCGACGAAGCGCGAGTAGTGGCCCTGGAAGGCGACCGGGACCACGGCCGTGGGGCCGTTGCGATGCTTGGCGATGATGAAGTCCGCCTCGCCAGCACGGGCCGACTCGCGGTCGTAGAAGTCCTCGCGGTGCAGGAGCAGGACCATGTCGGCATCCTGCTCGAGCGAGCCTGACTCACGCAGGTCCGACAGCATCGGCTTCTTGTCGACCCGCTGCTCGGGGCCACGGTTGAGCTGGCTGATCGCGATCACCGGTACGGCGAGCTCCTTGGCGAGCAGCTTGAGCGAACGGGAGAACTCCGACACCTCCTGCTGGCGGCTCTCGACGCGCTTGCCGCTCGTCATCAGTTGCAGGTAGTCGACGATGACGAGGCGCAGGTCATGGCGCTGCTTCAGCCGCCGGCACTTAGCCCGGATCTCCATGAGCGTCATGTTCGGCGAGTCGTCGATGTACAGCGGGGCCTCGCTCACCGTGCCCATCTTGCCGACCAGCTTGGTCCAGTCCGTGTCGCTCATCGTGCCCGCGCGCATGTGGTGCATGGGCACCTGGGCCTCCGCGGAGAGCAGGCGCATGACGATCTCGTTGCGGCTCATCTCCAGCGAGAAGATGACGCTGGACAGGCCATGCCGGATGGAGGCCGAACGGGCAATATCCAGGCCAAGCGTCGATTTCCCGATGGCGGGCCTGGCCGCCACGATGACCAGCTGGCCGGGGTGCAGTCCATTCGTCAACGCGTCGAGGTCGGTGAAACCCGTGGGCACGCCCACCATCTCCCCGCCTCGGTTAGAGATCGCCTCGATCTCGTTCAGCGCATCGCCCATGAGGGCGCTCAGTGGTGCGTAGTCCTCGCTGGTGCGGCGGTCCGTGACGTCGAAGACCTCGGTCTGGGCTCGGTCGACCATGTCGTCGACGTCGCCGGTGCCGGCGTAGCCCATCTGCACGATTCGGGTGCCGGCCTCGACGAGCCTGCGCAGGATCGCCTGCTCGCGCACGATGCGCCCGTAGTAGCCCGCGTTCGCGGCCGTGGGCACCATCGAGACGAGCGTGTGCAGGTAGGGCGCCCCGCCCACGCGGCCGATGTCGCCCAACTTGGTCAGCTCCGCCGCCACCGTGACCGCATCGGCCGGCTCGCCTCGGCCGTACAGGTCCAGAATCGACGCAAAGACCAGTTGGTGCGCCGGACGGTAGAAGTCACCTTCGCGGAGAACTTCGACGACGTCGGCGATCGCGTCCTTGCTCAGCAGCATCGCGCCGAGCACCGACTGCTCGGCGGCCACGTCGTTGGGGGGGGTGCGGTCAGGACCGGGATCGGCGGCATGCAGGGGCAACTCCGTGACGCTCACCAGGCTCCTCTCGAGCGTTGATCCCCTATGTCTACCGCGCTCGTCTGACGCGCCCGTTGAACGGTAGGGACGCGGGGCGGCACTGTCCATCGGCCCTGTGGACAGACCTGTGGAGAACCTCGGGACGGTACGCCTCGAGGCTGTCAGCAGGCTGGGGACAGGCTGGGGATTTCGAAGTCGACCCCGGGCCGGTCCCCTCGTGGGAGCAGGGCGGATGCCGCCCGGGGCCTGTGGATGAAAAGAATCTCCGGCCGCCTCGCTAGCCTGCGATGGTGCCGAAGCCCTACCGCATCACCATCGTCTGCCTTGGCAACATCTGCCGCTCCCCCATGGGGGAAGCGGTCCTGCGCCAACGGGTCCTTGCCGCGGGCCTCGCGGACCGCGTGGAGATCGACTCGGCCGGCACTGGCGACTGGCACATCGGCCACCGGGCCGACCACCGCGCGCGGTCGACCCTCGCTGCCCACTCCTACCCCTACGACCACCGGGCCCGCCAGATCGACGGCGACTGGCTGGCCGCATCGACCTTCTCCTGGCGATGGATCGTGCCAACTTCGACGACCTGGCCGCCATGATCACGCGGGCCGACGCCTCCCCCGAGCTCCGCATGATGCGGTCGTTCGACCCGTCCCTGGCGGGGCTGGACCTGCCCGACGCGGGTCTGGACGTACCTGACCCGTACTACGGGGAGTCAGCGGACTTCGTCGAGGTCCTGCGGATGATCGAGCAGGCTGCCGATGGCCTCATCGACAGCCTGCCCGATCGACTCACGCGCTGAGAACGACCACCTAGCCGTTGGCCGTGAGCGGGTCGGCACCGTACTTGTTGTCGCCAGGCGTCCCGCGCTGCAGCCAGAACACGAGCAGGATGATGAAGCCGATGCAGCAGAGGATGGCGAGCAGGTAGCCCCACAGGATCCACCAGCCACTGCGGTCGGTGTCGTGCAGGCGTCGAGCCATGACGGCCAAAGTCGGCAGCAGCAGGACCAGCCACGCAACGATGAAGAGGAAGCCGACGCCGGGCGACTCGTAGACGTTGACCTGATCGTTCATCGTGAACTCGTACGTCGTCTTCCCGACGCCCCACCCGATGAGCGAGTCGCCGACGTTGGCGATCGCGTACACGATCACGATGAACAGGTACCACCACCAGAACTGCGAGCGCTGCGCCCTTCCGCTGAACGTCGCGTAGTTCGAGAAGTTGTGCTTGATCGCTTCGATGAACCCCATGGTTCCTCCTCCTAGGCCCCGCCTGCGGTCATTGTGGTGGAAAACGAACGCGGGGCCAGTCCCTTTGAGGAACTGGCCCCGCGTTCGTCGTTACGACTATGCGGACGGCGGCGGCCCGTAGGCGTTGTCGCCCGCGGTGCCGGGCTGGATCCAGAACACGATCAGGATGATGAAGCCGATGCAGGGGATCAGGACCAGCAACTGCAGCCAGCCTGACTTGCCCGTGTCATGCAGGCGGCGGCAGCCGACCGCGATGGTCGCCAGCCACAGGATGATGAGCACGATGTATCCGATGAAGACGAGGAAGCCGTTGCCCCCGCGGCCAACACCGAACACCAGCGAGACCACGATCTCGATGATGTAGATGAACAGGAACCACCACCAGAAGGCCGGACGCGATGCGCGGCCCTCGAAGTTGGACATGTTCGCAAAGCCGGATGAGATTGCCTCACCGAAACCCATTGTTCCTCCAAGGTCACGGCGCCGGTCCGGCGCGCGTGGCCCTCATTGTTCGCCTAAACGGGGGCCGGCACTAGTGCTTTGCCGCGTGTCGGTGCCCCGGATTATCCGAAGGGTCCTGCGGGCGGCAGCTAGGCGGGCTTGGGTCCGTAGGCGTTGTCGCCCGGCGTGCCCTCCAGGACCCAGAAGATGAGGAGCACGATGTTGCCGCACGGGACCAACAGGAGCAGCTGGAGCCAGCCGGACTGCCCGCGGTCGTGCAGCCGTCGGCAGCCGACAGCGAGGAACGGGACGTAGAGGGCGAGGATGACCAGCCCACCGATGATCATGAGGACGATGCCCAGCCAGAAGGCGGCGCCAGGGGTGTCGTTCCGGTCCGTCGTGGCTGCCCCGACGATCATGAGGACATAGCCCGGCATGAAGACGACGAGGGTGACCAGGGTCAAGAAGAGGTAGAACCACCAGAACTCCGACCGGGTAGCCCGGCCGTCAAAGCTCGCGTACTTCTGGAAGCAGGTGCGGACAGCCTCGACGAATCCCATGTCTACTCCTTACAACGGCGTTGGGCCGCACTCTAGTGAGTGCGGCCCAACGTTTCAGTGCGGGAGATCAGTTGGCAACGACCTCAAGGGCGACCGTCGCGGTCACGTCGGGGTGCACCTCGACCTTGGCCGAATGCCGGCCGACCGTCTTGATCGGTGCGGCGAGGGCCACCTTGCGCTTGTCGAGCACCGGCCCGCCGGCCGCCTTCACGGCGTCGGCGACGTCAGACGAGGTGATCGAGCCGAAGAGCCGGCCCGCCTCCCCGGCCCGCGCCGGCATGGTGATGGTGAGTGCCTCGAGCGCCTGCTTGATCTCGTTGGCGTGGCTCAGGTCGCGGACCTCGCGGACCTTGCGGGCCCGCTTGATCTGGATGACCTGCTTCTCGCCGCCGCGGGTCCACGCGATGGCAAAGCCACGGGGCAGGAGGTAGTTGCGGCCGTAGCCGTCCTTGACCTCCACCACGTCGCCGGCGTCGCCGAGTCCGGCGACCTCCTGGGTGAGGATGAGTTTCATAGTCGGTCCTGTTCTGGGTCGCCGGTCAGCGGGCCGTCGTGGTGTAGGGAAGGAGGGCCATCTCGCGTGCGTTCTTCACGGCCATGGCGATGTCGCGCTGGTGCTGCGTGCAGTTCCCCGTCACGCGGCGGGCGCGGATCTTGCCCCGGTCGGAGATGAACTTGCGCAGCAGGTTGGTGTCCTTGTAGTCGATGCCCTTGACACCTTCCTTGCAGAACGCGCAGGCCTTCGCCTTGACGATCTTGCCCTTGTCACGCGGCGACGACTTGCGGTCGCCCTTGGAATCTCTTGCCATCTCGCTCGTGCTCCTGTCAGTGGGGTGCTGGCTGCACCGATGCTGTGTGTCGTTTAGAAGGGAGGCTCGTCGAAGCCTGCGCCGCTGGGCGCGGACGCCCACGGGTCGTCAGTGGCACCGGGTGATGCGCCTGCGCCACCGGCGCTGTCGCCACCGAAGCCACCGCCGCCGCGCTGGACCTTGTTCACCTTGGCGGTCGCGTACTTCAGTGAGGGGCCGACCTCGTCGACCTCCATCTCGACTACCGTCCGCTTCTCGCCCTCGCGGGTCTCGTACGAGCGCTGCTTGAGCCGGCCCGTGACCACGACACGCATCCCCTTGGTGAGGGACTCCGCGACGTTCTCGGCGTACTGGCGCCAGACGCTGCAGCGCATGAAGAGCGCCTCGCCGTCCTTCCACTCGTTGGTGGCCTTGTCGAGCACGCGGGGCGTGGACGCGACCGTGAACGACGCCACCGCGGCGCCGCTCGGGGTGAAGCGCAGCTCGGGGTCGCTCGTCAGGTTGCCAACGATGGTGACGTTGACGTCGCCGGCGGCCACTACTCGGCTCCCACCGCGACGGGCTCCTCGGCGCGCATCACCTTGGTGCGGATGACGGCCTCGTTCAGGGACAGCTGGCGGTCGAGCTCCTTGACGGACTCGACGGTGGCCGTCACGTGCAGCAGGGCGTAGATGCCCTCGGCCTTGTGACCGATCTCGTAGGCGAGCCGGCGGCGGCCCCAGATCTCCACGGAATGAACGGTGCCCCCATCGGCGCGGACGACGTTGAGGAACGCCTCCAGGCTGGGAGCGATGGTCTTCTCTTCCAGATCCGGGTCGAGAATGACCATGATCTCGTATCGACGCATGAACAACCCACCTCCTTCGGACTAGGCGGCCACGGTCTCTCCGTGGCAGGAGGGTGAATGCGTGCCGCTGGGTGCCGAGGCGCCCGGCGGGCGTCCACAGGCTACCGGCCATGGGGGTGATCCCGGAAATCGCCGGCAGCAGGCTGGCCCCGTGAGCGCACCCCTGCCATTGTGGTACCGAAAGCGGTACCGTCGTGCCATGGCCGTGAACCTGCGACTCTCGGAGGACTTGGCCGACGGTCTGCGGGCGCTGTCGGCCGAGACGGGCCGGTCCCAGCAAGATCTCGCCCGCGAAGCAATCGCTGATCTGCTGCGCTGCTATCGGCTGCGCTCGTACCCCCCCGAGGTACGTCATCTCGTGACGCCGGCCGAGCAGCCGTATACGCCCCTGCCAGCGCACTTGAAGATCCGACTGCCCGAGGGAGTCACCCTTCAGAACATCCTCGACGACATGCGGCAGTGATCGCCTACTGCCACAGCAGCGCCCTGTTGAAGCGCATGCTGAGCGAGGCCGATTCGCCTGACGTCGAAGACGTCCTGCACGTCTTGGCGGATCTGGGGATGTCGCTCGCAACGTCGCGGATCGCACACGTCGAGGTCGCCAGAACGCTGCGGTCCGTCATGCCTGGGACCGACCTGGCGGATTTGCTGGCAGGCGTCTGGCACGACGTCGACACCCTCGAGGTCGGTCGCGACGTGCTCCGGCTGGCGTCCGGGGTTCCCGTTGTCCACCTGCGGGCCCTTGACGCCATCCACGTGGCCAGCGCGCTGCTCTGCGAGGCGACGGTCGTCGTCACCCGCGACCGGCGGATGGCCCGCGCCTGCTCCGACCTCGGCCTCGCGGTCGCCTGACCGGGGCCGGGGCGCCGTTAGGGTGGCGCTGTGCGGATCGCGACGTGGAACGTCAACTCGGTAGGCGCCCGCCTCGACCGCGTCCTCGCCTGGCTTGAGTCCGCCCAGCCCGATGTCGTGGCGCTGCAGGAGCTCAAGTGCACGACCACCGAGTTCCCCGAGATGCCCATCCAGGCGGCCGGGTACGAGGTGGCGGCGCACGGCAACGGCCGGTGGAATGGCGTCGCGATCCTGAGCCGCGTCGGCCTCGACGATGTCACTCTCGACCTGCCCGGCCAGCCGCCGTACGCCGGCGTCGTGGAGACCCGGGCCGTGGGCGCCACGTGCGGTGGCGTGCGGGTGTGGAGCGTCTACGTTCCCAACGGTCGAGAACCCGATCACGACCACTACGCCTACAAGCTCGAGTGGTTCGCCGCGCTCCGGGCCACCGTCGCCGCGGAGCTCGCCGCCGTGCCCGACCGGCCGTTCGCCGTCATCGGGGACTTCAACGTGGCGCCCACGGATGCCGACGTATGGGACATCGCGCAGTTCGTAGGGTCGACACATGTCACCGAGCCGGAGCGGGCCGCCTTGGCCAACCTGCGAGGGGCCGGGCTGGTCGACATCCCCCCGCGCGCACTGAAGGGCGAGCCGTACACGTTCTGGGACTACCGCAACGGCGCCTTCCATCGCGGGTGGGGCATGCGCATCGACCTCGTCTACGCCAACGCGCCCTTCGCCAGCCTGGTCCGCGATGCCTGGATCGACCGCGAGGAGCGCAAAGGCAAGGGCGCCTCCGACCACGCTCCCCTCGTCGTGGACCTCGACACCTCGCCCGCATGACCCTGTCCCTCCGCGCCATCACGGCGGCCCAGCACGCCGACTGGCTATCCGGCCGGCCCTTCACCTCGTTCCTGCAGCTACCGGAATGGGGCGGCGTCAAGTCCGGTTGGCGGCCGGAGTCGGTCGGCTGGTTCGAATCCTCCCGGCTGGTCGGCGCAGGCCTGGTCCTCTACCGTCCCGTGCCGCGCCTGCCCCGGCGGTCGCTGGCCTACCTGCCGGAAGGGCCCGACATCGACTGGCTGCGGCAGAGCCACCCGCACCTGTCCCTCACCGACTGGCTCGACCCGCTGCTCGAGCACTGCCGCCACGCCGGCGCCTTCCAGGTCAAGATGGGACCGCCCGTCGCCCTCCGTCGCTGGGAGGCCGACACCGTGAAGTCGGCGCTGGCCGAGCAGGGTGATCGCCCCGGGCGGATCGGTGAACTGCTGGCCGACTGGCATTCCGGCCCGGCGGCCGTCACGGTCGAACGCCTGCGGTCGTCTGGCTGGGTGCAGGAGCCCGCGCAGGGTGCCGGCTTCGGTGATGTCCAGCCGCGCTATGTCTTCCAGGTCCCGCTGTCCGGGCGCACACTCGACGACGTCTTCGCCGGCTTCAACCAGCTCTGGCGCCGCAACATCCGCAAGGCCGAGAAGTCCGGGGTCGTCGTCGCCGAGGGCGGACGAGACGACCTGGCCGCGTTCCATCGCGTCTACGTCGAGACGGCCAGCCGCGACCACTTCACGCCGCGGGCGCAGTCGTACTTCGAGCGCATGTGGGACTGCCTCAACTCCCGTGAGGTGCGACTGCGGCTCTACTGCGCGCACCACGACGGGCACCTCGCCGCCGCGACTCTCATGGTCGTCGTGGGCAGGCACGCCTGGTACTCGTACGGCGCGTCCACGACCGCCGACCGCGACGTTCGGCCCTCGAACGCGCTGCAGTGGCGGATGATCCAGGACGCGCACGCACTCGGCTGTGATACCTACGACCTGCGCGGGATCGCTGACACGCTGGATCCGGCGAACCACCTGTTCGGCCTGGTGCAGTTCAAGCTGGGCACCGGCGGCTACGTGCAGGAGTACGCCGGCGAGTGGGACCACGTGCTGAGGCCCTTGTGGGCCAAGGGCTTTCAGGCGTACCAAGCACGCAGAGGATAGGGGCGACAACGACATGGCATTCGCGTTGACAATCGACGGGCAGCGGTGGCGCGAGCAGCTGGATGCCACGTGCGAGGCGGTCGAGCGCTCGGCCGGCTCCCCGATAGTCCCGGTCATCAAGGGCAACGGCTACGGCATCGGCCAGCGCAATCTCGCCGAGCAGGCCCTCCGACTCGGCGTCGACACGGTTGCCGTGGGGACGGTGTTCGAGGTCGACGAGGTCGCCGAGTACGGCAACTACGACATCGTCGTGCTCGAGCCATTCGAGCCGCGCGACTCGTTCACCGCCGAGGCGTGGTGGCGCATGGGGCAGCAACTGCACGCGGGGCGTGTCATCCGGACCATCGGGTCGCGTGAGGCGTTGCTCGCGCTGGCCGACGGGCCCGGCACCGTGCGCGTCCTACTCGAGGCGCAGACGTCCATGCACCGCTTCGGCTTCGACGAGGCGGAGCTGCTGCGAGTGCTGGCGGATCCTGACGTCCGCGACGCCTTCCGCCGCGCCAAGGTCCTGGTCGAGGGACTGGCGCTGCACCTGCCGCTCGCCCAGCCGGCCGACGACGTGGACCCGCGACGTGCCTCGCTCGGCACCGCGCGGGTGCGCGAGGTCGTGCGGTGGGCCGGGCTGTGGCACGCGGAGACGGAGGTCTGGCCTGGCCACAATTCACCGGCCGGCCGGGTCTGGGTCTCGCACCTCGGCGATGACGAGATGACGGCTGTCGTGCGGGCGGTGCCCGACATCACCCTGCGGGTACGCATCGGCACGCGGCTGTGGCTGGGCGACCGTCGCTCCCTGCAGGCCGGCGGGACTGTCCTCGCCGTGCACCCCATCGCGCAGGGCACCCACGTCGGCTACCGCCAGCGCACCGGCCCCAAGGACGGCACCCTCGTGGTCGTGTCGGGCGGCACGTCCCACGGGATCGGGCTCAATGCCCCCACGCCCGCCTCGAGCGTGCGTCAGCGCGTCGTCACCGCCGGCACCGGCGCCCTCGATGCGGCGGGCCGGGCCCTGTCGCCGTTCCGATGGGAGGGCAAGCAGCGCTGGTTCGCCGAGCCGCCGCACCAGCACACATCGATGGTGTGGCTGCCCAAGGGATGCGTCGTGCCCGCGGTCGGCGATCGCCTCATCGCCGACGTCCGCTTCACGACATCGCGCTTTGACGTGGTCCTCGGCCTAGCGTGAAGCGGTCCGGGGCACCGTCGTAGGGCCCCCCGCCAGGATCGTCGGAGTCGTCGGCGAACCCGTCCTGCCTGACCGGATCGTGCTCCGGCGCGTAGATGTCACGGATGACCATGATCGCGAAGTACCCAGTGGCCACCACGTGCACGATCACCGCTGTCGCGTACTGCTGGCCAGTGAGCCCTGTCGTGTCGTCGATGCCATAGCCCGCCAGGAACCACCAGATCGCCGCGAAGTAGACCACTTCCCCGGCCTGCCAGATGAGGAAGTCCCGCCAGCGCGGGCGGGCCATGACTGCCAGCGGGACGAGCCACAGCGAATACTGCGGCGAGTACACCTTGTTGGTGATGAGGAAGGCCGCGACGATGAGGAAGAGGATGGCCGCCAGGCGCGGTCGCCGAGGCGCGGACAGGGCGATCCAGGCGATGCCCGCGCACAGGACCAGGAAGCCCCCCGTCGCCACGAGATTGAGGCGCTCAGCCGGGATCCCCGGCAGGCCGGCCTGCGTCATGGAGTACCACAGCGAGCCGAAGTCCTCGCCGCGGGTGCTGCTGAATCGGTAGAAGTGCGCCCAGCCGTCGAAGCTCGCCATCGCCACCGGGACGTTGACGACGGCCCAGGCAAGGGCCGTCCCGCCCACCAGCAGGCCGAACTCCTTCCATCGCGCCGTTCGCAGTGACAGGACGAGGAAGCCGCCGAGGAAGAGCACCGGGTAGAACTTCGCCGCGACGGCCAGGCCGAGCAGGATGCCGGCCGCGAACGGGTGGTTCCGCGACCACAGCAGCAGCGCGACGCCTGCGAACGCAATCGGCAGGAGGTCCCAGTTGATCGTCGCCCCAAGGATCATCGTCGGCGCGAGCGCGACCATCGCCGCGTCCCACGGGCGCCGGCGCACGGTGAGGGCGGTGGCGATGACAGTCACCGCCAGCGCGACGAACAGCAGCACCACGTTGACGTCGAAGAAGGCGACGACCCGATCGGCGGTCGGCACGATCGCCGTGACCGCCCCGGTCAGCATCGCGGCGGCCTGCATGAAGGCGCCGGTGAGGACCGGGTACTCAAGGTGCTGGCCGTCGGCAGCGGGCTGCAGGTACGGAACGATGCCATCGGCGAAGCCACGCAGGGAGTAGAGCGGGGCGATGTCGGTGTAGCAGAGGTGCTCGTAGCGGTCCGGCACGGCCCAGCCGTTTCCACGGCAGGACAGGTCCAGCAGGTAGCCGACGAGGTAGCCGGCGGCCGCCATTGCCACCAGCACCCGGACCGCCGTCCACCAGGTGCCGCCGATCCTCGCCATCCGGCCGACCGCGCCACCGAGCCAGCCGAGGATCGATGCGATGACCGGGTCGTCCCTGCTCGGCAGGACGATCGGCGCTCGTCGCGTCACTCGGGGCTCGTCACTCGGGTCGGGCCTCCTCGGTGGGCTCGGCAGTGGCGTCCGGCGTCGGCTCCGGGCTTGGCTCGGGCGTGGTCGACGGGGACTGGGATGGGAACAGGCCGGGGTCGGGGGACTGGCTGGGGATGATGGCTGGGGGCGACTGCGGATCGATCGGGAGTGTAGCCGTCGGGTCAGGCTCGAACTCGGGGATGAGGGTCGGGGTGGGGCACCCCTGCGGTACCTCCTCGGACTCGGTCGCGATGGAGTCCGGGCAGTCCACCGGCTCGACCCGGCCGCCGGGCGGGTCCGCGAAGTCCTCGGCGGGCAGGCCGTCCAGGGCGGCCGACATGAAGGCCGTCCAGATCGCCGCCGGGAACGAGCCTCCGGTGACCGTCTCGAGGCCGCCCGTCCCCGCCATCGAGATCGGGGTGCCGTCCGCGTCCTCCTTGGCCATGAGGACCGCGCCGGCCAACTGCGGGGTGTACCCGACGAACCACGCGCTCTTGTTGTCATCGGTGGTGCCGGTCTTGGCCGCCGCCGGTCGGCCCAGGGCCTGGGCGGCAGCACCCGTGCCATCGGTGACGACCCGGCTCAGCGCGTAGCTCACGGTGTCGGCCACCCCGGGGTCGAATGCGGCCGCTGTCGATGGCTGGAACTGGTAGAGCAGCCCGCCATTGGGCCCGACAACCTCCTTCAGGACGGTCGTCTGCGCCCTGGTGCCGCGGGACGCGAAGGTCGCGTAGGCGTTTGCCATGTCCAGCCCCGACGGTGACGCCGTGCCGAGCACGAAGGTGAGATTGAGGTCGTCGAGGTCCATCCCCGGCGTGCCTTCCGGGATGCCGGCCAGCACGGCGGCGTCCGCGACCGACTCGACCCCGATGCTGGATTCGAGCTCGACGTACGCGGAGTTGATGCTGAACTCAGTGGCCTCGAGCAGGCTCACCGGCCCGTATGAACGGTCGCCGTAGTTGGAGAACGTGTACCCGTTGACGGTGGCCGGGCTGTCCCCGTTCCAGATGGAGGTCAACGGCACCTCCTGCTCCGTCGCCGCGGCCAGTGCGAAGGGCTTGAACGTCGAGCCGGCCTGGGCGAAAGGCCGCGTCGCATTGTTGATCTGGTCGTCGACGAAGTCCGCACCGCCGTAGACAGCGACGATCTCGCCGGTACCGGGACGGACCGCGGCCAGCCCGATGCGGAGTCCCTCGGTGCCGGTGCTGGGACCGTGCTTGCGCACCGCGGCGGTCGCGGCCCTCTGCGCCTGCCGGTCGAACGTCGAGGTGATCCGCAGGCCGCCTCGCTGGATCTCGGTCTCGTCGAAGCCCAGGTCGATCAGTTGCTCCTGCACCATGGTGAGCATGAAGCCGACCTGCCCGCCCAGCCGATCCTTGGCCTTCAGCTTCTTGATCTTCGGGAACTGCGCGTCGGCACGCTGGCCGGGCCTGAGCCACTGCTGCTCGACCATCGAGTCCAGGACGTACTCCCAGCGCCCCTGCAGACCGGGGAGGTCGTTCTCCGGAGCCAGCCCGCTCGGCGACTTGATGATCGAGGCCAGGACCGCACCCTGCTCGACCGTGAGCTCGCTGGAGGGGATCCCGAAGTAGGCGATGGCGGCAGCCTCGATGCCGTAGGCACCGCGCCCGAAATAGATCGTGTTGAGGTAGTTCTCGAGGATCTCGTCCTTGGACACGACCGTCTCGAGCTTGAACGCCAGCAGCGCCTCCTGCACCTTGCGGTCCCAGGACCGCTCCTGGCTGAGGAAGGCGTTCTTCGCGTACTGCTGGGTGATCGTCGATCCGCCCTGGGTGCTGCCGCCGGTCACGTTGTTCCAGATGGCCCGGCCGATGCCTATCGGCGAGATGCCGCCGTGGTCGTAGAAGGAACGGTCCTCCGCCGCCAGGACGGCGTGCTGGACCTCGAGCGGGACCTCGTCGAGCGGGACGCTGCGCCTGGTCGCCTCGCCAAGCCGGCCGATCTCCGTGGTCCCGTCGGCGTAGTAGACGATCGTGGCCTCGCTGGTGGCGACCTCATTGGGAGTGGGCACCGTCGTACGGGCGATCAGGACGGCGAAGACCACCACGCCCAGTGCGCCGGCGGCCAGGACGATCAGGATCGTGTTGCGCAGCCAGTGGCTCTTCGGCGCGGGCGACGTGCGCGCAGGGCGCTTCTTCGCGGGGGGCCGCGGCCGGCTGTTCGACACGGGCGTTCCTTCGTGGCTCGGGGAAGCGCCTCGGGGAAGAGGCCACGTCAGGAGTGCCGAGGCCTCCTCGGACTCCCGTTAGCCAAGAAGATCACGCGGAGTGGCCGGAGCCCGGCGCGGCACGCCGTCCCCTAGGACGTACGTGGTGAGCAGAAAGTTCCAGTGGCAGCGCTGGCAGACCTCGACGACGTAGACCCGGAAGGACCCAAACTGCCGCGACATGGCCGGCAGTTCGTCGGCGGCCCGGATCCGGCCCGAATAGGGGCCGAGGTCGTCGCCGTACACGTAGGCGAGGGTGACCAGCCCGGCGTCCTTGCACGCCGGGCACGGTCCCGCTGCCGGCTCGCCGTGGTGCCGGGCGGCGCGAAGGAGGTAGGGGTCCGCGTCGCACAGGTCGGAGGACAGGCCACCTCCCCCGAACAATCGCTGGAGCGCAGCCCGGCGTTGCAGCGCGTGGTCGACGACGTCCCTCGGCCGGGCGGGGTCGGCGACCGGCTGCGGCTCCGGCAGCGGGCCGCGGTCTCGGGGGGGACGGGCGGACTCGCCGCGGGCGATTGACCCGCGGAGCCGCGAGGAGCGCGGGGCAGCCATGAACGGGGAGTCTACGGGGCTTCATCGATTCGCCTGCGATATATCATCCTGATATGTTGTGGTGACCTATCGAGAGGAGGACGCGTGCCCAAGCGTCATGACGTGCTCGAGTTTGCCGTCCTGGGTGTGCTGTCCGACAGCCCCCTGCACGGATACGAGTTGCGCAAGCGCCTCGCCGTCGTTCTCGGCCCGTTCCGGGCCCTGTCGTACGGCTCGCTCTACCCGTGCCTGCGCCGCCTGCAGGCCCGCCGGCTGATCGAGGAGCTGGCAGTGACGCCGGCCACCGAATCCACCGCGCCGCCGCTGTCCGCTCGCCGGGCCCGCGTCGTCTACGCCATCACCGCCGACGGCAAGGAGGAGTTCGCCACGTGGGCCAACTCGCCCGGCCCCGAGGCGTGGGAGGACGAGGGCTTCGCCGCCCATCTGGCCTTCTTCAGCCGTACCGAGGAGCGCGTGCGGCTGCGCATCCTCGAGGGTCGCCGGTCGCGGCTCGAGGAGCGGGTCGAGGCCTTGCGCGATTCGGTCGTCCGCGGCCGCGCCAAGGTCGACGCCTACACCCTCACTCTCCAGCAGCACGGCCTCGACGGAGCCGAGCGCGAAGTGCGCTGGCTCAACGAGCTGATCCAGAACGAGCAGTCGTCCATCCCCCAGTCCCGCCCTGCACAGGCGATCACCACCCCAGAGGAGCAAGCATGAGTTCGGTACGCGTCGCCATCATTGGTGTAGGTAACTGCGCCTCGTCCCTCGTCCAGGGTGTCGAGTACTACAAGGACGCCGACCCGACCGCCTTCGTCCCGGGCCTCATGCACGTGCAGTTCGGCGAGTACCACGTGCGCGACGTCGAGTTCGTCGCCGCATTCGACGTCGACGGCAAGAAGGTCGGCCATGACCTCACCGACGCCATCAACGCGTCCGAGAACAACACCTTGAAGTTCTGCGACGTGCCGCCGTCCGGCGTCATCGTCCAGCGGGGTCACACCCTCGATGGCCTGGGCAAGTACTACCGCGAGATGATCACCGAATCCGATGCCGAGCCGGTCGACGTCGTCGCTGCGCTCAAGGCGGCCGAGGTCGACATCGTGGTCTGCTACCTGCCCGTCGGGTCCGAGGCCGCAGCGAAGTTCTACGCCCAGTGCGCCATCGATGCCGGCTGCGGCTTCGTCAATGCACTGCCGGTGTTCATCGCCGGCACACCCGAGTGGGCCAAGAAGTTCGAGGACGCCGGGCTGCCGATCGTGGGCGACGACATCAAGAGCCAGGTCGGCGCGACCATCACCCACCGGGTCATGGCCAAGCTGTTCGAGGACCGCGGGGTGATCCTCGACCGCACGTACCAGCTGAACGTCGGCGGCAACATGGACTTCATGAACATGCTCGAGCGTGACCGTCTGGAGTCGAAGAAGATCTCCAAGACCCAGTCCGTCACGTCGCAGATCACGTCGCACGACATGGGCGCCCGCAACGTGCACATCGGCCCGAGCGACTACGTCGCCTGGCTCGACGATCGCAAGTGGGCGTTCGTCCGGCTTGAGGGCCGGGCCTTCGGGGATGCTCCGCTCAACCTCGAGTACAAGCTCGAGGTGTGGGACTCCCCGAACAGCGCCGGCGTGATCATCGACGCCGTCCGCGCCGCGAAGATCGCCAAGGACCGCGGCATCGGCGGCCCGATCCTGTCGGCCTCCAGCTACTTCATGAAGTCGCCGCCGGTTCAGTACACCGACAGCGAGGCCCGTGACGCCGTCGACGACTTCATCGCCGGCCGCATCGAGAGCTAGTCCCACCACCGCTCCGCCGAGACCTGCCCTCGGCGTCGTTCCCGGTCCCCGGGTGTGACGCTGGCGGCAGGTCTCGGCGCTTGCGGGTAGCGTCCCGGTCATGGTGGCGCTGCCGGCACTGCGCGAGGTCCTGGCGGGCCGCGACTTCCGCCGGCTGTACGGCGTCCGCCTGGTCGCCCAGACGGGCGACGGGCTGCTGCAGGCAGCCCTGGCCACCTTCGTGCTGTTCTCGCCCGAACGCGAGCCCGACGCCGTCAAGGTGGCGGCCGCGTTCGCCATCCTCCTGCTGCCGTACTCCGTCATCGGGCCCTTCGCGGGCGTCTTCCTTGACCGTTGGCGCCGACGGAACGTCCTCGTCCGGGCGAACCTGCTCAAGGCGCTGGTCACGCTCCCGATCATCCTGCTGGTCCTGGCCGGGAACGACGGCCCGCTGCTCGGCCTGGTCGTGCTCACGGTGCTCGGGATCGGGCGGTTCGTCCTCGCCGGACTGTCCGCGTCGCTTCCGCATGTCGTCGCGGGTCGCGACCTCGTCACCGCCAACGCCCTGACGCCGACGTCCGGCACGATCATGGCCGCCATCGGCGCCCTCGCCGGGGTGGCCCTGCGCGGGGCCCTGGGCGGCGGCGATACCGGGAGCGCCGCGGTCCTAGCGTGCGCGGTGCTGGCCTACGTCGGATCGGCGGGCATCGCCATGCTGCTCGCCGCCGACCGGCTGGGGCCGGACGGGGAACGCCCGGGGGACACGTTCCGCGGCGTGGCCGTCGGTCTGGTGGAGGGCATCCGGGAGCTGCGCGTGCACGTGCAGGCGGGTCGCGCGATCGTCGTGGTCGGGATCCACCGGATCGCGTTCGGCGTCCTCACCGCCGGCGGGCTGCTGCTGGTGCGCTACACCTTCAACGACCTCACCGCGGCGGACACCGCTCTCAACGAGTTCGCCCTCCTCACCGGCGCCGCCGCACTCGGCGCCCTCGTCGGCGCGATCCTCACCCCCGGGGCCAGCCGACGATGGGGAGCGGTGGCCTGGTCCGCCTTCGCCCTGGCCCAGGCCGGGATCGTCGGGATCGCGCTGGTCATCGCGGGCGCCATGATCCCGGCCTTTGGCATCCTCCTCGCCGGGGCGGCGAGCATCGGCTTCGCCGGCCAGTCGGTCAAGGTGTGCTCGGACACGCTGGTCCAGCGACACGTCCCGGACGACCACCTCGGTCGCGTCTTCTCCCTGTTCGACATGATCGTGAATGTCTGCCTGGTCGCCGGCATCGTCGTGTTCGCGATCGTGTCGCCGACCAGCGGCCAGGCACCACTCACGTATGCCGCGGTCGGCATCCTGCTGGTCGCCACGGCCGTGTGGTATCGACTCCGCCGTCCCAATAGAGTCCGGACTACTGACGAGCCGGGAGGCTGACATGAGCACGGACACCACGACCCGCCGTTGGGGAGTGCGCTCGATCGCGTCGCTGCTCATCTTCCTTCTCGCCGCCGTCCTGACGCCGATCGCGCTGGTCGGGCACTGGGGACACCGCACCGTCATCGACAGCGAGCGCTACCTCGAGACCGTCGGCCCGCTCATCGAGCAGCCGGACGTGCAGGAGGCCCTGGCCGCGTCGATCACCGATGCCGTTGTCGAGAGGATCGACACCGAGACGCAGGTCGAAGGACTCCTCAGCAGCCTGTTCCCCGACTCCTCGTTCACCGGGCCGCTGGCCTCGCCCATCGCGGCTGGCATCAACGGCCTCATCGGCGAACTGGTCGTCCGCTTCGTCGCCTCGGATCAGTTCCAGCAGGCCTGGATAGCCCTGAACCGGGCTGCGCAACGCGGGCTCATCGCCCTCCTCGAGGGCGGCCAGGAAGGCCCGATCCAGGTCAAGGGCGACGAGATCGTGCTCGACATCTCCTCGGCCCTCGCCGCCATCCAGACGCACCTCGTCGAGAACGGCATCTCGGCCGCCGCGGGGCTGACGCTGCCGGAAGGCGACCGCCAGATCGTGCTCGGCACGGTGCAAGGCCTCGGCCAGATCCGCTTCATCTACTCCTTGACCTCGCCGATCCTGCAGTGGTTCCCGCTGCTGGTCGCCGCCATGTTCGCGCTGTCGATCGCCCTCGCCCGTCGACGGGCCCGCACCGTCGTGGCGGCTGGCATCGTGCTCGTGGGCGCCGCCGGTCTTATCGGCCTCGGCCTGAGCGCCGGCGAGGCCGGCTTCGTCGACGAGCTGGCCGGCACGCCGTTCGGCCCCGCCGCGAACGAATTCTGGACGACCCTGCTGACGTACCTGGTACTCGGCAACCAGGCACTCCTCACCCTGGGCATCATCACGATCCTGGCCGGCTGGCTCGGCGGCCGCACGTCCCTGGCCCGGTACGTGCGCGGACACCTCGTGCGGGGGCTCGACCAGCTCGGCGACCGGCTGCCTGACGGGATCCAGGGCTTCCGGGAGACGGTGACGGGCCCGGCGGCGTACATCCGGTGGGCGATCTACCTGCTCGGCGGCCTGCTCGTCGTGCAGAACGACATTGCCTCGCCCTCGACGGTCCTGTGGTGCACGGCGCTCACGGCCGGGCTGATCACGGCCCTGCAGGTGCTGGTGAACCAGGAGCCGCCTGCGACCCTCACCGAGGTCGCGCAGCCCACCAGGACCGAAGCGCCTCAGCCGCTAGGGCAGGGTCCAGCGGGCCCCGGTCCAGCCTGAGGTCGAGCAGGAACTGGTAGGCCTCGCCGACCACCGGTCCGGGCGGGATGCCCAGGATCTCCATGATCGCCTTGCCATCGAGGTCCGGGCGGATGGACGCCATCTCCTCGTGCGCCTGCAGTTCCCGGATCCGCCGCTCCAGCGAGTCGTAGGAACGCTGCAGGGCCTGCGCCCGGCGCCTGTTACGGGTGGTGCAGTCGGCCCGGGTCAGCTTGTGCAGGCGGTCGAGCAGCGGTCCCGCATCGCGGACGTATCGCCGCACGGCCGAATCGGTCCATTCGCCGCTGCCGTATCCGTGGAAGCGCAGATGCAGTTCCACCAGTCGCGACACGTCGTCGACCATGTCATTGGAGAAGCGCAGCGTCTGCATCCGCTTGCGGGTCATCCGCGCCCCCACCATCTCGTGGTGGTGGAACGAGACGCGGCCATCCGATTCGAACTTCCGGGTACGCGGCTTGCCGATGTCGTGGAACAGCGCGGCGAGTCGCAGGACGGCATCGGGACCGGACGTCGGGACGTGCTCCTGCTCCAGCACCATTGCCTGCTCGAGCACGGTGAGGGTGTGCTCGTACACGTCCTTGTGGTGATGGTGCTCGTCCTCCTCCAGGCGGAGCAGTGGCAACTCGGGCAGCACGTGCTCCGCGAGCCCCGTGTCGACCAGCAGCGCAAGCCCTCGCCGCGGGTCCTGCCCGAGCACGAGCTTGACGAACTCCTCGCGGATCCGCTCCGCGGAGACGATGGCCAGCCGGTCCGCCTGGTCGGCCATGGCGACGACGACTTCCGGGCTCACGTCGAACCGCAGTTGCGAGGCGAAGCGAGCCGCGCGCAGCATCCGAAGCGGGTCGTCCCCGAACGAATCCTCCGGCCTCCCCGGCGTGCGGATCACGCCGCGGCCGAGGTCGCCCAGGCCGTCGAAGCGATCGACGAGGGCGAAGTCGGGCAGGCGCAGCGCCATCGCATTGATGGTGAAGTCCCGGCGGACGAGGTCCTCACCCAGGTCCGTGCCATAGGACACGTCCGGCTTGCGCGACGCCGGGTCATAGGACTCGGCCCGGTAGGTCGTCACCTCCACCTGCCGGTCGCCGATGAGCCCGCCGACGGTCCCGAAGCGGATCCCGACGTCCCAGATGGTCTCGGCCCAGCCGGCCAGGATGCCCGTGACCGCATCGGGGGTGGCGTCTGTGGTGAAGTCGAGGTCCGGTGTGCTGCCCATCCTGCCGAGCAGGGCGTCCCGGACCGGTCCCCCCACGAGGGCTACCTCATGCCCAGCGGCGGCGAACCGCTCGCCGAACTCGCGCAGCAGGGCGGCCAGCGGATCCAGCGCCGCCACGACCCGCGCCTGCGCATCGGTCTGCTCGGACAGGGCCACGGCCACAGAGCGTAGACGGCCGTGGGTCGCGGTTTATCCTGCCCGTATGGCCCGCTCCCGCACGCCAGCGCGGCCACGGGTTCCCCGCGTGGAGGAAACGTCGGCCGGAGGCCTCGTCATCGACTTCGGCGCCGCCCCCCTCCGGGCCGCGCTGATCGCCCGGCACGACCGCCGCGGGCGACTGGTGTGGTCGCTCCCCAAGGGGCATGTCGAGGAGGGTGAGAGCCTGGCCGAGGCGGCCGTGCGCGAGGTGCGTGAAGAGACAGGCGTTCCCGCGAGCATCATCGAGGCGCTGGGCGTCATCGATTTCTGGTTCATGGCTGACGACCGGCGGGTGCACAAGACGGTGCACCACTTCCTCATGCGGGCCGAGGGCACCGCCTTGTCGGACGACGACCTCGAGGTCGTCGAGGTGGCCTGGGTGGCCCTCGGTGAGGCCGTCGAGCGCCTGGCCTACCCCGATGAGCGGGCCTTGGTCGAGCAGGCCCTGGTCGGCATCTCTGCGACCGGAGGCAGGCTCACGTGAGCCGATCGCTGCGGGGGCGGCACCTCGCGATCGCACTGGCCGCGGCCGTTCTGTGCGGGCTGGCCGCCGCTGCCGGGCCGGGAGCCCACGCCGAGGAGTCGATCGCGCCTTCCGTCCTCGTCGCGATCGACTCCTTCACCCCCCTGGTGCCCGAGGCCGACGGGACCCTGACCATCAGCGGTCGCGTCATCAGCACCGCCCGCACCGAACTCACCGATGTCTCGGTGACCTTGCGCCGCTCATCGACGCCGCTTCTGGCCAGGAAGGACGTCGCCGCGGTGGCGGACAGTCCCCTGGCCCCCGAGGGCGGCGATCCCGACTCGGTGGTACTGCCGCAGACCCTCGTGGTGGTGGCTCCCGTTCTCCCGCCAGGCGGTCGAGCGGGGTTTCGGATATCCCTGCCACTGGCCGACCTCGGACTGGCGGCGGATGGGACCTACGTACTCAGCGTCGAGGCGACCGGGCGCGACGCGGGGGTCGACGCCGCCCCCGTGCGCAAGGGGATCGTGCGCACCTTCCTGCCGTGGTACCCGGACCCGGCAGCCGTCACCCCGGTCGCGCTGGTGTGGCTGTGGCCGCTGGCCGACTGGCCATCACGCGATGCCGCCGGCGTTCTGCTCGACCAGCGCACGCCGGACGCCGTCGCGGAGGGCGGCCGGCTGGACCGCCTGGCGAGCGTGGCCAGCCGCTTCGGCACCACCGTGTCGTGGATCGTCGATCCCGCGCTCCTGCAGACCGTTGACGACATGACCCGTGGCTACCAAGTCATGGTCGACGGCGAGATCACCGTCGGTGACCAGGAAGAGGCGGCCGCCCAGTGGCTGGACTTGGTGCGGACGGCGACACAGGACCCGGGGGTCCGCTCGCTGCCCTACGCGGACATCGACGCATCGTCCGTCGTCCGGGCCGGCATGACGAACGACGTGGTCCGCGCCGTGACGACAGGTCCGGGCATTGCCGCCGCGGCGCTTGGCTCGACCGCGCCGGGCGGGCTCTACTGGGCACCGTTCGGCCGCCTCGATCGCAGCGCCGCCAACGTTCTGGCCTCGGCCGGGGTCACCGCGATGGTGCTGTCCGCCGACGCCATGCCAGTCACGGACGAGGCGGGGTCAGGCCTCGGCGAGGCAACCGCAGCCCTGCCCACCTCCTTCGGGGCGGTCCGGGCCGTGCTGGCCGACCCGGGACTCTCGGACATCCTGTCCCTGCCGCAACGCAGCGCGACGGAGGTCATCCAGGCCCGGCAACGCTTCCTCGCCGAGACCGCACTGATCGCGTCGACCATTCCGGCCGACCAAAGCGCCCGCACCGTTGTCGTCGCTCCGGCAAGCCTGCGATGGGACCCCGCTGCGTCCCTGGTCTCGCCGCTCCTGCGGGCGACCCGTACGGCGCCGTGGCTGGCCCCGACCACCCTCGCGCAGGTGCTGGACGCGGCCGCCTCCTCCACCAGTCGGCAGCGCGGCGGCTATGGGCAGAAGGCGCGCGACGCGGAGTTGCCCGCCGCATACATGGCGTCGGTCGCCCGAGCGACCGCGATGCTCGCCTCGTTCACGTCGATCATCGACGACCCGACCGGCATCAGCGAGCCGTTCTCAGCAGCCCTCTTGCGAGCCGAGTCGGCCGCCTGGCGTTCCGACCTCGATCGTGGCCGTGAACTCGTCGACTCGATCACGGACGACCTGCGGGCCAGCATGGGCCGGGTCCGGGTCCTGTCGGAAGGCACCATCACCTTCTCGGGCGATAGCGGCCGGGTTCCCGTCACGATCGCCAATGACCTCGACCGCTCGGTCACCGTGGGACTCGCCCTGGTGGGCCGGCCGTCGTTGCGGCTGGTGTCCGATCCGCTGACGGGAATCACTATCGAGGCGGGCAAGATGGCGAGCGTCGACATCTCCGCCCGTGTGGTGGGAGGCGATCCGCTCCCGGTCGAGGTCCAGCTCCTCGACGCCGACCAGGCGGCATATGGCCGGCCGGCCGAGATCACCCTGGCCTCGACGGCCTACGCAAGGGCCGCCGCCTGGGTCGTCGCCCTTGCGTTCGTCGCGATCCTCGTCTTCGTCGTGGTCGGCGTGACGCGCCGCATCCGCAAGGCACGGGCCGGTCGCCCCCGCCCCGATCTGGGACCGTAGCCGCATGTCCGTGCCCGACCCCGAGACGCAACCGGGCGACATCGACGCCAACCCTTCGTCCGCCGCCGGCTCCGCCCTCGCGCGCAACAGCGCGGTCATGGCCTCGGGAACCATCGCATCGCGCGTGACCGGTGTCGCGCGTGACATCGCCATGACCGCCGCACTCGGCTTCTTCCTGGTGTCGGATGCCTACTCGCTGGGCAACTCGCTCCCCACAGTGGTCTACATCCTCGTGATCGGCGGGGCACTCAACGCCGTGTTCATCCCGCAACTGGTGCGGCGGATGAAGGAGGACGCCGACGGGGGGAAGGCCTACGCCGATCGCCTGCTCACCCTGGTCGCCACGACCCTTCTGGTCGTCTCGGTGCTCGCGGTGCTGCTCGCCCCCTGGATTGTCGATCTCTACACCCCGTCCGACTACCCCCAGGGCGCGTTCGACCTCGCAGTGGCGTTCGCCCGCCTGTGCCTTCCGCAGATCTTCTTCTACGGCGTCTACGCGATGCTGAGCCAAGTACTCAACTCTCGCGGCCGGTTCGGCGCACCCATGTTCGCGCCGATCGCCAACAACGTGATCGCCATCGCGACCTTCATCCTGTTCCTCGCCGTCGCCGGCACATCGGCCGCTGCTGATGGTGCGCTCAGCACGGATCAAGTACTGATCCTCGGCGTCGGGACGACCCTCGGCGTCATCGCGCAGGCCCTCATCCTGGTCCCCGTCCTCTGGCGGACGGGCTACGCGTGGCGCCCACGATTCGACTGGCGTGGGGCCGGACTCGGCAAGGCAGGTGGCCTTGCCGCGTGGACCATCGGCCTCGTCCTCGTCAACCAGGTGACGTACCTGCTCATCACGCGACTAGCCACACTGGCAAACGTCAATGCCGCCGACGCCGGCACGGTGGCCGCCGGCCTCACGACCTACCAGAAGGCCCACCTGGTGTTCATGCTTCCGCACAGCGTCATCACCGTGTCGGTCGTGACGGCCATGCTCCCCGCGCTGAGCAGGGTGGCGCACGACGGCCGGCTCGACCAGGTCGGCCGCGACGTCGCCAGCACCCTGCGGATGGTGGCTGTCCTCATCGTGCCGATCGCGGCGATCCTCATCGTCAACGGCTCGGCCGTGGCGGTCCTCCTTTTCGGCTACGGCGCGGCCACCCCCGAGCAGGCGCGCGTCATGGGACTGATCGTGTCGGTGTTCATGCTGGGCCTGCTGCCGTTCACCCTCTTCTACGTTCTGCTGCGCGGGTACTACGCCCTCGAGGACACCCGCACGCCGTTCTGGGTCACCGTGGTGTTCAGCGCGATCCTGCTGGGGCTGGTCTATCCCCTGTTCTACGTCGCGCCCACTGGCGGCACCCAGGTGGCGGCCATCGCCCTGGCCTACTCGATCGCCTATTGGCTGGTGTTCGGTGCCACGTGGTGGATCCTGGCCCGTCGGCTCGGTGGCATGGACAGCCGTCGCACAGCCTCGGCCCTCGCCCGACTCCTCGTCGCTGGTGCAGTCGCGGTCGCCCTGATGGTCGGGGTCCTCATGCTCCTGCTCATCGCGGAGACTGGGCAGGTGGAGACGACGGACGATCGCGCCCTCCTGCTGCTCAACGTGGCGGTCACGTCGGTTGTCGGCGCCCTCGCGTTCGTGGTCGCGGCGTGGGCGATGCGCGTCCGCGAGGTCTCCGCCGTACTGTCATACGCAGGGCGCCTGGCCCGGCGTGGGAGACGATGATGCGGGCAACGGAACAACTCGGACGCTACCGACTCCTCGACCTCGTCACCCAGGACATCGGAGTCGGCGAGCGGCTGGACGTCTACCTCTGGCACGGCTACGACGAGATCCTCGACCGGCCGGTTGCCGTGCGCGTTCTGTCGGCCGACGACCCGCGCGGCCCTGCGGTGCTCGGGGCCGCCCAAGCGGCTGCCCGCGTCGATGACCGTCGTCTGCTCCGGGTGCTGGACATCCTCAATCTCCCGAGCACCGCCACCGACCCGGCCCGCATCGCGGTCGTGAGCGAGTGGGCCTCGGGCCGCAACCTCGAGCGGACCATGCAGGACCGCGGCGGCTCACCGCTGGCTCCGGACCAGGCGCTGGCGCTGGTGGCCGAAGTGGCCCGGGCGCTCGCGTCGGCCCAGAAGGAGAACGTCAGCCACGGCCGGCTTCGGCCGTCGAGTGTCTTCGTCACCGATGCCGGCGAACTGCGGATCAGGGGACTGGCCGTCGATGCCGCGCTGTTCGGCGAGCTCGACTCCGACGCGTCAGGCGACCGCGCCCAAGGTGACGTCGATGCGCTCGGCTGCCTCGTGTACCTCCTGACCACCGGGTACTGGCCCGGCTCCCAGCGCATCGATGCCCCGGAGGCCCCGCGGGCCAACGGCATTGTCCTGCCGCCTTCGCAGGTACGTGCTGCCGTGCCACGCAGCATCGACGACGTCGTGGCGAGGTCCGTGGCCGCCGCGGCACGGCCGCGCGGGGTGGCCCGCGTCAGTGACGCGGCCGGGTTCTCCACCATGGTCGGCGCGACGCTGGACTACCTCGCGCCGACCACGACCATCGTGGCGGTGGCGCCAACGGGCGCCCAGCGCACCGTGCGACTGGCCGTCGTTGGGGCGCTGCGACTGGTCGCGGTCGTCTGCGCCGCAGCGCTGGTCGCCGGGATTGCCTGGGTCGGCTGGCAGTTGCTCACCGATCCGTCGGGCCGTCCTGCTCCGTCAGCGTCTGCATCGAGCGACATCCTGACGTCATCGGCTCGCCCGGTCGACGACTCGGCGGCGACCGGGATCGAGCAGACCTATCCCGTCGAGTCATACCGGTCATACGACCCGTTCGGCGACGACAACGGCAACGGCAAGCCGGACCGGCGCAAGGGCCGGGAGAACGAGGAGCTCGCGGCCAGCGTCAACGATGACGATCCGGATACCGCATGGGTGACCGACGAATATGCCGGCCCCGACCTCGACGGGAAGCAGGGGGTCGGACTGATCCTGGACCTCGGTGTGCCG
>JAUXRN010000076.1 GCA_030681835.1 Actinomycetota bacterium
GCCGAGCGCGGCACCGAGATCACGGGCCAGGGCGCGCACGAACGTGCCCGTCGAGCACTCGACGTCGATGTCGACGTCGATGCAGCGCCCGCTTTCGGCGTCCCCAGGTCCACGTCGAATGGCCAGGGCATCGAACCGTGCGATGCGAACGGGGCGCTCGGCCAGGACGACGTCCTCCCCCGCGCGGACCCGGTCGTACGACCGGCGGCCAGCGACCTTGATGGCGCTGACCGCACTGGGCCGCTGCCGGATGTCGCCGGTGAGTGCGGCGACTGCGGCCCTGATCCCGTCATCGGAGACTCCTGCCAATGCTTCGCGGCTCGCCATGCCGAGCGGCTCGCCCTCGCGGTCGTCGGTGACCGTGGTGGCCCCCAGCCGGATCGTGGCCAGGTACCGCTTGTCGACGAGGGCGAGGTGCCCGAGCAGCCGGGTGGCCCGCTCGACCCCGACGACGAGCACGCCGGTCGCCATCGGGTCCAGCGTCCCGGCGTGTCCCACCTTGCGGGTGCCGGCGGCACGCCGGATCCTGGCCACGACGTCGTGCGATGTCATGCCCTCCGGCTTGTCGACGACCAGCAGTCCCGCGTCGATCACGCGGTGGCGGCGTCCGGGCGGTCATGCTCGACGCCCTCGACAACGCCGCCGGGCTCATCATCCTCGGCTCGCCGATACGGGTCGGGATCCCCGGCGAAGCTCGCGCCCGCTGCCTGGGCGTGGACCTCGGCATCAGCCATGGCGGCCTGCTTCAGCAGGTCCTCCAATTGGCGCGCGGTCTCGGGGATCGCGTCAGGGATGAACTCCAGCGTCGGCGTGAACTTGATGCCGGTCTGCTTGCCCACCTCGCTGCGCAGCACGCCCTTGGCCGAGGCCAACGCGGCCGCGGTGGAGGCACGGGCCTCCTCGTCGCCGTACACCGTGTAGAACACCGATGCCTCGCGCAGATCAGGGGTGACCCGCACGTCGGTGATCGTGATGAAGCCCAGTCGGGGATCCTTGATCCGGAACTCCAAGGCCCCGGCGACGATCACCTTGATCCGGTCGGCCATCTTGCGCTGCCGCGCCTCGCTGCTCATCCGTGCTCCTCCTGGGCCCCACGGCCGTTCGTGACTCCGGTCAGGCCTTGCGCGGCTTCTCGCGCAGCTCGTAGGTCTCGATGACGTCCTCGACCTTGATGTCCTGGAAGGACCCCAGGTTGATGCCGCACTCGAAGCCCTCGCGGACCTCTGTGACGTCGTCCTTGAACCGGCGAAGCCCGGCGATGTTGACGCTCTCGGCGACGACAGCGCCGTCGCGGACCACGCGGGCTTTGGAGTTGCGCCTGATCTCGCCAGACTGGACCAGGCAGCCCGCGATGGTGCCGAACTTGCTGGACTTGAAGACCTCCCGGACCTCCGCCGTGCCCAGCTGCACCTCCTCGAACTCGGGCTTGAGCATGCCGCGCAGCGCCGCCTCGACCTCTTCGATGGCCTGGTAGATGATGCTGTAGTAGCGGACGTCGACGCCCTCTTGGGACGCGAGGTCGGCCACCTTCCCTTCGGGGCGCACGTTGAAGCCGATGATCACGGCCTTCGACGCGGCCGCAAGGGTGACGTCGTTCTTGGTGATGGCGCCAACCCCGCGGTGGATGACCCGCAGGTTGACCTCGTCGCCGATGTCGATCTTGAGCAACGCGTCCTCGAGGGCCTCGACCGAGCCGGACACGTCGCCCTTGATGATGAGCGTGAGCTCGGCGACCTCGCCCTTCTCCAGCGACTCCAGGAAGTCCTCGAGCGACCGCTTCACGCGGTTCTTGGCAAGCAGCGCGTTGCGCTCGCGCGCCTGGCGCGTCTGCGCGATCTGCCGGGCGACGCGGTCCTCCGAGACGACGAGGAAGCTGTCGCCCGCACCAGGAACCGAGGTCAGGCCGAGCACCTGCACCGGGAACGCCGGGCCGGCCTCGCTGACGGGGTTGCCCTCGTCGTCGAGCATCGCCCGGACGCGCCCGAAGGCATCGCCCGCCACGATCGAGTCGCCGGCGCGGAGGGTGCCGCGCTGGACGAGGACGGTGGCGACGGGCCCGCGGCCGCGGTCGAGATGGGCCTCGATCGCGACACCCTGGGCGTCCTGGTTCGGGTTGGCGCGCAGGTCCAGCGTGGCGTCAGCCGTGAGCAGCACGGCCTCGAGCAACTGCTCGAGCCCAATGCCCTCCCGTGCCGAGACGTCGACGAACATGGTGTCGCCGCCGAACTCCTCGGCCACCAGGCCGTACTCGGTGAGCTGCGAGCGGACCCGGGTCGGGTCAGCGCCCTCCTTGTCGATCTTGTTGACGGCAACCACGATCGGCACGCCCGCCGCCTGGGCGTGGTTGAGCGCCTCGATCGTCTGGGGCTTCACGCCGTCGTCTGCCGCCACGACCAGGATCGAGATGTCCGTCACCTGAGCGCCGCGGGCGCGCATGGCGGTGAACGCCTCGTGGCCGGGCGTGTCGATGAAGGTGATCCGGCGTTCGTCGCCGTCCCGTGTCTGCGTGGCTACCTGGTAGGCGCCGATGTGCTGAGTGATGCCGCCCGCCTCGCCACCCACAACGTTGGTCTTGCGGATGGCGTCGAGGAGCCGGGTCTTGCCGTGGTCGACGTGACCCATGACCGTGACGATGGGAGCGCGCAGGACGAGATCCGCGTCGTCCCCCTCATCCTCGCCGAACTCCAGGTCGAACGACTCGAGCAGTTCGCGGTCCTCGTCCTCGGGACTGACGACCTGCACGTCGTAGTTCAGCTCGCTGCCGAGCAGTCGCAGGGTGTCGTCGTCGATCGACTGGGTGGCGGTGACCATCTCGCCGAGGCCGATCAGGACCTTCACCAGGTCAGCCGGCATCGCGTCGATCCGCTCCGCGAAGTCGGTCAGGCTCGCACCGCGCGGGAGCCGGATGACCTCTCCACTGCCGCGATTGATGCGCACGCCGTCCATGACCGGCGCCTGCATGTTGTCGAACTCCTGGCGCTTGGCCCGCTTGGACTTGCGGCCCCGCGACGGGCGACCACCGGGACGGCCGAAGGCACCCGCCGTCGTACCGCGTCCGCCCGGACCGCCGGACCCACGGCCGGGGAAGCCACCGGGCCCGCCCGGAGAACCACCGGGACCGCCGGGGCCACGGCCGGGGAAGCCGCCAGGACCGCCCGGACCACGGCCAGCGCCGCCAGGACCGCCCGGACCACCGGGACCACGGGCTGGGAAGCCGCCAGGACCGCCCGGACCGCGGCCAGCGCCGCCAGGGCCGCCCGGACCACCGGGGCCACGGGCCGGGAAGCCGCCAGGGCCGCCCGGTCCACGGACCGGCGCGCCGGCCGGGCGCATGGGGCGTGGGGGCATGGTGCCGGGGTTGGGGCGGGGGACGCCTGGCACGGCCGGGGCCGGCCGGCCCATGCCGGTGCCGGTGCCGAACGGGTTGTTGCCCGGACGCGGGCCAGCCGGCCGGCCCATGCCGGTGCCGGTGCCGAACGGGTTGTTGCCCGGACGCGGGCCCGCGGGACGCGGGGCTGGCGGACCGGCCGGATCGGCCGAGCCGTCGGTGACCGGGGTCGCCGACGCCGCCGGTGCAACCGGGGCCGCGGATTGCTCGATGACGGGAGCGACCGGGGCGCTCGGAGCCTCGGGGACGACTGCGGCGGGCGCTGCGGGGGCCTGGGTCGGGGCAGGTGCTTCCGAGACGGCCTTCTTTGCCGCCGGCTTCGGGGCGACCTTCTCCTGCGGAGCGGCCGCTGCGGGCATCGACTCGCGCAGCCGGCGAACGACGGGGGCCTCGACCGTGGAGGAGGCGGACTTGACGAACTCGCCTAGATCGGCGAGCTTCGCGAGGACTTCCTTGCTGGAAACCCCGAGCTCCTTGGCGAGCTCATGGACCCGAACCTTTGACACGTCTCTCCTGTCTTGGCCCGGGCGGGGTGCACGGGACCGTCAGTGCGAACGTTGCATCTTCATGCTCGTGCGCTCATGGGGTGTTCATCCTCGAATCACTCCCGATCCGCTGGACCTGACGTTGGCCAGGCCTTGCCGGCCCCGGACGGTTGCCCGGGGGTCGTGCCCTGCGCCAGCTCGACGCGCACGGCGACCAGGTCCAAGGGACCCGGGGCGCGTAGTGCGCGAGCCAAGGACCGTCGGCGCTCGGCGCGCTCCAGGCACTGCAGGTCCGGATGCAGGTACGCACCACGGCCCGGCAGCCGCCGGCCAGGATCTGGGACACAGGCCCCGGACACCGCGACGACCCTCAACAGGTCTGTCTGTGCAGACCGCCCCCGGCATCCCACGCAGGTGCGCACGGGACCGGGCGGACTGCCCGCCAAGGAGTGTACCCCGCCGGACACCCGGCTCAGTCCGTGGCCGGGCCGGGGGCTGCCGGGCCGGCGACTGCCGTGTCGGCCCGGATGTCGATGCGCCACCCCGTGAGGCGGGCCGCCAGCCTGGCGTTCTGGCCCTCGCGGCCGATCGCCAGGGACAGCTGGTAATCCGGGACGATGACCCGGGCGGCACGAGCGACCGGATCCACGATCAGCACGCCGGACACCCGCGCAGGCGACAGGGCGTGCGCGATCATCTCCGCAGGGTCATCGGCATGGTCGACGATGTCGATCTTCTCGCCGTTCAGCTCGGCCATGACCTGGCGCACGCGCTGACCCAGCGGTCCGATGCAGGCGCCCTTGGCGTTGACCCCGGGGACCGTGGAGCGGACGGCGATCTTCGTGCGGTGCCCCGCCTCCCGGGCGATGGCGGTGATCTGGACCGTGCCGTCGGCGATCTCCGGCACCTCAAGGGCAAACAGGGCCTTGACGAGGTTGGGATGGGTCCGCGACACGGTCACCTGCGGTCCCTTGAAGCCCTTGCGGACATTGGTGACGAGGCACTTGATCCGGGTGCCGTGCGGGTAGGGCTCCCCCGGCGCCTGCTCCTCGGGCGGCAGGTTGGCCTCCACCTTGCCGATGTCGACACGCACCATGCGCGGGTTGCTGGACTGCTGGACGACACCGGAGACGAGGTCGCCCTCGCGGCCGGAGAACTCCAGCATGGTGGCATCGCCCTCGGCGTCCCGGAGCCGGGCCAGGAGGACCTGCCGGGCGGTGGTAGCCGCTATCCGGCCGAAGCCATCCGGGGTGTCGTCGAACTCACGGAGAATCACGCCGTCCTCGTCGGTCTCGGCCGCCCACACCGTCACGTGGCCGGTCTTGCGGTCGAGGGTCACCCGGGCCTTCGCGGCCGCCCCCTCGGTGCGGTGGTAGGCGACAAGGAGCGCCTGCTCGATCGTCTCGACCACGAGGTCCAGCGAGAGGTCCTTCTCGCGCACAAGCGCCTTCAGCGCACTGACGTCGATGTCCATTGCCGCTACTCCTCGTCCTGCTGGGCCTCGTCCGCGGCGGGAACCCGGTTGAACTCCACCTGCACGAGTGCGCTGTCCACGGTGGCGACATCGAGCAGGACGTCGCCCGTAGCCGTCGTGAGCGTCACCTGCTGCTCGCTCGGCATGCCGGCGATCCGTCCGTCGACAACCGTGCCGTCCCTGCGGGCCACGTGCACGAGGCGCCCCGTGGCCCGGCGCCAATGGCGCGGCTCGGTGAGAGGGCGATCGACCCCGGGTGAGGTCACCTCGAGCACGAACGGCCCCGGCAACTCGTCGGACAGCGGCGGCTCGTCGAGGAGTGCGGAGGCCTGCTGGCTCACGGCGGCGACGAGGTCGAGGTCGACTCCCCCGTCCTTGTCGATGACCACCCGCACGACATGGCGGCGACCCACCTTGGCCACCTCGACGGCCTCGACGTCGACACCCATGCTCGCCAGCGGGCCGGACAGCCCGGACTTGACCACGTCTGCGGATGCGGTCATGGCGCCTCCCGGGAATCCTGTTGTGGTCGAGCAGTTGTCGGTCTTGGTGGTACCGGAACTGTACCCACCGCATGCCATCCTTGGCACATGTCAGCGCCAGCACGGCCCGTCCGCCTGACCAGGCGCCAGGCACTGGCGGGGGTTGCCACGCTCGGGCCCGTCGCCTGGCTCGCGGCCTGCAGCAGCGGCGACACGCCGGACGAGCCGGTGCCGTCGTCGACCGAGCAGACCGTCGCCTCGGCGCAGGCCGCCGCCGAGCAACGGCTGATCGACGCGTACGAGACCACGATCGCCGCCCATCCCGGCCTCGCCGTCGATCTCACCCCCCTCCGCGACCAACACATGGCCCATGCCGACGCACTCGGTGGCAGCCCGGGCCCTGGAACGGCCACCGTCGCGCCATCGCAGGGCGCGGCCATCGCGGCCCTCGTGACGGCCGAGCGCCAGGCAGCGCGCGAGCGCATCGGTGCCTGCGTCGAGGCCGGTGAGCCCGGACTGGCCCGGCTGCTCGCGTTCATCGCCGCGTCGGAGGCCTCCCATGTCCCGGCCCTGCGGAGCCTGGGGGCATGACCGCCCAGGAGGCGTGGCCAGCGGTCGTCGCCGGGGAGGACGCGGCCGTGTTCGCGTACTCAGTGGCGGGCGCGCGCGTGGCGACATCGGAACTGCGCGCCGCGCGGACAGGGCTGGACGCCCACCGGGCCAACCGCGACCGGGCCGCAAGCCTGGCCGCGCAGGCCGGGGGGACACTGCCGACGCCTGCAACCGCGTATGAACTCCCGTTCCCCGTGCGGACGCCCGGGCGGGCCCGCGAATTGCTCGCACTGGTCGACAACCGACTGGTCGCGCTGTATGCCGAGGCAGCCGAGGCAGCCGCGGGCCCGGACCGCCGGTGGGCAGCCCGGCGCGCGGCCGAGTGCGCCACCCGAGCGGTCAGCTGGGGCGCGACTCCGCAGGCCTTCCCGACCGGCTGATCACGGCAGCAGGTCCCACGCCAGCCGCACGATCAGCAGGCCGACGACGGCGAGGAACACGGCTCGCACGAACCCACTGCCCCGCGTGATCGCCATGCGGGCTCCGATCACCGCGCCCGCGACGTTGCACAGCCCCATGAGCAGGCCGAGCAGCCACAGCACCGATCCGGTGACGCCGAACACGACCAGTGCGGCGAGGTTGGTGCCGAGGTTGACCACCTTGGCGGTGGACGACGCATTCAAGAACGAGTACCCCAGCCCGGCAACGAGCACGATGAGCAGGAACGAACCGGTTCCGGGACCCAGGATCCCGTCGTAGAACCCGATCCCCAGCGCTGCCACGGTGGCGACCGCATAGTGCCGGCGGCCGGTCCACCTCAGCACTTGCTCCTGACCGAGCTGGGGACGAAGCAACGTCCACGTCCAGACGACCACGAGCAGGCCAACGATCACCGGCCGGAAGGCGGCCGCGGGCACGCGACTGGCGACGAGGGCACCGGCAGCCGCACCGGCGCATGCGGCCAGGGCCATGGGAAGCGCGGTGCGGACGTCTGGCGGGGCACGTCGCACGTAAGTCGCCGTCGCGGCCGACGTGCCCATCAGGGAGGACAGCTTGTTGGTGCCAAGTGCCTGCACCGGCTCGGATCCGGGGAGCGCGATCAGCAGCGCCGGCAA
>JAUXRN010000012.1 GCA_030681835.1 Actinomycetota bacterium
CCAGTCGGGCTGGGCGCCGGTGGACACCTGGTCCGGGCGGTACGGGCCGAGCGCCCAGATCGGGTTGATCGTGGCGATGGCCGAGATGATCGCGATGATGCCGAAGACCAGGAAGAAGAAGCCTCCGGCCTTCGCCATGTAGACCGGCAGAAGGGGGTACCCGACCACGTTGTCGTTGGTGCGACCCGGGCCGGGGAACTGGGTGTGCTTTTGCACCCACACGAGCATGAGGTGGACCGTCACGAGGGCGAGAATCAGCCCCGGGATCAGCAGGATGTGGACGGAGTACAGCATCGGGATGAACGTGGTGCCGGGGAACTCGCCGCCGAAGAGCAGGAAAGCCATCCACGTGCCGATGACAGGCGTCGCCTGCACGATCCCTCGGGCGATCTGCAAGCCCGTGCCCGAGAGCAGGTCGTCGGGCAGGGAGTAGCCGGAGAAGCCGGCCGCGAGGGCGAGGACAGTGAGGCCGACTCCGATGATCCAGTTGAACTCGCGAGGCTTGCGGAAGGCCCCCGTGAAGAAGACCCGGAACATGTGCACGGCTATCGCCGCCACGAAGATCAGCGCGCCCCAGTGGTGCATCTGGCGGAGCAGGAGGCCGCCCCTGACGTCGAAGGTGATGTAGAGGCTGGACTCGTAGGCCTGGGACATCTTGACGCCCTGCAGGGGCACGTAGGAGCCGTTGTAGACGACCTCGTTCATCGAGGGGTTGAAGAACAGGGTGAGGAAGACCCCCGTGAGGAGCACCACGATGAAGCTGTAGAGCGCGATCTCGCCAAGCATGAAGGACCAGTGGTCGGGAAAGACCTTGGCGAGGTTCCGGGACAGGAACTTGTTGCTGCCCATCCGCTTGTCGACGTAGGTGGCAGTCGCGCCCCCGGCCTTCTCGATGGGGCTGGTCATCCGCGCTCCCAGAAACTCGGTCCGACGGGCTCGGCGAAATCGGACCGGGCCACGATGAAGCCTTCCTCATCCACGCCGATCGGCAACTGGGGCATGCGTCGCGCGGCCGGCCCGAACACGACTTCGCCGCTGTCGGCGAGGTCGAACGTCGACTGGTGGCACGGGCAGAGCAGGTGATGGGTGCGCTGCTCATAGAGGGCGATCGGGCAGCCCACGTGGGTGCAGATCTTCGAGTAGGCGAGGATCCCCTGGTAGTCCCAGCCGTCGCCCTGCTGCGACCGGATGTCGGCAGGGTCCATGCGGATCAGGATGATGGCCGCCTTGCCGCGGGCATTGAGGTTGCCCTGAGCCTCCTCCACCTCGAGCAGGTCGGCCGGCACGCCCGAGATGAGGCCTCCGACGGGCAGGTCCTCGGGGCGGACGGGGCGGTAGGTGCCATCGGAGACGATTCGCAGGCCGTCATGCCACAGGGTGGTCGAGAGGATGTCGGCGGGCGACTTGCCCACCTCGTCCGGCGTCGGGACCCACAAGTCCCGGAGCATGATCACCAAGGGGATGGGGAACAGGGCCATCGCGGCGATCATTGTGCGCCGGATCATCCGGTAGCGCGCGAAGCCGGACTCCTCCTTGCCCCGCTCGTACTGGCCCGCGGCCTCGAGGGTGTCGGCCTCAGGCGAGACCTGATCGTGGCGCTGCTGGACGACCTCGACATCGGGCATGAGCTTCTTGGCCCACTGGATCGCGCCCGCACCGATGAGGAAGATTGCGGCCCCGAGGGTGAATCCCAGCGCGACCTGCAGGGCGCCGACCTCGCCCATGACGGGGATGTAGATGGTCGTGGTCTTGTCGATCCCTATGTATGAGACCACGAACAGGATCGTGAACAGCACGGACAACAGGAACATGGACGCGACCTGCCGCTCGGCGCGCTTGGCCGCCTTCGGGTCGGTGTCGGTGACACGCAGGCGATGCTCGACGTCGGCGTGCGGGATCGACCCGGGAGGGGCCGGCGGCTGGTGGGGGGACAAGTCGGTCATCGTGCCTTGATTCCGATCCAGACGGCGGCGGCGATGAGCGCGCCGAACGCGGCGGTGGCGAGGAACACGCCCTCGGTGACGGGGCCGAACTTGCCGAGGGTCAGCCCACCTGGGCTTGCCTCGGTCTGCAGCGTGCGGACGTAGGCGATGATCGCCTGCTTGTCCTCGACGGTCAGCTGCGCATCGCTGAAGACGGGCATGCTCTGCGGCCCAGTGAGCATCGCCTCGTAGATGTGCTGCGGCGTGGACTCCATGAGGTTCGGTGCGTACTTGCCTTGCGTGAGTGCCCCGCCTTGCCCGGCTGCCTGGTGGCACTGCGCGCAGTTGATCCGGAACAGCTCGCCGCCAAGGGCGATGTCAGCATCGGCGTAGTCGAGCTGCTCGGCACTCGGGATGGCCGGTCCGGGGGCCAGGGTGGCGATGTAGGCGGCCAGGGCGGCAACCTCCTCGTCCGTGTACGTCGGCATGTTGGCCGGCGCCTGCGCGCCTGGGGCGGCGAGTGGCATGCGCCCGGTGCCGACCTGGAAGGACACGGCTGCGGCCCCGACGCCGATGAGCGTCGGGGCGTTTCCCGTGCCCTGGGCCTCCAGGCCGTGGCACGAGGAGCAGCCCTCGAGGTAGAGCTGGCGGCCCGCCTCGACCTGGGTCTCGGTGCCGACGGCGGCCTGGGCCGGCTGGACGCTGCCGACGGCCGCATAGCCGAGGCCGACGACCGCGAGGGCCCCGATCAACAACGCTGATGCCACGATGGGGCTTCGCCGTCGTGCCGCCAGGAACTTCACTGTCGCCGGACCTCTCGTCGTGGTTGCGGGGAGCGCGGGTCGGTGGTGCTACTTCAGGATGTAGATCATGAAGAACAGGGCGATCCACACGACGTCGACGAAGTGCCAGTAGTACGACGTGACGATCGCCCGGGTGGCTTGGTCGTGGGTGAACCGCTTGGTGATGTACGTGGTGGCGAGGACGAACAGGAAGGCGATGAGGCCGCCCGTGACGTGCATGCCGTGGAAGCCGGTCGTCAGGTAGAAGGCCGAGCCATAGGCGTTGGTGTCCAGCCGCAGGCCCTCGTGGACGAGCGCGACGTACTCGGTGACCTGCCCGGCGATGAAGAACGCACCCATCAGGAAGGTGATGATGAACCAGCGGCGCAGGCCCTTGACGTCGCCGCGCTCCGCGGCGAACACGCCGAGCTGGCAGGTCACGCTGCTGAGTACGAGGACCGTGGTGTTGACGCTGGCGAACGGGATGTTCAGCAGCTGCGTCTCCTGGGCCCACAACTCGGGGTTGACGGCCCTCATCGTGAAGTACATGGCGAACAGGCCAGCGAAGAACATGAGCTCGCTGGACAGCCACACGATCGTGCCGACGGCCACCATGTTGGGCCGGTTGGCCGGGGCGTGCGAGTAGGCCGGGGGGATCGTCGTTGCGTTCGCCACGGAGGGGAGTCTGGCAGATCGGCGGCCCGGTTTCACCGAGACCCCCCGACCTTGTCGGCACTTTGTCGGGAACCGCTTCACAAGCCCTCCCGAACCCCGGTGGCAGGCTGGCTAGAGTGTCGCCCGTGGCCCACGATTCCTCCGCGGCGAGCGCCCCCGAACCGACCCTCTCGGTCCTCGTCTACAGCGACGACCGCCTCGTGCGACAGCAGGTCCGGCAGGCCCTCGGCCGCCGTCCCGCCGCCGACCTGCCAGCCCTGGAGTATGTCGAGTGCGCCACGGAGCCGGCGGTCATCCGTCAGGTCGACGGCGGCGGGTTCGACCTGCTCATCCTCGACGGCGAGGCGACGCCGGCCGGGGGGATGGGGGTCTGCCGCCAGCTCAAGGACGAGGTCTACCGCTGCCCGCCGACCTTGGTGCTCGTCGGGCGTCCCCAGGACGCCTGGCTGGCCACCTGGTCCCGTGCCGACGGAGTGGTCGGGCATCCCATCGACGCGGTGGCCCTGGCCACGACGGCGGCCGCCCTGCTGCGCCGCCGCGTGTCGGTCAGCCCTACCGCCTGACCGCCCGCCGGTGACCGCGAGCAGCCCGTGACCGACGCCACCCCTGGCTGGCCCGCCGTCATCAGCCGGCTCGTGGCCGGGCAGGACCTCGATGACGCCACGGCCGCGTGGGCCATGGGCAGCATCCTCAGCGGCGATGCCACCTCGGCGCAGATCGCCGGCTTCGTCACCTCGCTGCGGGCCAAAGGCGAGACGCCGGACGAGGTGGCCGCGCTGGTGCGGGTCATGCTCGGGCACGCACGCCTGCTGGACCTCGGCGCCCAGGCACCGGCGGTCGTGCTCGACGTGGTCGGCACCGGGGGGGACCAGTCCCACACGGTCAACATCTCCACGATGACGGCCTTGGTCT
Organism: Actinomycetota bacterium; assembly: GCA_030681835.1. GTDB lineage: Bacteria > Actinomycetota > Actinomycetes > S36-B12 > S36-B12 > UBA10649. The sequence goes on from JAUXRN010000012.1 coordinate 4,292, forward strand.
GCGCTGCCGCCGGGGCTCCCGTCGTCAAGCACGGCAACCGGGCCGCCTCGTCATCGACCGGCACGGCCGATGTGCTGGAGGAACTCGGGGTGTCGATCGAGCTGGAGCCGGTCGATGTGGCTGCCGTGGTCCGGTCCGTGGGGATCGGCTTCTGCTTCGCCCCGGTGCACCATCCCGCCATGCGGTTCGCCGGCCCGACCCGCCGCGAGCTCGGCATCCCTACCGTCTTCAACATTCTGGGCCCACTGACCAACCCGGCCGGCGCGAATGCCGCACTCATCGGCTGCGCCAGTGCATCCCTCGCCCCGGTGATGGCCGACGTGCTGCGCCGCCGGGGCGTGCGGGCCATGGTCGTGCGCGGGGAGGACGGCCTCGACGAGATGTCCACCTCGGCCCCCACCCGGGTATGGGATGCCACGTCCGGGCAGGTGCGAGAGCTCGTTCTGGATCCCGCGGAGGTCGGCATCGCCGTAGCAGATCCCGCGCTGATCAGGGGTGGGGACCGGGTCCGCAACGCGGCGCTGTTGCGGGCGACCCTGGCCGCCGGCGCACCGTCGGCGGGGGACCCTGACGCCGAGCGGGTCCTCGCCATCCGTGACGCCGTGGCCCTGAACGGCGCGGCCGCGCTGGCCTGCTACGACGCAGCGCTGGCCGCGGATGAGGGACAGCCGGTGGACGGACGCCCGCTGGCCGCGAGGATCACCGAGGCGATGCCACGCGTGCGGCAGACACTGGAATCCGGCGCGGCCTTGGCCCTTCTCGACCGGTGGGCCGCCACCACCCGGACGCACCGGCCATAGCGCTCTCAGGCGCTGAGCATCCTCGTCGCGGGGCGGGGCTCGATCGGTCCCAGGGGACGCGCGCGCGGTTCTCGCTCCCAGCCCGTGATCGCGTCCATCCGGGCCTGGCCGAGGCGGGCCTGAAGGTCACCACCGCAGTGCAACGGCAGGGCGAGGGCCCGGTCGGTGCGCACGAGCCGCACCCCGGGGGAGTCAAGCCACCGCAGCAATTCGGTCGCCTCGTCGGGGAGCCCGGCCGGCATCGGGGACGGGCGCGGCTCGACGTGCTCCGCAGCCGCAAGGAGCGCGTCGACCATGGGGCGCGGGTCGGCGCCAGGCGCGGACTGTCCCGCTGCCGCAAGCCGGCCATGCCTGATCACGTGGATGGCCCACCCGTGGTCGGCGCCGGGCTCGGCGGCGACGAGTTCGGCGCACGCGGCGAGGCCGGCCAGCCGATGGGTGCGCAGGCTGGCCCGAGCCAGGCCGGCGAGCCGCTCCCGCCATCGCGCGGCCTCCTCGAAGCGCTCCTCAGCGGACAGCCGGGACATGCGTGCGTGCACCGTGGCAGCAACGTGGCGCAGGTCGCCCGACATGGCCTCGCGAAGCCCGGCGACGACCTCCGCGTATCCCGCGTGGTCGCCGGCGCCTGAACAGGGCGCCAGGCACTTGCCCAGCTCGGCCAGAGCGCACCCGGGGACGGTCGCGCGCGGGCGCCGGGCGAGGCGGGTCGTGCAGGTGCGCACCGGATAGGCCAGGGCCAGGGCCTCGGCCGCCTCCTGGGCACCCACGCGTGAGGGGAACGGGCCTAGGTAGCGCGCTCCCGCCTCCACGTCGTCGGCGACCGTGCCGACGATCGACAGCCGCGGTGCGGCCTCGACCGTCAGCTTGAGCCAGCGTTGCGCCTCGGGTCGGCGGGACCGGCGGTTGTAGCGTGGCTGCGCCGACGCGATGAGCCGCAATTCGCGGACCCGGGCCTCCAGGGGTGTCGCGCAGACGATCGGGACGACCCGCTCGGCGATGCGGACCATCTCGGCCATCCGACGGCGCTGCTCGGACGCGGTGAAATACGACCGCACCCGGGTGCGGATGCTGGTGGACGTGCCGATGTACAGGGCCACCCCACGGACGTCCTGGAATATGTAGACGCCGGGGGAGTCCGGCAGGCCATCGGCGAGGTGCCGCTTGGTCCGCTGGGCCGTGCTGACTCGGCCGGTGAAGGCGCGCAAGTCCTCCAGGCTGGAAACCCCCAGCCCGCCGACCCGCTCCAGCAGTCGGTGCAGGACATCGGCCGTGGCCCGTGCGTCGTCGAACGCCCGGTGCGTGGGGGTCACCGCGGTGCGGAAGTGGGCGGCCAAGGTCGCGAGCTTGCAGTTGGGCACCTCGTCGCGCAGCAGGGCCACTCGCGCCAGCCGGGCGGTGTCGACGACGGGAGGGTCCGGCCAGGGATGGTCGAACCGGGCACAGGCCCCCTTGAGGAAGCCGACGTCGTAGGGCGCGTTGTGGGCCACCAGGACGGCCCCGCGGGCGAACTCCAGGAAGCTGGGCAGCACCGTGCGCAATGTCGGTGCCGTCGCGACCAGGGCGTCGGTGATGCCGGTCAGGGCCGCAACGAAGGGCGGGATCGGGATCCCGGGATTCACGAGGGTCTGGTACTCCCCGACGACCTCGCCGCCGCGCACCTTGACCGCCCCTATCTCGGTGATGCCGGCATCGACGGGTGCGCCGCCCGTGGTCTCCAGGTCCACGACGACGAAGGTGACATCGGCCAGGGGGGTGCCGAGGTCATCGAAGGCGACCTGCTGGAAGCCAGCCAGTGCCGGCACTGCCCGCATCGCCATGAAGCGAACCTAGGCGCGCACCCTGACACGATGGCTGCTGCGACACGGCAGCAGCAGGTGGGCCTCGCGTCGATAGGCTCGGGTCGTGGCCGAGACCCGCATCCCCGATGACCGGTCGCGGTGGCGCTGTGCGCACTGCGGCAACCTCACCCGCTTCGACGTCGTGCGGACGGCACGGGTGCGCGAGTTCTGGCACCTGTCCATGGGCGGGGCGCCCGTGGTGGAGCAGACCGAGGTCCTCGACGAGCAGGTCGAGCAGGTGGCCTGCCGCTGGTGCGGGGCCGGCGATCGGGTCGAGATCGTGTCTCGACCGGAGTTCGGCGGGCCGGCGAACGAGGGCCCGGGGGATGGCGGGCCCTGACGGCGACCGTTTGGGCGGGCTGTCACACCCCCGATCTAGCGTGATGGCCATGATCATCGACTGTGGTTCCTGTGCCGTCGCCGGCCTGGCCTGCGACGACTGCGTGGTGTCGGTCTTGCTCGGTGCGCCTTCCTCCTCGACCACGATTCATGACGTTGCCGACGAGCACGCCGACGCCCTGGTCGTCCTCGCCGCTTCCGGTCTCGTTCCGCCGCTGCGACTGGTGCCGCGCTCGCAGGCCAGTTAGGTCGGCCGCCCATCGCGTCCGGATTGCCCTGATTAGTCCCGGTCCATTTCCCCCCGTTCGACACCGGTCTGTTACCTTGGACGCCCGGACACCTCGTGTCCGCGTGCCCGTTCCGTGGACGACCAAGGAGTGCCCTGGTGCTCGACCTGACCGCCCGCCGATGGCGCACGGCGCTCATCGCGGCCGCGGCATCGGCAGCCCTCGGGGTAGGAGCGATCGCCGTCGGGCCTGGTGCCTCCGGCGTGCCGACGGCGGACATCAACCAGGTGCGCAACCAGGTCCGTGACCTGCAGGGCAAGGCCGAGGCCGCCCATGAGCGCTACGAGCGGGCCGCGCACGAGCTCGCCGGGGTCCAGGCCACGCTCGACGGGCTGCGACGCAAGCTCCAGCGTGAGCGTGACGAACTGACCGTCGTCATGTCGGCCGTCGAGGACCTGGCCCGGTCGACGTACACCAGTGGCGGCCTCGACCCATCCCTCCAGGTCCTCATGGCCGAGGACCCCAGCGAGTTCCTGGCCCAGGCTGCCGTGCTGGACCAGGTCGCCCAGGCCCAGGCGGCGAGCCTGCGGCAGACCCAGACCGCGCGCGTGCGGCTGGCGCAGAGCGAGGCGGCTGTCCAGGACAAGGAAGCCATCGCCCAGAGCTTCCGCAACGACATGGCCGACGCCCAGCAGGAGGTCGACGACCAGCTGGCCGAGGCCCAGCGGGTGCTCGCCACCCTCCAGGAGGAGGAGCGGCGCCGGCTGGCAGCCCTGCAGGCCGCCGATCGCAGCGAGGGCCTCGCCGCTGCCCAGGCCTACCTGTCCGGCAGCATCGTTGCCCCCAACAGCAGGGCGCAGGCAGCGGTCAGCTACGCCCTGTCGCAGGTCGGTGACCCGTATTCCTACAGCGCCAACCCGCCGTCCTCGTGGGACTGCTCCAAGCTGACCACCGCGGCCTGGGCGCAGGCCGGGGTCGGCCTCACGCCGCTGAGCTACATCCAGTGGAACCAGGTTCAGCGGATCCCGTCGAGCGAGGTGCAGCCCGGCGACCTCGTCTTCTACTTTGGCCTCGGGGCGCACCACGTGGGCCTGTACATCGGCAACGGCCAGATGGTGCACGCCGCCAACCCCAGCGATGGCGTCCGGATCGACAACATCTTCGGCCCTTGGTACGCGGAGCGCTTCAGCGGCATCGGCCGCGTCATCTGACCGGCTTAGGCGTAGAGGGCCTCGACGTCCGCCGCGAACTCCTTCATCACGACGTTGCGCTTGAGCTTGAGCGACGGGGTGATCTGGCCACCCTCCTCCGTCCAGTCCACGCCGAGGATCTTGAACTTCTTGATGGCCTCGGCATGGGACACGGCCTTGTTGGCATCGTTGACGGCCGACTGGATGTCGGCGATGAGGTCGGCGTCCTCGGCCAGGTCGGCAACGGTCGACCCGGCTGGCTTGCTCTTCTGCTTGACCCACGCGGGGAAGGCTTCCGGGTCGATCGTGACGAGTGCCGCGATGAACGGCTGGCCATCGCCGACAACCATGCACTGGCTGACCAGCCAGTTGGCCCTCAGCCGGTCTTCCAGCACCGCGGGGGCGACGTTCTTGCCCGCTGCGGTAACCAGCAGCTCCTTCTTGCGGCCGGTGATCTTGACGAAACCCTGGTCGTCGATCTCGCCGATGTCCCCGGAGTGGAACCAGCCGTCCGGCTCGATCGCCTCCGCGGTGGCGGTCGGGTTGTTCCAGTAGCCGACGAAGATCTGGTCCCCGCCGAGCAGGAGCTCCCCATCCGCCGCCACCTTGACCTTGGCCCCCGGCAGCGGCTGCCCCACGGAGCCGATCCGCAGGGCGTCCGGACGGTTCACCGTGGTGGCGGCGGACGTCTCGGTGAGGCCGTAGCCCTCGAGGATCGTGACATTGATGCCACGGTAGAAGTGGCCCAGGCGGGCACCCAGCGGAGCACCGCCGGACACGGACCATCGGACGTTGCCCCCCATGGCGTGGCGGATCTTGCTGTAGACCAGCCGGTCGAAGACCGCATGCTTGATCTTGAGCATGAAGCCCGCGCCGCCCTCGTCCAGCGCCTTGCTGTAGTCGACCGCGACCTGCGCCGCAGTGTTGAATATGTTGCCCTTGCCGTCGGCGACCGCCTTCTGCTGCGAGGAGTTGAAGACCTTCTCGAAGACGCGCGGTACGGCGAGCAGGAAGGTCGGCTGGAAGGACTGCAGCGCGGGCAGCAGGTCCTTGATGTCGGAGGAATGCCCGAGGCGTACCCCGGCCCGGATGCAGCCGAGCTGGATGGCCCGGCCGAACACGTGGGCGATCGGCAGGAACAGCAGGGTCGAGGAGCCAGGGGCGAGAAACACCTGGGGCATGCCCTGGACGACGTTGTCGACCTCGAACATGAAGTTCTTGTGGGTGAGCATGCAGCCCTTCGGGCGCCCAGTCGTCCCCGACGTGTAGATGATCGTGGCTAGGTCATCCGGCTTGACAGCGGCCCGGCGGGCCTCGAGGGTCTCGTCGCTGACCGAGGCTCCGTCGGCCTTGAGGGACTCGATGACTCCGTCCTCGAACACCCACACCCGGGTGAGAGTCGGGATGTCGACGGCCACCTGGTCGTATGTCGCCTTGTTGCGCTCGCTCTCGAAGAACGCGCCGACGGCGCCGGAGTCACTGAGCATCCACTGGATCTGCTCGGCCGACGACGTCTCGTACACCGGGACGCTGACCGCCCCCGCGTACCAGATGGCATAGTCGACGAGCGTCCATTCATAGCGCGTGCGGGACATCACCCCGAGGCGTTCGCCGGGCTCGACGCCATTGGCGACGATGCCCTTCGCGACGGCCTTGACCTCGTCGAGGAACTGTTGGGCGGTCATGCCGACCCAGGCGCCGCCGCGCTGCACGGAGATGATGATCCGGCCCGGCTCGTGAGTGGCACTCTCGACCACGTGGTCGGCGAGGCCACCGGAGGTGGGGGACGGGACGATGGCGGGGACGGAGAATTCGGTCTTCATCCTGCCAACGTAGAGCAGAAAGCGGGCCTATGCGAGTCCTTTTCGCGCCGCCGCACGCGGGCGGGGCATGGCAGGGTGGGTCGGTGCCCATAACCGCCTTTGGTCCAGCACGGCGGTCGCTGCCGTGAGGCTGCACGTGGTGAGCGACGTGCATGGCGAGGCCGAGGCGCTGGCCCGCGCCGCCGACGGGAGCGACGTCTTCGTCTGCCTCGGGGACCTCATCCTCTTCCTTGACTACGACCAGCCCGGGCGCGGGATCTTCGCCGACTTGTTCGGCGCCGATCATGCCCAGGCATACATCGAGGCGCGCACGGCCAACCGCTTCGACGACGCCCGCGCATTGAGTGCGGCCGCATGGGCCCGCATCGGGATCACCGACCCGGCGCAGCGCTGGGCGGTGCTGGAGGAACGGGTCCGGCGGCAGTATGAGGAACTGTTCTCGGCCATGCCGGAGCCGGCGCTGCTCACATTCGGCAACGTCGACGTGCCCGCACTGTGGCCCGCCTACCTTCGGGAGGGGCACCAAGTTCTCGACGGAGGCGTTGCCATCGTGGACGGACTGCGCTGGGGCTTCATCGGTGGCGGCCTGGTCAGCCCGATGCGCACCCCCTACGAGATCACCCCCGAGGAGTTCGGCCGCAAGGTCGACGCGCTCGGCCCTGTCGACGTGCTGTTCACCCACATCCCGCCGGCCCTGCCCGAACTCACCTACGACGTCGCCGCGCGCAGGTTCGAGATCGGCAGCCCGGCCCTGCTGCGATACGTCCGTGAGCACCAGCCTCGGTACCACCTGTTTGGCCACGTCCACCAGCCGCTGGCCGCGCGAACGCGGATCGGCCGCACCGAGTGCATCAACGTCGGCCACTTCCACGGCCGCAAGCGGCCCTTCGCCATGGACCTGTAGACGGTAGCCTTCGGCCATGGCCGACCTGACCGAGTCCAGCATCGTGATCAATGCCAGCCCCGCCGACATCATGGCCGTCATCGCCGACCTGCCGGCGTATCCGCAGTGGAGCGACGGGATCAACGAGGTCGTCGTGCTGAGTGTTTTCGAGGATGACAACCGTCCGGCCGATGCCCGGTTCAACCTGTCCTCCGGCGCCATCAAGGACATCTACGAGCTGGAGTACGACTGGGACGAGGACCGCAAGGTGTCGTGGACGCTGACCAAGGGCGACATGCTCACCGCCATGGACGGCGCATACGAGTTGACCCCTCATGGCGACGGCACCACGACGGTCAACTACCGCCTTGCCGTCGACATCAAGATCCCGATGATCGGCATGATCAAGCGCAAGGCGGAGAAAGTCATCGTCGATACCGCCCTCAAGGGACTGAAGAAGCGTGTCGAATCGCTGTCGTCTCCTGCTGCTTAGCGGCACCGGGGGCTCGGGCACGACGACCGTGTGCGCTGCCACGGCCTCCGAGCTGGCGGCAGAGGGACTCGCGGCTGGCCTCGTCGACGCGAGCGGCGACGCCGCGTCGCCGGAGGCCCTCACCGCCGTCCAGGACCTCGTCGCCGCCACCCTGGGCCGGGGTTTGGGAGTGCTGGGTGCGGACCCCATCAACCCGGCGGCCTGGTCGGGACTGCCCGGGCTCGGCGGTCTCGCCGCGCTCTCGGACGTGATCACTCTCCTGGCCGACCCGTCCGTGGACGTGGTGGTGGTCGACTGCGGGCCGATCGCTCGGGCGCGCGAGCTCGTGGCGCTCCCCGCCACGATGCTCCGCCTGCTCGATGCCGCGCTCAGCCCACGGCTGGCGATGTGGCGGTCGGGCGACGGTGACCAGGACGACGCGTCGACCATATTCGACGCGCTCGCGGCTGCCCGAGCCGTCATCCTGCGGATGCACGAGGCACTGATGCACGAGTCGACGACCGTGCGCCTCGTGACCGAGCCCGACGACCGCTCCCTGGCCCAGGTGCCGGACGCCATTGCCGCGTTCGGGGTGCTCGGGCTCGCGGTCGACGGCGTCGTCGCCAACCGGATGGCCCGCAAGGACGAAGCGCCCAAAGCGGTCCTGGCCGGGCAGGAGAGATGGCTCGACGATCTGCGTGTGGCCGCCCACCCCGTGTCGGCTTGGAAGTCGACCTCACGGCCACGCCCCGTGCCGAAGGGCCTGTCCCCGGCCAGCCACCTCCCAGCCGCCCCACGGGTCAGCGAGCCTGCGTTGACCATCACTCCGCTCGACGAGGAGTACTCCCTCGACGTGCCGCTTGCCCCCGCGGCCGTCCGTCGGGCCCGCGTCGGGCGCAGTGGCACCGAACTGGTCATCGAGTTCGACGGGGCGCATCGGTGGGTGACCCTCCCGGCCCTGCTGCAGCGATGCCGGGCAGCCCACGCGACCCGCACCGATGGGGGCTTGCGGATCAGTTTCGTTCCCGACCCAGCCGTTTGGCGGGTGCCGCAGGCTGGGCCCGCATGACCAAGGGACCGTGGTGGTACTCGGGCGACGAAGAGCCGGTCGAACCGACCCGTGACTCGCTGGACTGGTCGGCCCTCGCCGCGGGAGCGCAGCGGCTGGTCGAGTGGGCGACGGAGCGAGTCGTCGCGCCGCACGCCGAGCACGACGATCCGCGCGAGCATCCCGATTGCGTCATGTGCCGGGCGTTGGCCTTGATGGCCGACCGTCCCGGGACGGCCTCGACGACCCGCTCGGCGACCGCGCCGGACGGCATCGCATGGATCCCGATCCTGGGGGAGGATCCGCCGCCCGAGGCCTAGGCTGTCCAGCGTGGGCATGAGCATCGGCGTCGACATCGGCGGCACCAAGATCCTGGCGGGCATCGTCACTGACGACGGCGAAGTCCTGGCGACGGCACGTCGGCCCACGCCGCGTCACGACGCCACCGATGTCATCGACCTGGTCGCGGAGGTCGTCACCGAACTGGTGGCCGGCACGACGGAGACCCTCGAGGGCGTGGGACTGGGAGTTGCCGGCCTGGTCGACGCGGCCCGCTCCCGCGTCTACTTCGCCCCCAACCTGAAGTGGTCGCAGGTACCCGTGCGTGCGCTGCTCGAGGCGGCGACCGGGCTTCCGGTCGTCGTGGAGAACGACGGCAACGTCGCGGCCTGGGGGGAGTTCCGCTTCGGCGCTGGACGCGACGCGAACGGACTCACGCTCGTCACCGTCGGTACGGGCATCGGCGGCGGCATCGTCGTGAACGGGGCGTTGTTCCGCGGGGCGCACGGCGTCGCCGGCGAGATCGGCCACATCAACGCCGTGCCCGATGGCCGTCCGTGTGGATGTGGCCGCAACGGCTGCCTCGAGCAGTACGCGAGCGGCAACGCGCTCGTCCGCGAGGCACGCCTGCTGGCGGCGGATCGTCGCTCCGAGGCGGGCGTCCTTCTCGCCCTGGGCGACGGCACCCCCGAGGGCGTCCAGGGCGTGCACGTGACCCAGGCTGCGAAGGCCGGCGACCCCATCGCGACCGAGGCGTTCGCCATCACGGGCACCTGGCTGGGCCGCGGCCTGGCCGACCTGGCCGCGGTGCTGGATCCGGAGTTGTTCGTCATCGGCGGGGGAGTCTCGGACGCTGGAGACCTGCTCCTTGCCAGCGCGAGGCAGACTCTGGCCGACAAGCTCATCGGGCAGCAGAACCGTCCCGCACCGCAGGTGGTCGCCGCCGAGTTGACCAACAACGCCGGCCTCGTGGGCGCGGCCGACCTCGCCCGGCACCGCCAGCGGGCTAGCGGCCCGACCTAGCGGCCCGACCTAGACGACCGCGCCGTCGTCGTCGTCATCGCGGTCGCTCATGCGCCAGACCAGCGACGCGAAGCCGCCGACGGCCAGAGCCACGCCGAGGTTGGCCAGCCAACGGTCCCAGCCGAGCACCGTGGCGAGGACCACCAATGCGGGGCCGCCGAGCACCGCCGCCCACGAGAAGCGGCCGATCGCGTCATGCGGTGTCGGGATCGGCGGGGGCGGTGGGGGCTGGAAGCCATCGACGTCGTCGTAGTCGTAGTCGTCATCGTCGTCGTCGAGGCCGTCGGTCGCCACCGGATCGTCCGCAACGGCGTCTGCTGCAGGATCCATCGGTCGACTCCCGGGCAGGAGCGCGTCGTGGTCCAGCGCCTGCGTCTGGTCGGCGTAGAGGTCGTCGCTCAGGTCAGCGACGATGGCGTCCCAGGCCCGCTGCTCGTGCTCAGGCAGCCCGGGACCGGACGTGCTCACGCCAGCAGCCTCCGTGCGAAGGCGATGCTGTCGCGGTGGATCACCTCGGCGTCGTGGTCCAGGGTCGCGACGTGGAAGGAGTCCGCCAGGACGACCTCCTCGATGTCCGTCGACGAGACGTGGCTGAGGATGTACTCGGCATTTGACGGCTCCACGACGTGGTCCTGGGCGCTTCGGAAGAGCAGGAGCGGGGTGTCGACCTTTGCGATGTCGTCCTTGACCAGCCGCCACAGCGATGAGAGGGAGTGGGCGGCCTTCAAGGGGATCTTGTCGTAGGCGCCCTCGTCCTGGCCGGGCTTGGCGATGTCGTTCGAGATGCCGGGGAAGGACGGGATGAACATCTGCATGACCGGCAGCAGGAACCGGTCCGGGCGCTCGGAGTGCACGGCCGGGTTGACCAGGGCCAGGCCGGTGATCGAAGCCCCATGCTGCTCGGCCAGACGCAGGGCCAGCGAGCCGCCCATCGACAGGCCCATGACGAAGACGTGGGCGCAGCGGTCCTGCAACTCACGAAGGTTGCGCTCGGCCTCGGCGTACCAGTCCTGCCAGGTGGTGCGGTTCATTTCCTGCCAGGTCGTGCCGTGGCCCGGCAGACGCGGCACTCGGACGGTCCAGCCCTCGGCCGACAGTGCCTCGCCCCAGGGGCGGACCGACTTGGGTGAACCCGTGAAACCGTGCAGGACGAGGATGCCCACGGAATCCCCGTCGGACGACCAGGGCTCCGCGCCGGGGACGATCGCCATGGGGCTCCTTTCGTGGAGGCCGACCACCGGGGCCGACCGCCCCACTAGTCTGCCACCCGTAGGGAGGCCGAGCGGATGCTGTACTGGTTCCTCAAGCACATGGTCGTGGGACCGTGGCTTCGTGTGCTCTTCCGGCCATGGGTCGAAGGCGTCGAGCACGTGCCGGACAAGGGTGCCGCGATCCTGGCCAGCAACCACCTGTCCTTCTCCGACTCGTTCTTCCTGCCGCTCGTCGTGCCGAGGCCGATCACGTTCCTCGCCAAGAGCGACTACTTCACCGGCAGCGGGATCAAGGGGTTGTTCACCAAGGCCTTCTTCGCGGGCGTCGGCCAAGTTCCGGTGGACCGGTCCGGCGGGCGGGCGTCCGAGGCGGCGCTGCTGACGGGGCAGCGGATCCTCGGCGAGGGCAGCATGCTCGGCATCTACCCCGAGGGCACCCGCTCCCCGAACGGGCGGCTCTACCGGGGCAAGACCGGGCTGGCCCGCATGGCCATGGAGTCCGAGGTGCCGATCCTCCCCGTCGCCATGATCAACACGTTCGAGATCCAGCCGCCCGGGCAGCTGCGGCCGAGTATTCGGCGGGTCGGCGTCCGGATTGGACGGCCGCTGAACTTCGACAGGTATGAGGGACTCAGCAACGACCGTTTCGTGCTCCGCTCCGTGACCGATGAGGTCATGTACGAGCTGATGTCGCTCTCCGGGCAGGAGTACGTGGACATGTACGCCACGCGGGCGAAGGAACTCATCGCCGAGGGCTCGCCAGCCGACTCGCAATCGATGGTCGACGCGCGCGACTAGCGCTATCCGCTGTCGTCGGTCGGAGGGCCGCTGCCGCGGATGTCGGGCGGGTGGTGGTGATAGGTGCGGCCCATGGGGGACTGCCAGGTGCAGGTGCCGTCGTCGGTGGAAGTGGTGATCTGCCAGCCGGCGTGGGTCTTGAGCTGGTGGTGCCGGGTGCACAACGCGCCGAGGTTGCCTCGGCTGGTGGTGCCGTGGTCGTCCCAGGGCTGGGCGTGGTCGATCTCGCAGCGGTCGGCGCGGCGGGCGCAGCCGGGGAACCGGCAGGCGTGGTCGCGGGCGGTGATGAAGGCGCGCAGCGGGTCGGGGATGCGGTAGCGGGTCCGGCCGGCGTCCAGGAGGTGCCCGGTGATCGGGTCGGCGACGAGGCGGCGGATCGTGAGGGCCGCGTCGGGGGGCAGGGTGGCGAGGAGGTCGCGGGCCTCGTCGGCAGCGATGGGCCCGGAGCCGGGCAGGGTGGCGGGGTCGTCGCGCAGGCCGAGCAGGGTGGCCAGGTCGATCACCACGTCCAGGTTCACCCCGAGCGTGGTGGTGTCGCGGTGCTGGTCGAGGTCGGCGAGGGCCTGGGCGCGGGCCTCCCCGACGGTCGCCGAATCGACCGGGGCTTAGGCGTGCGCGTTGACGGTGGCGAGGATGGCGTGGG
>JAUXRN010000094.1 GCA_030681835.1 Actinomycetota bacterium
TACAGGTCTGCCACCCCGGCGACGCAGGCGTCGACGAGGGATCGATGGACGTACGCACGGGTCGCGGCCGTGCAGTCCTGGCCGGCGTTGATCAGCGATGCCGCAACCGCACCGTGGACGGCCGCCTCCAGATCCGCATCCTCGAACACGACGAAGGGGGCCTTGCCGCCCAGCTCGAGATGCACGCGCTTGATGCCCTGCGTGGCCAGTTCCATGACCCGGCGGCCCACGGCGGTCGAGCCGGTGAAGGAGACCATGGCCACCCGGGGGTCGCCCACCAGGGCCTCCCCTGCGACCGGCCCAGTTCCTGTGACGACGTTCACCACTCCGGGTGGGATCCCGGCCGCCAGGCAGTCCTGGGCAAGCATCAGCGCGGTCAGTGGCGTGATCTCCGCGGGCTTGAGGACGATCGTGTTGCCCGCCGCGATGGCGGGGAGGACCTTCCACATGGCCATCTGCAGCGGGTAGTTCCAGGGCGCGATGGACCCGACGACCCCGATCGGCTCGCGCCGGATGATCGACGTGTGCGCCCCGTCCCACTCGGCCGATGCCTTGCCCTCGAGATTGCGCGCCGCACCCGCGAAGAAGGCGATGTTGTCGATCGACCCCGGCACGTCGAACTCAGTGGTGAGCCGGATCGGCTTGCCGGCCTGGCGGGTCTCGACCCGCGCGTACTCGTCTGCGCGGGCCTGGATCGTGGCGGCGAGGCGGGTCAGCGCGGCCGCCCGATCGGCGGGGGTGGCGCTCGACCAGCCGGGGAACGCCGCCGCGGCCGCCGCTACGCAGGTCCCGACATCCGCCGCAGAGGCCAACTCGATGGTGTCCAGCACCGCGCCGGTGGCCGGGTTGACGACATCGATGCTCTCTCCGGACGAGCCCGGGATCGACCTGCCTCCCGCGACGATCGCGTCCGACACGTACACCTGCCTCTCCTGCGGTTCCGGCATACAACCACGCATTCCGCCGTCAAACAAGGTCTTTCGCACTGAATCCCCACAGAAGGGATCGGGAGAAGGCGGAAACCGTCGTCTGGGGCGTCAAACTCCACGCAGCGTGGGCTCGGCGGCAGCAGCGCGCGCCAGCGCCCCGATGACGTGCTGCAGCTGGTCCGGATCCAGTTCGTCGAGCACGCCCGTGGTGACCCGCACGTGCGCGCTGCCGCCCGGCGCCACCATGAACGGGCTTCCCGGCGATACCCGGATCCCCTGGGCGGCCAGGTAGATCAAGGCGGCCCTCTCGTCGCGGACTTCCACCCACGCGTTGATGCCCTCACCGGTCGTGCTCACGACCGACTCGCCCGCCAGCCCAGCCCGAACAGCGAGGCTGCGCATGGCGTACCTGGACCGGGCACGCGTCACGGCCGCCACCGCAGCGGGATCCGTCAGCAGTTCGACGAGCACGGCCTGCAGGAGCCGGCTGGTCCACCCGGGTCCGAGCATCCGGCGGGAGACCATCGGATCGACGACGTCGGCGACGCCACCGACGGCCGCGATGCGCAGGTCGGGACCGTGCGACTTGGAGTAGCTGCGGATGTGCACCGTGCGCTCGGGCAGGTGGCGGCCGATGCTCACGTCCTCCCCGGTCGCGATGTCGCCACTGTGGTCATCCTCGACGATCAGCGCCCTCCCCGTGGACAGCAGGGCCGCGAGCTCGGCGCACCGGGACGTGCTCATGCTGGTGCCGGTGGGGTTCTGGGCCCGCGGCTGCAGGAACACCGCGACCGGCTCGAGCAGCAGCGCCGCGGCAAGTGATTCCGGCACGACGCCTGAGTCGTCCATGGCCAGCGGGATGACCTCGGCCCCGGAACGCTCCAGCAGGTCGATCAACGGCGGGAAGCCGGGGTTCTCCATGGCCACCCGGTCGCCGAGGCGCACGACCTGGTCGACGATGCGGGACAGGGCATCGAGGGCCCCGTCGACGACCGTCAGCCGGGCGGGCTCGAACGGCCAGCCCGCCCGCAGGATCGCATCCAGTTCCGGCAGCACGGGGTCGTCGAGGTAGCTCGTCGTCCACACGGCCGACCGGGCCAGCACGCGTTCGAGTGCGTCGCGCAGTGGGGGCAGCAGGGCCGGGTCAGGCGTGCCGGTGGACAGGTTGATCCCTTCGGCCAATGGGTCGCCGCCGATGCCGAGGTACCGGCTGGGGCGGGTCGGTTCCATGGTCGTCCGCACGAATGTCCCTGCCCGACCCCGCGCCTGGATCGCACCCACCGCGGCCAGGGCTTGCCAGGCCTCGCTGACCGTCGCGGGGCTGATCCCGAGTTCCTTGGCCAGGTCGCGCACGGTGGGCAGCCGGTCACCGGTACCCAGGCGACCCGCCCGGATCAGTCGGTGGACGGCGGCCGCGATGCCCTTGGGCGAGCGATCCTGCACGGCGCCGGCGACGAGCCCCACCACGGGCTCGGCGGCCCGTTCCGGCGCGGCGCCCAGCGACACTCGTGTCCTCCCGATTCGTGGAAACGTCGTTGTAACACATTGCCGATTGTCTAAGGTCACGAATCACACAACTGCGTGCGTCCGGGCCTCCCGGGCGATGAGGAGGACGGCATGACGGTGGTACGCGCGGCGCTGGTGCAGACCAACTGGACCGGCGACAAGGAGTCGATGATCGTCGCGCACGAGGGCTATGCCCGTGAGGTGGCGGCCCAGGGTGCGCAGGTCGTCTGCTTCCAGGAACTCTTCTACGGCCCCTACTTCTGCCAGGTCCAGGACAAGCAGTACTACGACTACGCGGAGTCGATCCCCGGCCCGACCACCGAGAGGTTCCAGGCCCTTGCCAAGGAACTCGGGATCGTCATGGTCCTGCCCATGTATGAGGAGGAGCAGCCGGGGGTCCTGTACAACACGGCGGCTGTCGTGGACGCCGATGGCAGCTACCTGGGCAAGTACCGCAAGCAGCACATCCCGCATGTGGGCGGCTTCTGGGAGAAGTTCTACTTCCGTCCGGGCAACGGCGGGTACCCGGTGTTCGACACCGCGGTCGGCAAGGTCGGCGTCTACATCTGCTACGACCGCCACTTCCCGGAGGGCTGGCGCGCGCTCGGCCTCAACGGAGCACAGATCGTGTTCAACCCGTCAGCCACCTCGCGGGGGCTGTCGCAGTACTTGTGGAGCATCGAGCAGCCCGCTGCGGCGGTCGCCAACGAGTACTTCGTCGGAGCGATCAACCGCGTGGGGATCGAGCCGCTCGGCGACGACGACTTCTACGGGCAGTCCTACTTCGTGGATCCCGAGGGGAACTACGTCGGCGACAAGGGGGACGGCTACCAGCCTGAGGTGATCGTCAGGGACCTCGACATGGACCTGCTGACCGAGGTCCGCAATCGCTGGCAGTTCTACCGTGACCGGCGGCCGGACGCCTACGGCGACCTCGTCCGACCGTAGCCGGTCCGCCTCGAAGGAGCAGTCATGACCATCCTGATCAAGAACGGCACCGTCGTCTCCCCTCAGGGGGCGACGCAGGCCGACGTGCTCGTCGACGGCGAGCGCATCGCGGCGGTCATCGAGCCGGGCGACACCACGCTGGGCGCCAGCCTGGAGTCGTCGGCAAGCCGCGTCATCGACGCTGCCGGCAAGTACGTGATCCCCGGTGGCGTCGACTGCCACACGCACATGGAGCTTCCCTTCGGCGGGACGTTCGCGTCGGACACGTTCGACACCGGCACCCGGGCGGCCGCCTGGGGTGGCACGACGACGATCATCGACTTCGCTGTCCAGCGCCACGGCGAGCGCGTGCAGGACGGGCTGGCTGCCTGGCACGACAAGGCTCGGGGCAACTGCCACATCGACTACGGCTTCCACCAGATCATCGGCGGGGTCGACGACGACTCGCTCAAGGCCATGGACGAGCTCGTCGACGAGGGCATCACGAGCTTCAAGCTCTTCATGGCGTATCCCGGCGTGTTCTACAGCGACGACGGCCAGATCCTGCGCGCCATGCAGACGGCGGCCAAAAACGGGTCCATGATCATGATGCATGCCGAGAACGGCATCGCGATCGACGTGCTCGTGGCCCAGTCCCTCGCTGCGGGCAAGACCGACCCGGTCTTCCACGGGCTGACCCGTCCCTGGGAGACGGAGGCGGAGGCCACTCACCGCGCGATCATGCTGGCCCGCCTCACCGGGGCCCCGCTGTACATCGTGCACATGTCCGCCAAGCAGGCGGTGAACGTCCTGCAGGCGTCCCGAGACCAAGGGCTCAACGTCTTCGGCGAGACCTGCCCGCAATACCTCTACCTC
>JAUXRN010000097.1 GCA_030681835.1 Actinomycetota bacterium
CATGAACCGGATCTACGCATGGAGTCCCGCCCTTTCCGTCGCCCTTTCTCGGTGTCGCTCGGTGCGACTGGGTGGCGCTCGGTGTCACGAAACCCCTTGATACGCAATAGCTCCTAGGGGCGGATCCATGCGTAGGTGCAGTCTCGTAATGCGTAGGCCCGGGGTTCAAATCCCCGAGGCGGCTCGACGGGAAATCCGTTGGTATTGCTGAGGATTTCCTATCTCTCCTAGGAATGCAAGCGTGTCCACGGGTGGCCAGGTCGCCCCCAAGGCGCCCCCGGGGGCCTGACCCCCCGCGGCGAGGGGCTGCTCGTAGTGGTCCATGGCGGCTCGCAGGTGCTCGGTGCCGGTGAGGTGTCCGTAGTTGCGCAGGGTGGTGTCGGGGCTGGCGTGGCCGAGGATGCCTTGGACGCCGAGGATGTCCGCACCGTTGGTGAGGAGGTTCGTGGCGCAGCTGTGTCGTAGGTCGTGGATCCGGAACCCGGCCGGGACGGTCTGGGTCCAGTGGACCTGCCGGCGGAACGTCGACGGCCGGAGCGGCCCGCCGTCGGGTCCGGCTACGAGAAGTGCGTCCCTGTCCTTGCCGTTCGCCCATGAGTTGGCGACGTCGGCTGCGAGGTGGGTCAGGGGGACGAGCCGGTTGGCGCCGGACTTCGTCGACTTCACCGTCGGGGCGCCCTCACCGCGGGCGCGCACGATGCTGCGCGCAACGTGCACCATAGGCCCGCCGGGTGTGGTGGTGAGGAGGTCGCCTGGGCGGAGGGCGACGAACTCGCCCCAGCGCAGGCCGGTCAGCCCGAGGAACAACGTCACGTCCGCCAGCGGCGACCGTCGGCGCTGAACAGCCCATACGGCAAGGAGTTCCGCCGGTTCCAGGATTCGGTGCCGCGTGTGCCCGCGCCGGTCGCGGCCCAGGGTCAGCGGGATGCGGGCGGGGTTGGTCTCGATCCAGCGGCGGTCCACCGCGAAGTCGAGTAGCGCGATCAGCGTCGCGATGATGCGTCGCACCGTGCCTGCGGCGTGGCCGGCGTGCAGGTCCTGTGCGAACGACTGGACGTCCAGGCTGGTGATCGACCCGACCGGCATCCGGGCGAAGCGCATTGCCAGGTGGCTGGCCCACGCCGACTGATCGGACTGCCAGGTGCGTTCCTGAACCTGGCCGGGGCGGACCTGGGTCCACGCCGCGTACACCTGCGCCACGGGCGTGCGACCGGCGGAGGCGGGGGCCAGCCGCCCAGCGGCGACCATCCGTTTGCGGACCGCCTCCCACGCCTCCGCATCGTTCCAGTGCACGAAGGTGCGGTCAGCGACGATCACGCCGCGGTCCTTGACCTTCACCCGGTACCGGCCCTGCCTGGTCTTCAAAATCACGACGTCTCCTCCCTCTCATGGCTGCGTGCCTCGCCCCCGAACTCGCCCCCGAAGCGCACCCCCTCAGGCACGCGACGCGACGCGGCGGGACGGACCGCGGCGTCCGCTCGAGCGGGCCTCGCCCTCTACTTGGATCAACGGCACGAGACTGCTCCGTGCCACGCATTCGGCTGCCCGCGACCTCGTCGGGCGCGGCTTGGTTGGCCTCTCGGCATCCCGCAGTCCGCCGCGGGCCTCAGCGAGGCATAAGCGAGGTTGCTGTTATGGCAGATAGGTCGTAGGGTTCCAGCATGACGGTGTCTGTTCACGTGACGTCCCGGACGCCCGTTGAGGAGTTGTCCCACGACGCGCAGGTCCTGCGCTCGGTTCTCGGCCGGCTGCGCAGCGCCGAGGGGCGCGGGGTGGTCGAGGAGCTGATCGCGGGACTGCTCGCCGACGGGGTCGTCCTGGCGCGGGTCAACGATGTCGTCACCCCCCGGGAGGCAGGTGAACTGCTGGGTGTCTCCCGGCAGTTCGTGGACAAGCTGATCGCCGACGGGCGACTTGCCGCGCAGCTCAAGCCCGGCAGCCGGCATCGCGTGGTCCGCGTCGCAGACGTCCTCGAACTGGAGGCCTCCCGACGTGCGGACGCCGACCGCATCGGGGCGACGATCGACACTCTCGTCGACGCCGGCGCCGAGTACTGACCCGACCCGACGCATCGCTGGTGCTCGTCTTCGTCGATACCAACGTCTGGTACCCGGTGGTCCTGGCCGACTCCGTGCTGCGCAGCGTCGAGATCGGTTGGTGAGGCGTGGCGGGTTGAACGTCGTGAGCCTGGCCTCTTCACGCCAACACCGTGACCAAACGATTAGATAATGCTCTATACTTCAAACATGGCAGGCATAGGAAGCACTTTCCTAATCAATGGCCTGCTTCGTGAGGTCTCCCACGAACAGCCGTTGGACTTGGCCCTGCTCCGCAAGAACGGCATCTCACCGGCGTTGGCGGCCCATTATGCGCGTACCGGGTGGCTGGAGCGCCTGGCCAAGGGCGTCTACTGCGTGGCGGGTGCCCGTCTGAATCGCGACCAGAGCCTGGTCTTCCTCCAAGGCCGCATCGAGGGCCTGCACGTGGGTGCCCGGACGGCACTGGCCTGGCAGGGAGTGCGCCAGTACCTCGAGACGCAGGAGCGCCTGACGATGTGGGCATCGACTCGCGGCGACCTGCCCGAGTGGTTCACCGAGCGCTTCCCCGGGAGCCTGACGTCGCTGAGCCTGTTCGACGATGCGACCAAGGAGACGGGCATCGTCACTCCGCCAGCAGTCACCGACGGCGTCAGGGTGTCCAGCCGAGAGCGCGCCCTGCTCGAGCTCCTTCGCGACGTGCGTACCGCCCTGCAGCTGCAGGAGGCCCGCGAACTGTTCTTCGCCACGTCGGGGCTGCGCGCAGCAGTGATGGGTGAGTTGCTCATCGGCTGCACGAGCGTGAAGACGGTTCGCCTCTTCCTGATGTGGGCAAGGGAGGCAGGGAACGTCGACGTCGATGCGCTGCGGGACCGGTTCGACCTGCCGACGGGGAGCGTTTCGCGTTGGATCGGCACGCTCGCTGACGGCACGAAGCTGGTGCTTCCGGCATGATCGATCGAGCCTTCGTCGATGCCACCACGCTGCTGCTGCAGATCGTTCCACGCGTCTTCGCCACCGACCGGCTGGCCCTCAAAGGCGGGACCGCAATCAATCTGTATCTCGACGACGCGCCTCGTCTTTCGGTGGACCTCGACTTGGTGTTCACGCAGCTCGGGCTGTCGCGCGATGACGCTCTCGCCGCCATCAACGACGAGATGCGACGTATCGCGGTGGCTCTGTCGGCAGATGGCCTCGAGGTCAGGCCGGCAGTCACGGCTGACATCGGTGAGACCGGGCTCGTCGTGTCCGATGGCACCACGCAGGTCAAGGTGGAGACGAACATCGTGTTCCGCGGCACACTGCTGACCCCCGTCGTGCGATCGCTGTCCGCGGGCGCGGCGGAATGGCTCAGCATGGACGCGCCGGCACCGGTGCTGGATCGATCCGAGGTGTTCGCCGGCAAATTCATGGCCGCCCTCGACCGGCAGCATCCACGCGACCTCTACGACGTGTGGCGTCTGTATGAGGGTGGGCCGATCGAGCCAGGAATGCTCTCCGCCTTCGTCGTCTACCTGTGCGGGAACAATCGTCCAGCTCTTGAGGTTCTGGACAGTCCCGAGCGGCTTCTCGCCGAGGACTACGACAGGGCGCTCGTGGGGATGATCCGCGGAGACGTGCCACCGCTCGCCGCGCTGCTTGCCAGTCGCGCCCATCTGCGACGTGACATCGTCCAGGGCATCTCGGAGTCCGATCGCGCCTTCCTGACCGGGTTCTTCGCCGGCGAGCCGGACTGGTCGTTGCTGCCGTACCCGCACGCGAACGAGTTGCCCGCCTTGGCGTGGAAGCTGCGCAACCTCGAGATCTTCCGCAGCAAGCGGCCCGAGGAGTTCCGTCGGCAGCACGAATCGCTGGTCGCCCTGCTGACCTAACAGGCCACATGACCGTGACTCGCCCGGCAGGATGACGGAGGTCCGGCGCAGTCCGCGGATGTTGCGAAATGACCCGAAAATGACCCGGAACATGGCGCGCGCATGGCCGACTATGGCGGGGTGAGCCGGAGTATGCACGAGTAAGAGCGTGGCTATAGGGGGGCGTGCGAACGGCTCGTAATGCGTAGGCCCGGGGTTCAAGTCCCCGAGGCGGCTCGCGGCCGAAACCGTTGCGGCGCAACATGTTTCGGTTCTAGGCGTGCGGTCAGCGTGTGTCGGATTTGCCCGGAATGTTTCGCCCTCGCCCCTTCTTTCGCCCTTTCCCGATATCCGTGAGGGAATCGGCACTTGCTACGCATAGGTCATGCGCAGCATTCCCGGTTTCGCCCTTTCCTTCGCCCTTTCGGGCCCGGAGTGGATCCTTGGGCGATCTGATTGATTCCGCCGCCGCCCGCACTGCCGCTCGTCCGTGTTCGCAGAACGCAACAGTGCCACTGGCGGTCAGCCGAGCGTCGGGGCGCCTCGTGGGAAGCCGGCGTCGGCGCACCCGTGCAGTGCGTGCTCGACCTGCTCGAGGTCGCGCTCGGTCAGTGCGGTCGACACGAACCAGGCCTCGAAGGCGGACGGAGGGAGCCACACGCCACGGTCGAGCATCGCGTGGAAGAACGTGGCGTACCGGGCGGTGTCCTGCTCGCGCGCCGTGTCGTACCCGGTCACGGGGTCGGCCCGGAGGAAGACGCTGAACAGGCTGCCTGCGGACTGGACCCGGTGCGTGACGCCGGCCGCCGCGAACGCTGCGTCGACGGCCATGGACAGGCGTGCCGCGTTCGCGTCGAGGACCGCGTAGGAAGCCGCGGTGCTCAGCCGCAGGGTCGCCAGCCCGGCGGCCGTGGCGATGGGGTTCCCGCTCAACGTGCCGGCCTGGTAGACCGGGCCGGCCGGGGCGAGCAGGTCCATGACGTCGGCGCGACCGGCGACCGCGGCCAGCGGCAGGCCGCCGCCGATGACCTTCCCGAACGTGAGCAGGTCCGGAGCCCAGCCCTCCGCGGAGCCTTCCAGGCCCCACCACCCGGCCGGGCCGACCCGGAATCCGGTCAGCACCTCGTCGAGGATGAGCAGCGACCCGTGCGCGGCAGCCGCCCGGGCCAGGTGCGCGTTGAAGCCGGGCGGCGGCGGCACGACGCCCATGTTGGCGGGGGCCGCCTCCGTGATGATCGCGGCCACCTCCTCGCCGCGCTCGGCCAGCAGGCGGTCGACGGCGTCCGTGTCGCCGTACGGCAGCACGACGGTCTGCGCAGCGGTCGCTGCCGTGACGCCGGGGGAGTCGGGCAGGCCGAGCGTCGCGACGCCGGACCCGGCGGCGGCCAGCATCGCGTCGGCGTGCCCGTGGTAGCAGCCGGCGAACTTCACGACGAGCGGCCGGCCGGTGCATGCGCGGGCCAGCCGTAGGGCCGTCATCACCGCCTCCGTGCCCGAACTGGTGAACCGCACGCGCTCGACCGGACCCACGCGGGCGACGACCTCCTCCGCGAGCAGCACCTCGTCCGCGCACGGCGCCCCGAAGGAGGCCGACGCCTCCGCGGCAGCCGTGACCGCTCGCACGATGTCCGGGTGCGCATGCCCGTGCAGCATCGGCCCCCAGGCGCCGACGAGGTCGATGTACTCACGCCCGTCGGCATCCCAGATCCGCGAGCCGCGCGCACGTGTTACGTATCGCGGCGTCCCGCCCACCGAGCCGTAGGCGCGCACCGGCGAGCTCACGCCCCCTGGCATCACCGCGCGGGCACGCGCGAATAGGTCCTCGGACGCCGTCATGCGCGCGCCAGCAGCCTGGTCGCCTCGAGTGCCCAGTACGTGGCAATGATCCTTGCGCCAGCACGATTCACGGAGCCGAGCACTTCCATGATCGCGCGCTCGCGGTCGATCATCCCGGCAGCGGCGGCGGCCTCGACCATCGCGTACTCCCCGCTGACGACGTAGGCGGCGGTCGGCACGTCCCCCGCCGCGCTCACGTCGGCGATGACGTCGAGGTAGGCCAGCGCAGGCTTCACCATGACGATGTCCGCGCCCTCGGCAACGTCCAGGCGCACCTCGCGCAGCGCCTCGCGGCGGTTGGCCGGGTCCTGCTGGTAGGCGCGACGGTCGCCGTCCAGTTGCGATTCGACAGCCTCGCGGAAGGGGCCGTAGAACGCGGAGGCGTACTTGGCCGCGTAGGCGAGGATCGCGACGTCGGTGCGGCCGGCGCCGTCGAGGGAGGCCCGCACGGCGGCGACCTGCCCGTCCATCATGCCGCTGAGGCCGAGGATGTCGGCACCAGCATCGGCCACGGCCAGCGCCATCCTCCGGTACACGGCCAGCGTGGCGTCGTTGTCGACGTTGCCGTCGGCGTCCAGGACCCCGCAATGGCCGTGCGACGTGAACTCGTCGAGGCAGAGGTCCGCGATGACGGGCAGCGCGTCCCCAGCCTCCGCCCTTGCCCAGCGCACGGCTTCCGCCAGGACACTGTGCTCGTCGCACGCGGCATCGCCGTGCGGGTCGCGCGCGACGGGGACACCGAAGACCATCAACCCGCCGATCCTGGCGTCGGCTGCCGCCAGCACCGTCGCGCGGAATGATGACTCGCTGTGCTGGACGACACCCGGCATCGACCTGATTGGGACCGGCCGGCTGGCCCCCTCGCGCACGAAGACGGGCAGCACGAGCCCGGCCGGGTCCACGGTCGTCTCGCGGACCAGCCGGCGGATGGCGGGGGTGCGCCGCAGCCGGCGCGGGCGCTCGGGCAAGGCCGTCATGGCCGGTCCCGGCCGTCGAGTGCCTCGATCACGCTGGCGGCGATGGAGGCGGCCCGCGAATCCGGGGCCATCGCTGCCACGGCGATCCCCAGCCGCCGGGCGGCCAGGGCGGTGGTCGGCCCGCCGGCGATGACCTTGGTGCTGGCGGGGATCGGGCCGGCGTGACGGGCAACCGCGCGAGCGGCGGACGGCGACCTGAGCACGAGGGCGTCGAAGACGCCCCTGGCGAGCCGGCCCGCGGCCTCGGGCCGCACGTCGACGGGGGTCGTGTCGTAGACCACCTCCGCCAGGACCGACCAGCCGCGGGCCTCGAGCGTGCGGGGGAGCAACTCGTCGCCCACGGAGCTGCGCGGCAGCACGGCGGTGGCGGGGCCGAACGGCCGAAGCGCGGCCAGCAGCGCTGACGCGGTGTGCCCGGCCTGCGGCAGGACGACCTCGGGCGCCCCGGCCTCCCGTAGTGCACGGGCCGAGGCCGGTCCGACGGCCGCG
>JAUXRN010000098.1 GCA_030681835.1 Actinomycetota bacterium
TTAATGGCGTCAATCATCGCCGCGAGGGTGGTGCTCTTGCCCGACCCCGTGGGACCGCACACGAGAACGAGCCCGGTTGAGGTGAGAGCGAGGTCGCGGACCACGCGCGGCAGCCCGAGCTCGGCGAAGCCGGGGATGACCTCCTTCACGTGCCGAAGGACCATGGCGGCGGTCCCCCTCGCCCGGTAGGCGTTGACCCGGAACCGGCCGACGCCGTCGACGGTGAGGCCGAGATCGTGCTCGCGGTCCATGTCGAAGGCGGCCCGGTCGGCCGGATCACGCAGGGCCTCGTGGACGAGCGCGAGCGCGCCGTCGGGCGTCAACGGGGCAAGGTCGAGCGGGTGGAGGTCACCGTCGACCCGGACCAGCGGGGGCGATCCGGCCCGGATGTGCACGTCCGAGGCCCCGTGGGCGACCGCCGCGGCAAGGATGTCGGCCAGTACGGGCAGGCCGAGGACAGCCGCGCCAGAAGGCGGGAACTCGTCCGTGGCCATGCCCTCAGTTTCGGCCCATCCGGTGGCGAATGCGCCTCCGGTGCCCGATTTGCGGGCGGCGGGCCGATAATCACGGTACGGACCCTTCCCCGCCCGGGAACAAGGGCGCCTACAGCACACGAATAACGGGCCGCGAAGGGATGGTCATGGCGGGCAGCGCCGGCCTGGTCGGCCTCGACCTGGGCACGAGCGGGATCCGCGCCGTCCAGCTGGATCGCAATCGCCGGACCGGCGAGTACAGCTTCGCCCGCGTCGCCGCCGTCGACCTGCCGCCGGGTGCCATCCGGGCGGGCGAGATCATCGAAACGGCTCTCGTGATCAAGGCGCTGCGGACGCTGTGGCGGCGGGGTCGGTTCTCCACCCGCCGCGTCGCCTTCGGCCTCCCGGACAGCGGGGTACTCACCCGCCAGCTCGACCTGCCCTGGATGAGGGCCCCGGACTTCCGAGCCGCCCTGCGCTATCAGATCGGCGATGCCCTCCCGCTTGACCTGTCCGCCGTGGAATTGGACTACCACGCACTTGGGGAGTCGCGTCAGGAGGACGGCACTGGCCAGCTCCTCGAGGTCAACCGGATCCTGGTCGTCGCGGCAAACTCGGCGGGCGTCGCAGCGACCGCGAAGGTCCTCCGTCGCGCCCGGCTCGAACCGGTCGCCGCCGACACCGCGGCCTTCGCCCTCATTCGGGTGGCCTGCAGGGGACGCCTCCCCGAATCGCAAGCCGTGACGGCGGTCGCGGACCTGGGAGCTGACCAGCTCACGGTGGTCGTGCACCAGTCCGGGCAGCCGCGCTTCATCCGGACCATCGGCACGCTCGGTGGCGATGTCGCAACGGTCGCCGTGGCCGACCGCCTGCACCTGGGCTTGGCCGAGGCGGAGGCTCTCAAGCGGTCGACCGGACTCAACGGCCCGCCGCCCGTGGTCGCCCTGGTGCCCGAGTCAACCGTGTTCACGACGCTCGCGGCCGAGGCTCCCCGGCCGATCGCGCCGCAGGCTGTCGCGACGATCGAGGTGCTCAACCCTTGGGCGACATCCGTCATCGCCGAGATCCGCAACTCGCTGGACTACTTCGAGGCGAGCGAGCCCGGTGCCCGCGTGACGGCCCTGTCGGTCGCGGGCCGGTCGATCTCGCTGTCCGGGCTCATGGAGCGGATCTCCACCCAGATCCCCCTCCCCGTACGCCCAATGCCGCCGCTGCTCGACCTCGGGGCCAGCCGGCGCGTCGCCCGGCTGCCGCTCCCGGACGCACGACTCGCCGTCGCCGCCGGACTTGCCATGCACCCGCAGAGGACTCGATGAGCAGCCAGGGTCGCGGACGCAAGTCGAGCATCTGGGCGATGGAGATCGGCGGGAAGGGCCATCGAG
The DNA here is from genome assembly GCA_030681835.1 of Actinomycetota bacterium. Classification (GTDB taxonomy): domain Bacteria; phylum Actinomycetota; class Actinomycetes; order S36-B12; family S36-B12; genus UBA10649. The sequence continues at coordinate 1,856 of JAUXRN010000098.1, forward strand.
ACTCAGGTCGGCGCGCGGGACACGGGGCCGACGACGACCCGGTCGACCATCCGCCTTTCGAGCCCGCCCTCCCCGCCGTCAACCTGCTGCCCCGCTCGGTGACGGACGCCATCGGCCAGCGCAAGGTGATCACGGCCTTCGTTGCCGTCGCCGCCCTCCTGGCCGCCGGGGCCGCGGTCCTGTGGTGGGTGAACGGCTCCACGATCGCGCGTGGTCAGGACGCCGTCGCGCAGGCTGAGCAGCAGCGCGAGGCACTGCAGGCCGACCTCGACCGGCTGGCCCCCGTCCAGGCCTTCTACGCCAGCCTGACCGAGCAGCGCGATCTTGTCACTCGGACGCTGGCGTCGCAGCCTCAGTCGGAACGCGTCGTCTCGCGGCTGCTGGCCGCCGGGCGGTCGGCCGACGGGGTCGACTTCGGCGTCGTGTCCGTGAGCTACTCGGGGATCCCCGCACCCGGGGACGCGCTGAATGCCTGCCCGAACCCCGACCCGTTCGGGACCGACATCACCGTCGGGTGCGTGGCGTTTGACGCGTCGGCGCAGTCGCGCGAAAGCGTCACCCGGCTGCTCGAGATACTCGACGCCGATCCCTTCTTCGCCGGCCCGTTCGTGGGATCGTCCTCGATCTCGCCCGGCATCGACGGCGCACCCGACTCGATCGCCTTCTCCGGCTCGGCTGGAGTCTCGGTGGAAGCGCTTGCCACCGCGCTCACAGCAGAGCAGATCGCGACGATCCTTGCCCCGCCTGAGCCGGCAGGGGACGCGACCGCAGACCCGGGCGATGGCACGGGGGCCCCATCATGAGGGCGAGGGTCGGGCGAGTAGGCGGCACGGCGATCGTCGCCGCGCTCGTGCTGGCCGTCCTGGCGGCCCTGGCCTGGTTCGTCGTGGTCGGCCCGCGCCTGGACTCCGCGACCCGGCTGGCCGCCCAAGCAGCCGACATCGAGCTGGCGAACCTGCAACTGCGTACCCGCTACAACCAGGCGCTCGACCTGCTCGACGGCGCGGATGAGGCGGCGGCCGAGGCGCAGGACCTGTTCTCGTCAATGCCCAGCGAGGCGGAGCTGCCGATCTTCCTCACCCAGATCGCCGACGCCGCCCGCGAGGCCGGCATCCCGGCGGGACAGCTGGAGGTCATCAGCACGTCGCTGCCGGTCCCGATCTCCAGCGCCGTCGTCGAGGGCGGCGTCAGCCTGGCGTCAGCGGACGTCTCGGTGACCGCGAGGGGTTCCCGGCCCGAGCTCCTGGCCTTCCTGGACAACCTGCAGAACCTTGATCGTGCACTGCTCATCACATCAAGCCAGCTCACCACGGAACGCTCGACGGATGGCGTCCCGGTGAGCGAGACGCTCCAGATAGGGGCGGCCGCCTTCGTCCTGCAGTCCCGACTGCCCGACCTGGTCGCCCGGATGGACGAGTTGATCGCGTCGATCCCGCAGCGCCCTTGATCGGCCCGTTCGGTGGGCTCGCGCCGTGGCTTCGACCAGTGGGTCAGGCCGTGGCGAAGGCGCCGCGCATGCGTCCCGCGTCGGCCTCACCCAGACCCCGGCATAGGGCTTCCCGGATGACGGCCACGGCGGCCGCGAACTCATCGGGAAGGCCCGCCAGTTCAGTCACCGCCCCGGTGGCCAGATCCCACCGTGCGACCACGCTCAGGAGAGCGGCGTCGCCGGCGGCAGCAGCGGACTCGACGAGGTACCCCTCGAGGGCCAGGAAATCGCTGTCGTAGGCGCCCTGGATGGCGGCCGCCGAGTCGCCGCGCACCCGGTACTCGTGGGCCTCGTGCATCGCGGCCTGCGCCAGGCGGTACCGCTCCTGTGCGAACCGGGCAGGGCTCATGCCGCCCAGCCTTTCCGCCGCCGCAGCCACGAGGTCCTCACCGGTTGGCGCCGGCAGAACGGCGAGGTAGGAGATCTCCGGCCACGTGCGCTGGATCTCCCGACGCAGGCCGGCGTCGCACGCGTCGAGCAGGCTGCGGCGGCTGGCAGCGACGGCCTGCATGGCATTGGACGGCTCGCCCGCCGTGGCGACCGCCAGGCCGGGGATGAGCGCCTCGGCCGCGCGGAAGAACAGGTGCTGCGGCGCGGTGGAGGCCACCATGATCCGCTCCCATAGAACGCTCTGCGCGGCGTTCACGTCAGCTCCCCAGGCGGCCGAGACCGCGCTGATCGCGTCCCCGTCTGCCGCGTGGAGACGCGCTGCCCGGTCGAGCACGGCGACGTTGGCGACGCAGCGACTGAAGAACTCCTCCGCGGAACCGCGGCCTTCGCTGCTCACCCGAACCCCCAGGGCGACCGTTGACCCCGGCCCCGTCGCAAGGATAGCCATGCCGCTCAGGACACGGTGATCGTCAGCGGGAAGCCGACCCGCGCACCCGTGGGGGTGTCGACCACGACCTCGATGACCGTGCTGGTCACCCCGTTGGGCGCGGCGTACCGCACGTCGCTGCCAACGACCGACATCGTGCCGCTCCCGCTGGTGAGGCGGGCGAACACCAGGGTGCTGCCCGCGGGCGCTCCCGCCGCAGTAACGGGGTACGTCACGGTGGATCCGGCCGGCTGGGATGCCGTCGCCGCAGCGGCCGCGCCTCGGGCCGGCACGTCGCGGCGCACGTCGGTCTCGGACCAGGCGCGGATCGACCACGGCTCCAAGGAGAGCTCGGCCATGTAGGGGGGCGGACCCAGCGTGCGCAGCCGCTCGTCGTACACGACGCTGAGCTGGGTATAGCCGGAGGAATCGCCGAGCATCCGGCAGCGGCTGTCCTGGCCGATCGACCCGACGATCTTCAGGGTCTCCATCTGCGGCTGGGACTTGAAGTCCTGCACGGTCAGGCACTTATTGGGGGCGAGGATGGCGAAGTTCAGGATGAGGTCGCTGAGGGTGGTGTTGATCCCGTTGAGGTACCCGCCAGCCTGCTGGTCGAGGTGGTAGACGTACAGGAACCGCTTGGGAACAAGACCGAGCTGGCTCGTGGAGGTCGCTGGCGGGATGCCCCAGCCGCTCGACGAGGAAGTGAAGTTCGTGACCTGGGAGTCGAGCACGTCATCGGTGAGGACGATGTCGCCATCGGCCGCGATCGTGTACTGGCCGGTGTAGCCGCTGGGTGACGAGGCGCTGGACGGCGCCAGGATGTAGGTCGACCCCCACCAGCAGTGGGTGGCCGGCGCATCGGTCCATTCGTCGATCTTCCCGCCTGGTCCCGGATCGCCCGACCACGCCGTCTCCGCCGAAGGCAGGCCGACGGGCGTCCCGTTGACCACCGCGATGGCGTCCAGGCTCGCGTTGGGGATCACGAACGGGTACCGGCTGCCGGACGACTTCGTCGCGCACGACGGCGCCGACGTGGTCTCCGCGCTCGCATGCTCGACGTAGATGACCCCGTTGAAGCCGGCAGCGGTCATCGTCGAGTAGTTCAGCACGATGGTCGGGTGGGCGTTGACGTTCGTGGCCCTCAGCGACGTCCCGCCGCAGAAGGCGTTGCTCGTCGAGGCGGTGTCAGCCGTGTCGGGGCTGGTGACGATCAACTGGCCGGCCCCGGCGACGGTCCGCATCCGGATGCGCGTCGGGCCCGTGAAGACGCAGCCATCGGCAGCGGCGAGCGCCTTGAGGGCGACGAGCTGCTGCTCGGACGGCATCTCCAGCGGCGGCTCGTAGGTCGGGTTCCACAACTTGTCGTTCTCGCCGGCGATGTTGGGGATCTCGTCGGCGACGTACGTCGTCGGGTCCTTGCCCCACTGCGACGAGCCCCCCAAGGTGGTGGTCGAGATCCAGCGGTGGTTCTCCCGGCACGTCCCGTTGGCCGTGCTCCCGGCCGACTCGGACGGGCACGAAGAAGTGATCGCGCCGTTGAACACCTGCCCGGCCTGGCCGACGGCGAAGGGGTCGATGTTGGCGATGGCGGGGTCGAGGTACCACACGTCATTCGTGTGGACGGCGCCGTACCAGCGGTCCGTTCGGCTGACCGAGCCGAACAGGCAGGCGTAGGAGTTTCGGTGCGGCCCGTACGCGGTGATGGCCGGGTTCGTCGCGCTTGTCGTGCGGGCCGGGCCCAACGGCAGCGTAGTCGCACCGACCGCCCAGTCGGTCCACTGGAACCAGTCGTGCCGGCCGTAGCTGCCGCCTGATCCGCACAGCACATCAGCAACGCTGCGCGACATGATGCCGTCCGATGACGTCGACCCCACTGGCCCGTACACGCCCGGCTCGTCGTAGGGATACGCCTCGGAGTTCGACAGGTATGCGTACTCGTTGGACGTGCGCTTCTGCAGCTCGGCCTCGACCGTGCGCACGGACTCCGAAGAACCGGTGCCGTCCCGGCCGGTCGACGACACGATGATCCGGCCGGTTCGCTGGGCGTTGGTGACGTCCAGCCAGTACGTGAACTCCCCCTCGCCGTCGGGCACGGGCTCCCAGCCGGCGAGGGCGGGGTTCGCCTGGACCAGCGCGATCGATGCCGCGGAGGTCGGGTCGGCGTAGTAGTCGCGGACGTCCTTCCAGAAGTCGGCGTCCGCGGCCAGGTGCGCGCGGATGTCCTCGACGCCGGACTCGGCCGCGGCCCACGCGGCGAACGACTTCTCCGAGCGGTCAGACGGGCGCACCTGGTTAAGGACCACCTGCCCGACCGCCGCAGCGGAGATCAGCAGCACCGCGCTCCAGATGAGGACGATGACGATGGCCACTCCGCCGTCGACCGGATCCGTCCGTCCCTGCCCACGGGTCCTCATCGGGGGTTCACCAGCAGGACGGTCTGCTCGAGCGGCACGGGAATGCTGGAGTCGGACAGCGAGACGGTCACCTTGGCCAGCTCGTCGAGCTGTGTCGCGCTCAGCGACCCGACCGGAACCAGCTCGGTGTCGACCCCGGCCGCAGTGGCGTAGTAGCGCAGGGACAGTGACGGCGTGTGCGTGGGCTCGATCGGCAGGAGCAGGCGCCGGGAGGCACCGGCGCCGCCCGCGTCGTCGCACGAGGGGATGGTGGCGTGGAGCGCGGTCGAGATCGCGGCTGGCACCCCGTTGGTCACAGCCGGCGCCCAGAGGAACGACTCCACGCCGCGGGTCGATGTGCACAGCAGCGCCTTGTAGGCCAGCCGGTCGGCGGTCCCGGTGCCGGAGAGCGTGAAGAAGACCATGCTCGTCGGCGTGGCCGACACGATCGACTCCGGGGGCGTCGACCCGCTCACCGGGTTGTCGACGTAGCGGAGCAGGCGGGTGACCCACAGCATGGCGTTCTGCTGCTCCGCCTGGACCTGGTTGGCGGTCGAGACGCGGGCGATCGCCTGCACGCCGTTGACGACGACGACGGACACGACGCCGGCCAGCAGGGAGAAGATCGCCAGCGCGACGAGCAGTTCGACGAGGGAGAAGCCTGCGTCCGACGGTCGCGGCGAGGTCACGGGGTCGGACACGGCTCGCTCACCGCCGGCAGGGTGCGCGTCGGGCTCGGGGTGGGCTCCGGCGGCCCGGTGGCGGCACCGGTCTCGGTGGGCGTCGGCGTGGGAGTGGGCGAGGCGGTGGCCGACACGGCGCCGGGCACGTCCCACGACACGCTGCACGTCCCCTCGGTTCCGTCGAGGACGATCACCTGCGAGACCGGGTCGGCACCAGTGGCCTCCAGCCGCCAGCGCCCGGCGGGCAGTGTCACGCCGAGCAGCAGTGACTCGTCGACGGTTCCGAGCGCGTAGGTCGCCCCGCAGGCGCCAAGGTTGGTGTCGTCCGGGAAGACGGCGACGACGACGGACAGCTCGGGCGCGACGATGTCGATGCGGACCCCGCCGAGGTCGGCGGTCGCCGCGGCGCCGGGGCCGACGGCGACGGTGACCTCGCTGGCCTGCGCCGCGGTGGGGCAGGGCAGCAGCCAGGCCGTGTAGACCGTTGGCCAGAGCCCGGTCACGGTCGCCGGATAGGCGTCCACTGTGGCCGGGACGAGCGCCCAGGTGTCGGGCTGGAAGGTGAACCCGAGCCCGGCCGGGACCGGGTAGCCGGCCGACCCGGCGCGGAAGGTCACCGATCCGGACTGCGCCATCGTAAACGTCACGGGCGTGTTGCCGAGGGCGTCCACCACGATGCCGGACTGGCCGGCATCGCCGGGATACTCCGTGATGAAGCCGGACCGGCTCACGGTGATCGCCCAGCCCGACCCGGCGAGGACATCCGGCACGAAGGCGCAGCCGTCGTTGTTGGTGACGGCCTCGAAGGAGCCGCTCGCGCCGTCGGAGCCGGACACGATGACTCCGGCGACGGGTGCCCCTTCGTTGTCGGACACGCTCACGCTCACCGTCCCGGTGCCTGCCTCGGCCTCGGTGTCCGTCGGGTACACGTACCCGCTGATCGACTGGGGGGACCCGATGTCCCCGCCGACGACGTCGATCCGCACGCTCATCAGCGACTTGCCGGCGACGACGCCCTCCCCCACGGTGCACTCGTCGGTGACGGCGACGTCCTCCCACCGGGCGGTCGTCGTCACGGTGAAGGTGCCGGCCTGGCTCGTGACCGTCTCGACGGTCTGCCCCTGCTCGATCCCGTTGGCACCGACGGCCCGCAGATCGTCGAGCGTCGACCGGGCGATGGCCGCCGCGTATACGCGGTCGCTGTTTCCCCGGATCGCGTCGGCGGAGCCAATAATGAAGGTCATGACGGCGGCGGAGACGATGACGAACACGGTCATGGCGACGATGACCTCGACGAGGCTGTAGCCGGCCTCGCCGGACCGCTGCCTCTCCATGCCGACTCCCGCCCATGCCGCGGCCCGCCCGTGCGGGCCTAGTGGCAGTTTCGGACCGTTCCGCGCACGACTTGCCGCTCAGGCTTCCTGAGGTCGGCCTACCCCCGCGATGGGCCCTGCTCGGGCAGGTTCTGAACGAGCTTCTCCCCCGGCAGGGCCATGACCCGTCGGGCGCCCAGGAAGTTGGGCACGTCGGTGCCCCAGAACTCCTCGACGTGCGCGACCAGCCCGCAGCCGTTCGTGTGGGCCATCATCGGGACCCCGCCCTTCTCCTGGGGTCCGAGGTACATCGCGACGTGCCGGTAGGGGCACACATCGCCCGCGGGGCAGGTGTCATACAGGACGAGATCGCCCGGCTTGAGCTTCTTCGGCGGGATGGGCGCGTAGTGCGGGTCGAGCGCCGCGCCGTCCCAGGGGACCATGTCGCGGGTCGACGGGGCCCATCCGTCGCCAGCCGTGCCCAGGCCGGCGCCCTCGGCGTACGCCCGCGAGACGTAGGACGAGCAGTCGTACCGCCACGCCTCAAGGCGGCCGATGCCCTCGCACGCGTACGGGGCCCCCAGCCTGAGCAGCGCCCACTTCAGGGCCACCGCCGCCTGCGCGGTCGCGGCCCCTTTCACGGCGGTCTTGCACAGGGAGCGGACGTCAATGTCGGCGGGCACGGTCCCGTCGAGCACGGCCTTCGGGCAGCCGTCCTTGCCGACCACGGTCTGCGGTGCCGCGGCCGCGACCAGCGCCTGGAGCTCGGCCTGGTCGTCCTTGAGCTGCCGCTTGGCCCGGGCCAGGTCCTTCGCCACCGATGTCGCGTGCTCCTGGTCCGCGTCGGAGCGGATCAGCGCGGCGCCATGGGCGGATTCCACGACGACGGCGTACTGCTGCGCCGCGGCCAGGTCGACGGACTCGTTGCCGGTCGCCGAGCGCAGGTACATGAGGTTGTCGATGTTGCGCAGCATCTCGTCGGGTTCGCTGCCCAGCACGCCGAGGACGATGTCGACGTCGGTACTGCCCGAGATGTACAGCTCGCGGACCGACCCGCTGAACTGGTCGGCTGCCCCGGCCAGCGACGCCTCTGCCTTGCCACGCTCGCGCATGGTCGCTACGAGGTCCTGCCACGAGCCCTCGACCACTCGTCTGGCCGCCCTGGAGTTGCCGCTGAGGACGGCGATCCGGTGCTGCCCGCGCTGGACCTTTCGCCACAGCACGGAGTAGTCGTCGACGAAGCCTGGGTCGAGCGTCGGGGCCGGGTCGGCGTTGGCCGGTCGTGGCTGGTCGGGCCGCTGGCCCGGTAGCTGTCCGCCGCCGGTCTCGGTCGGCCGCGGGGCACTCGAGCCGCCGCCGTCCGAGGTGCCACCGTCCGAGATGCCACCGTCCGAGGTGCCACCCGGCGAGCCACCACCCTCCGATGTCGGGGGGCTGGATGGGTCGCCGTCGACGGCCATCGCACCGGGGATCGCGCCGCCGAGGCCGGCCAGCACCAGCGAGGCCAGCGCGCCGGCCGCGAACAACGGCGTCCGGCGCCGCGCGCGGAACGACGACTGCGACATGATGCTCCATTATCGGGGGTACCCTCCCCGTGTGACTAATGGGACGGGTGATCCCGGGGCCGGGACGAGGGCCGGCGAGGCCGTGCAGGCCCCCCGCCCCGCCCGGAATGCGGCCTTGGCGCTCGGTGCCTGGCTCATGCCGGTCACCGCGCACCGTCCCCGCAGCGCACCCGAGCAGCAGATCCAGGTCCGCGCTGGCGTGGTCGGCCTGGCCGCCCTGGCATCGGCGGCCGCGGGGATGGCGGTGGCCGCGTCCTGGGTGGCCATCCACGCCGACGCCCTGTCCGCCCGCTGGCAGCCGATTCCCAGCACGCTGGTCTGGGCCGCGCTGCTCGTCGCGCTGAGCGTCTTCGCCCCCCGCCCGGTGTTCCGCACCCGCAGCGAGGCGCTCACCCGCAGCGTCCTGGGCAACCCGACGGCACCGGTGCGCACGTGGCGGTCGACCACGATCACCTTCACGATGGTCCCCGTCGGTGCACTCGTCGCGGGGATCTTCTACGACGCTGCGACCATGGCCCTCCTTGCTGGCGCGGCATTCACCATCCGGTTCCTGGCGATCAGCCGCAGGGGGCTGCCACGCGACCCGAACGCGCGCTATCACGGCCTCGTGGCGACCTGGGGGTCCGCCGCCGTGGCGGCCGCGGCCTTCGCGATCGTGGCGCCGCTGTCCTCCGCGGTGTCCGTGGAGGGGTCGATCATCCCGCTCGTCCTCGCCGCGATCTGCTCGACATACCTGGGCCTCGCGGTGAGCAGCGTGGACCGCTGGGTCGAGCAGGACCGCACGCAGTGGCTGCTGCTGCGCGACGCACTGGACTCGCGGCGGATCATCGTCGCTCTGGGCGGGGCACTGATCGCGTGGTCAGTCGCATTCGCCGGCACCAGCGCAAGCAAAGCATTCCCGGACCAGGGTGCCCTGCCCGGGGCGCTCACCGGCCTGGGCATGTTCCTCGTCGCCCTCCTTGCCCTGTGGTTCGTCTCGATCCGGATGTGGGTCCATGAGTCCGTGCGCGCGCTGGGCATGTGGGCCGCGCACCAGAGCGAGGTCATGGCCCGGATCGCCGACGGATCGCTCAGCCCCGAACTCGCCGCGCGGGCGTCGGTGCCGGTCACCGCACGCATGGCCATCTCGGTGTTCGGTGCGACCCGGGCGATGGTCGTCCTCGACGATGCGCGCGGGCACGTCATCACGCACCTGGCGGCCGTCGACACCTACCCGAACGGGGCCAAGCCGGACGCCCGTGACCTGGCCGAGCCCGGCAGCCTGCGCCTGCCCCTCTACCCGGTGCCCGGGCACCCCAATGCCAGCAGCGTCACGGTGGGCCGCTGGCTGTGGGCCGGGTGGTTCATCACGCGCTCGCGCCGCATCGTCGGCACGTTCACCGACCTGGCCACGTCAGCGCTGCTCGTGCCCGTCATCGCATCGTTCGACGACCGCGACGAGGCTGCCTTCGACGTGATGTTCGACGGCATCAGCCGCTGGCCCACCCTGGCCGCGTTCAAGCAGGCCGTCGAGCGCATGCAGCGTCGCGCCGACGCGAACCCGCACACCGATTCGCTGCTCATCGGCGTCTACAGCATCGACGACTTCGGTGCCATCGCCGGGGGCCGGTTCGAGCAGGCAGCCGTGGCACAGGTCATGCGCCTGGCGCTGGGGCACCAGCAGTTCGCCGGGCACGACGTGTTTGCGGCGTACGAGGCCCCCGGCCGAATCTGGATTGCCCTCGGCGGAGGTCCCATCATCCGCAACGGGATCGGCCTGCTGCGAGGCCTGCAGGAGCATGTCAACGACCATGGCGCCGTGCCGAGCGCGCGGCTGGACGTGGACGTCCATGTGAGCATCTCGTTCGGCTACGCCGCGCACCAGGTCGACGAGTTCACCCAGGACGGGCTCATGACCGCGGCCCTGCACCGGCTTGCCATCGACCAGGGCTCGCGAGACCCCTTCACCGTCGACAACCTGATCGCCTACGACATCAGGCCCGAAGACATCATGCGTGAGCTCGACACCCCGGTCACGGCCGTCGACACGCTGAAGACGATGCGGGCCGACGCAGGCAAGCACGATGCCTTCCCGGCCCGATACGCCCCGCTCGTGGACTGCACCACGGGCGACGTGGCAGCGATGGTGGTCGAGACCGGATGGCGCCAGTCATTCGGCAGCCTCGACCTCACCGACCCCGAGGCCTTCCTGTCCCTCGTCGGCCGGCAGCCTCAGGTCGCCGCCGAGGCCACCCGGATCGCGCTGTCCCGCCTGAAGGAGGCCATGGAGCAGGCCGACGAACTCGACCAGCGCGACCTGCCCATGCTCATCGCGCTCCCGTCGATCCTGCTCAGCCCCGAGGCCGCCGAGAACGCCCTGCCCAATCTCGTGACGCCCTTCCTCGACCGCCGCGAGTGCGCCAGGACGGTCGTGCTCGTCGACACCGTCCCGACGGGCGCCGGCCAGGCGCTGCGCGTCCTGTCGGACCGAGGCGTCCACATCGCGGTGACTGCGGCGGCCGCAGCCGGTGCCGAGCAGGCCGACCTCTTCGGGTGGCTGCGGTGGGGCGTGGTCTTCCCCCAGCACGTCATCCAGGGCCCCTCGGGCATCGACGGCATGACCGTCCAGCAGACCGCTTCGGCGATCGCCACGCGTGACACCCGGCTCATCGGGATCGCCGACAGCAACGTCGACCCTCGCGAACTCGCCGCACACAACATCGGCTGGACCTTGAGCGCGACCGAGCGCTGGCCGGCACCGGCGGACGCCCTTCCGGCACCGCGCACCGCGTAGCGGGCCCCGCCTACGCTGGACCCGTGCCCCTCCTCACCGCCGACGTCGTCGTCATCGGAGCCGGCATCGTCGGGCTGGCCCTGGCCGACGCGTGGCTGGCCGCCTACCCGGACACCTCGGTCGTCGTCTACGACAAGGAGCCCCGCCTCGCCGAGCATGCATCGGGGCGCAACAGCGGGGTCCTGCACGCGGGCTTCTACTACGCACCGGACTCCCTCAAGGCCCGGCTCACCCGGGACGGCAACCGACTGCTGCACGAGTTCTGCGCCGAGCGCGGGGTGGTCGTGCGCGAGACCGGGAAGGTCGTCGTCGCCCAGAACGAGGCGGAGCTCCCCGCCCTAGACGAGCTGTACCGCAGAGGCCAGGCCAACGGGGTCACGCTGGAGATGATCGACGAGGCGCAATTGGCGGAGCTCGAGCCGCTGGCCCGCACCACCGGCCGCGCCCTGTGGTCCCCCACCACCGCGGTCGCCAACCCGGGCCACGTGGTCGAGGCCCTGGCACAGCGGGTGCGTGACCGCGGCGGCCGGATCGTTCTCGGCGCCACGGTCACCGGCGCCGGACCCGGCTGGGTGATGACGACGACCGAGGGCCGGCTCAGCACCGGCCACGTGATCAATGCTGCGGGGCTGTACGCCGACAAGGTGGCGCACTGGTTCGGGGTCGGCATGGACTACCGAATGCTGCCCTTCAAGGGCCTGTACTGGTACGGCGACTGGGAGCCGGGACGCCTGCAGCGCCACGTCTACCCGGTGCCGGACCCGCGCAACCCATTCCTCGGCGTGCACCTCACCGTGACGGTCGACGGGAAGGCCAAGGTCGGCCCGACCGCCATCCCCGCCCTGTGGCGCGAGGACTACGGCGGCACGTCCGGCATGAAGATCGGTGAGTCGCTGGACATCGCCCGCACGTACCCGCGGTTCTTCACGAGCAAGCATCACGACGTCACGGGTCTGCTGCGCACCGAGCTGCCCAAGTACTCAAGGACCCACCTGGTTCGCCAGGCGGCGTCCCTCGTGCCGTCGGTGCGACCGGTGGACTTCACCACCAAGGGCCGTCCTGGCGTGCGCGCCCAGCTCTTCCACGTGCCCAGCAAGAGGCTCGAGATGGACTTCGTCGTCGAGCCGGGCGAGGGCTCCACCCACATCCTCAACGCCGTGTCCCCCGCGTGGACGAGCAGCCTGGCGGTCGCCCGGTACGTGCTCGAGCACCATCGCTGAGCGGCGCACGCGCTTGCGCACCGGGTGGCCCGATAGGTTCGCCCCAGCGAGCAGCACAAAGGAAGGAGCCCGGTGGACAGTCCACGACTGGCGGTGATCGGCCTGGGCTACGTGGGCCTTCCGCTCGTGCAGGAGGCCACCCGACGCGGCCTGCGAGTCACCGGTTTCGACGTGTCGAACGCAGTCGTCGATGGCCTCAACGGCGGCCACTCGCACGTGGACGACATCAGCGACGAGAGTGTCGCCGCGATGCTCGCGACCGGCTTCTCGGCGAGCACCTCGCCCGCGGTCCTGCGCGACGCCGATGTTGTCGTCATCTGCGTGCCGACACCGTTGGCGGACGACCGCGGGCCCGACCTCGAGGCCGTGCGGGCGGCCGCCGCGGCCGTGCGCGACCACCTCGTCCCCGGGCAGCTCGTCGTGCTGGAATCCACGACGTACCCCGGGACGACCGAGGAAGTGCTCATCCCGATCCTCGAGGAGTCGGGCCTCGAGGTCGGCCGCGACATCAACGTCGCCTTCAGCCCCGAGCGGATCGACCCGGGCAACGACACCTACACGCTGCGCAACACGCCCAAGGTCGTGGGTGGGTTCACGCCGGCCTGCACGCAGCGGGCCGAGGAGTTCTACTCCCTCGTCGTCGACACGGTCGTGGTGGCCAAGGGCCTCAAGGAGGCCGAGCTGACCAAGCTGCTGGAGAACACATACCGGCATGTCAACATCGCGCTGGTCAACGAGCTGTCGCAGTTCTGCCACCTGCTGGGCATCGACCTCTGGGACGCCATCCGCTGCGCCGCGACCAAGCCGTTCGGATTCGCGCCGTTCACGCCTGGGCCCGGCGTCGGGGGCCACTGCATCCCGATCGACCCCAACTACCTGTCCCACCGGGTCAGGACCCACCTCGGGCAGCCGTTCCGGTTCGTCGAGTTGGCGCAGGAAGTCAATGCCGCGATGCCCGATTACGTCGCGCGCCGGGCCCAGGACCTGCTGAACGACGTCTCCCGGTCCATCCGTGGCTCGCGAGTGGGCCTGCTGGGCATCACCTACAAGGCGAACATCTCCGACCAGCGCGAGTCGCCGGCCCGCGACGTGGCCACGGCTCTCATCCGGCTCGGGGCCGACGTCTCATTCCACGACCCGCTGGTGGCCGACTGGAAGCTGCCGAGCGCCGAGGTGCGGCGGGTGCCGACCCTCGCCGAAGCGATCGCGGGCAGTGACCTGGTCATCTTGCTGCAGGCCCACTCCGAGTACCTCGATCCGGCATTGGCGTGGGACACCACGCCCGTGCTGGACACCCGCGGCGTCCTTCGCGGATCCGCCGTCGCGCACCTGTAGTCCGGCGCGTAGCGTCCGTTGCCGGCCCGATCCTGCGGCTAGCCTGTTGGCAACCAACGAGGGAGGGCCATGAGCCAAGGCGCTGCCGCCGGTCCCGGCGCGAGCGGCCCCGTGCGCGCACGGCCCCGGTTCCCGCAGGCTGCCTGGGACGCGGCCAGCTGGCTCGTCGCCGTGCCCGTGGCCTCGCTGCTGCGATATGACCCCGACGTCCCGGCCCGCACGTTGGCGGCTGCGGTCGTGGTCGGGGCCGCGTGCGCCGTGTTGCAGTTGCTGGTCGGGTTCTCCTTCAGCCTGTACCAGGGCCGGTATCGCCCCGCTTCGTTCGACGAAGTCGTCGGCGTGTGCTTCGCAACACTGATCGTCACCGCCGCCGCCTTCGTCACCCTGGCCGTCGCCGAGTCGATCGACCTGCCGCGCAGCGTCCCGCTCATCGCGGGTGCGCTCGCCCTTGGCGCGATGCTGGGCGGGCGGTTCACGGCACGCGCCTACCGCCAGCGCTTCCACTACAGCCGGTCTGGTGCGCTCACGCTCATCTACGGGGCCGGCGAAGCCGGCGAGCAGCTGGTCCGGCTCATGCGCAGCAACCCCGCGGAGCGGTACCGGCCCATCGGCTTCCTCGACGACGATCCCGGCAAGCGCCACTTGCACCTGCAGGGCACCCGGGTCCTCGGCACCATCGACGACCTCGAGACGGTCGTCCGGCGCACGGGAGCGACCGTGCTGGTCGTTTCGATAGCCGCCGTCGAGGCCGCGCAGTTGCGCAGCCTGGACGGCCGCTGCGCCAGCCTCGGCGTGAGCCTGCGCGTCATCCCGAGCAAGTCGCAGATCATCGACAACCGCGTCGACCTGCGCGACATCGAGGAAGTCTCCGACGAGGACCTGCTGGGGCGCCGGCCGATCCACACAGACGAGCAGGCAATCCAGGGCTTCTTCGCGGGCACCCGCGTCCTCATCACGGGTGGTGGCGGCTCGATCGGGTCCGAGCTGGCCCGCCAGGTCCATCGGTACCACCCGGAGTTCCTCGGCATCCTCGACCGTGACGAGTCGGCTATGCAGGCCGTCCAGCTCAGCCTCGACGGCCGGGGCCTGCTGGATTCGGACGACCTGATCCTCGCCGACATCCGGGACCGCGATCGCATGCGCGAGGTGCTGCTCGCCGTTCGCCCGGACATCGTCTTCCATGCAGCCGCGCTCAAGCACCTGCCCCTGCTCGAGCGCTACCCGGACGAGGCGCACAAGACGAACGTGCTGGGCACCATGAACCTGCTCGATGCCGCGCGCGAGGCGGGCGTCCGGGTGTTCGTCAACATCTCGACGGACAAGGCCGCGGACCCGGTGTGCGTCCTCGGCCGAACGAAGCTGGAGACCGAGCGGATGACGGCCGCCATCGCGCCGCAGGGCGAGGAGCGGTTCATCTCGGTCCGCTTCGGCAACGTCCTGGGCAGTCGCGGTTCGGTGGTCAACGCCTTCCGGCTGCAGATCCAGCGCGGGGGTCCGGTCACGGTCACCAGTCCGGACGTGACCAGGTACTTCATGACCGTGGGCGAGGCAGTGCACCTCGTCCTGCAGGCCGCCGTCATCGGCCGGCCTGGCGAGACCCTCATCCTCGACATGGGGGACCCGGTGCGCATCGACGATGTGGCCCGGCACATGATCGCCAAGTCTGGGCGGGACATCCCGATCGAGTACACGGGCCTTCGCCCCGGCGAGAAGCTGACGGAGACGCTGGTGGGTGCGGGCGAGGTTGCCGTGAGCCGGTCGCACCCGCTGATCCTGCACACGACTGTGGCGGTCAGCGACGTGCCCGCCAATAGCCTAGGCTTATCCCCCGAGGGGGCGACATGAGCCGAGATCGCGGAGCCGCGCTGAGCGGCTTCCTGCAATTCCTGAGCGGCAACCCCGATGGAGACGCCGTCACCCGATCAGCCGTCGTGGGCGCGCTCGGGCCGCTCGGCGCGATCGCCGGGCAGGTCTACGGCATCGGCCGCCCCGACACGCTCGAGCTCATCGGCAACTTCGGCTACCCGGGACCTGACGCGGCGGCCTTCCGCACGATCGTCACCAGCCTGCCGCTGCCCATCGCTGACGCGTTCACCACCGCCCGCACGATCGCGACTCTCACGGCCGACCTGCCCCGGGCCTACCCCCTGCTCGCCTCCGGCATGGAAGAAGCCCCGGAGGAAGCCGAGGGGGCGCCCGCCGAGGAGATCGACACGCGACCCACCCGGCTCGTATGCGTTCCCGTGCTGTGGTCGGAAGCGCCCGTCGGGATCCTCTCGGTGCTGCTCGACGACCGCGAGCTCGGTGCCGACGACTACCAGTACCTCGAGGGCGTGGCGAGCGCGCTGGCACTGTGGTTCCTCGAGCAGCGCCGGGCACTGATCGACCGATGGCGCAGGGCGGCGCCGCTCCCCCACCGGGAGTTCACCATCACCGCGCGGCAGCACCGGATCCTCGAGCTCATCGGCCAGGAGCGCACCAACACCGACATTGCCAACGTGCTGGGCTACTCGATCCCGACGGTCAAGAAGGACCTCCAGGAGATCATGAAGCTCCTCGGCACCCAGGACAGGCGCACCACCGCCGGCCGCGCCCGCGAGATCGGGCTGCTGCCGGACCGCCGCGCCCGCGACTGAGCGAACCACCACATCATCCACAGGTGGCGCCCTGCCACTGTCCTAGACGCCACGGCAACGCCATGGTCAGCCAGTTCCGCAGCGCCCAACTACCGTTACTGGTAACGAGGAGGGCGCGTTGGCCGAGGCACGGCGGCAGTCCCGGCTCATCGCTGCGAGCGCTCACGAGCCCACGGACCAAGCCTGGGTGGATGCGGTCTCTCAGTGGCCTGAGGAGTGAAGCGCGGAGAGGTCTGGACGGTCCCATGACCACCGACGACACAGACGCCCCGCTGTTCCGCCTCCCCGTGCGACCCACATAGGCGAACGGGCTCGATCAAGACAGCCGGATCAACCGAGCCCTCGCCCTGTTCCTCGGACTCGCCTCTCGATGATGGGCGTCAGCACGTCGTTCGGCTCGGCGCAGGTCAGGGGGCCGGGAACGTCGTGGTCGTCTCACCACGGCGGTTCACTTCGGTGACAGTGGCTTGCGCCCGCCAGGCCTCGGTGTTCCATCGAGCCGTCCACGACCGGCCAGCCGCCACCAGCGTGGCACGCAAGGCCCCGGAGGCGACATCCCACCTGACCTTGCCACTTACCGGCAGGCCGTCGTAGAGCTGGTACTGCTCCAGCGTGAGAGTGGTGCGCGGCCACCCGCGCAGGCTCCACGATCCCCCGCGCAGCCCCAGCCCGCTGCTGCCGTACGTCTGCCACGCGCGGTCGAGCACGTCGGCGATGGTCAGTGCCACCGCGACCGGCAGGTCGATCCGCTCCGCCGTGCGCGGGTATCCGGGCGCGCCGCGGACGGGCGGGATCGCACAGCGGTCCAGCGGCTCGGCGAGGACCTGCGCGTAGTCCCGGAGGAAGTCACGGACCAGCCCAGCTGCGCAGCCATCGGGGTCTCCCATGGCCGTGACGTGCAGCCCGTTGGCCACGATGACCTGGCGGGCCCGCGGGAACTGGCGGGCGACCATCGCTCCCTCCGCCGGCGTGGTGATCGTGTCGAGCTGGCCGGACAGGACGAGCGCCGGGATGTCGGGGTAGCTGCCCGACAGGGGGCCGGGGAGGCGGGCGGGATCCGTGCCCACGGCGGGCCAGGTGGTGCATACCTCGATGGCGGACCAGTCCGAGTCGAGGTACTCATCGATGGTGAAGGGGCCGTAGAGGCCGGGGTTCGACTGCTTCTCGGCCCGGATGGCAGCCGCGATCTGGCGCCGACGCTCGGGGATCGACGCGGACTGCGCGAACAGCTGCGGGTAGTCGTGGCAGCTGACCGCGAGCTGCTGGGCCGGGCTGAACTGTCGAACACTGCTCTCCCCTGACCCGTCGTACCAGAACTCGGCAACGAGCCGGCCGAGCGGGAGCCAGTCATCGCGCAGGGCCGCACGCAGGGCGGCATCGGTCTCGCGGTAGGTGATGGGCAGGTAGGTCCCGTTGAAGAGCGTGGCCACCAGCGCGGGAGCGTCGATGACGATGCGGTGCATGCGACCGTCCGCGCCCGGTGCACGCACCGTGGCCGGTGCCTTCCGAACGGTGTCGAGCACGGTCCGCAGCCGCGCCATCGTTGACCCGGGCAGGGCGGCGCACGCCGGCGTGCGCAGGCAGACAACGGTGAACGACTCGCGGAGCGCCGGTCCCTGTGTCGGGTACCAGGCCGTCTCGCCGGTGACGGGGTACGCCCCGTCGAGGACGAGCGAGCGGACGATGTCGGGGTGGTGGCTGGCCATCACCTGGGCGAGGAAGGTGCCGTACGAGTCGCCGTACACGTCCACCGGGCCAAGTCCGAGAGCACCGACCAGCGCCGCTATGTCATCCGCGGCGAGGGCGCTCGCGTACAGCTGCGCCCGGGCGCCCAGATGCCGCGCGCACTCCGCTACGGCGCGGCCCCAGCCGATGCCATCGCCGGCCAGGCTCGGGCAAACGGCCGCGTCGGAGCGCCCCGTGCCCCGGGCATCGACGACAAGCAGCGCACGGTCCCGCAGGAGCGGTCCCAGCATCTCGGCATACGTCTGTCCGCTGCCGATGCTGCCGTATCCCGGCCCGCCCTCCATGCCGACGACTGCGGGCGCGGTGGTTGCCGCCGACTTCGGCAGGAGGATGGAGAACGCAAGCGGAAAGCTGCCAAGGGACGGGACCGCCGGATCCCAGGGCCGTTGCAGGGTTCCGCACCAGGCCTGTGAACCCGGCATCTCGATGAGGCCACACGCACGCACGGCAACCGTGCCGATGGTCTGCGAGGAGCCAGGAGTCTCGCCATCGGTCGCAGCGTGAACAGCAGGCGTGGCAACGCCGAGCAGCATGACCGCTCCGAGCAACGCCAGGAAGCGACGCGGCCAGGCCAAGGCGGTCAGCCGTTACGCGGACTTCTCCCGGCGCTCGCGGCGTGGGGTCTCACGCGGCACGAGGGTCGGGTTGACGTTGTCGCGCACGACCTCGCCACTGATGACGACCTTGGCCACGTCGGTCCGGCTCGGCACGTCGTACATGACGTTGAGGAGCACCTCTTCGAGGATCGCGCGCAGCCCGCGGGCACCCGTGCCACGCTTGAGCGCCTGCTCGGCGATTTCGTCGAGCGCGTCGGTGGTGAACTCGAGCTCGACGCCGTCGAGCTCGAACAGCCGCTGGTACTGGCGCACGAGCGCGTTCTTGGGCTCGGTCAGGACGGCGACCAGCGCCGCGCTATCGAGCTTGCTGACGGAGGTGAACACCGGCAGGCGGCCGATGAACTCAGGGATCATGCCGAACTTGAGCAGGTCCTCGGGCATCACGTGGCTGAAGATGTCGTCGGGGTTCGTGTCCTCGTCGACCCGTTCGCCGTCGACGATGTCAAACGTGAAGCCAAGGCGCTTCTGCCCCAGCCGCTGCTCGACGATCGTGTCGAGGCCCGCGAACGCGCCGCCGACGATGAACAGCACGTTGGTGGTGTCGATCTGGATGAACTCCTGGTGCGGATGCTTGCGACCGCCCTGCGGCGGCACCGACGCGGTGGTGCCCTCGAGGATCTTCAGCAGCGCCTGCTGCACGCCCTCACCGGACACGTCGCGGGTGATGGACGGGTTCTCGCTCTTGCGCGCGACCTTGTCGATCTCGTCGATGTAGATGATCCCGGTCTCGGCGCGCTTGGTGTCGTAATCGGCGGCCTGGATCAGCTTGAGCAGGATGTTCTCGACGTCCTCGCCGACGTAGCCCGCCTCCGTGAGCGCAGTGGCGTCCGCGATGGCGAATGGCACGTTGAGCATGCGGGCCAAGGTCTGGGCGAGCAGCGTCTTGCCGGAGCCGGTGGGGCCGAGGAGGAGGATGTTCGACTTGGCCAGTTCGACCCGCTCGTCCTTGCCTCGCTCGCTGCCGGACGCCTCGGCCTGGACCCGCTTGTAGTGGTTGTAGACCGCGACGGACAGCGACTTCTTGGCGGTGTCCTGGCCAATGACGTACTGGTCGAGGAACTCAAAGATCTCGCGCGGCTTGGGCAGGTCGCCCCACGTGGCCTCGGTGGCCTCGTTGAGCTCCTCCTCGATGATCTCGTTGCACAGGTCGATGCACTCGTCGCAGATGTAGACGCCGGGACCGGCGATGAGCTTCTTGACCTGCTTCTGGCTCTTGCCGCAGAAGGAGCACTTGAGCAGGTCACCGCTCTCGCCGATGCGCGCCATGCTGTGCTCCTCATCCCGCCCCCGCATTGGGGATCACACGCAGGCCACGGCCTGACTGGCCATGGCTAGGTCTGACCGTACCTTCCCCATCCCTGCATTGCACAGGCACGGCGCGCCGAAGGACCGTGCGGCGGCCGCGAAGGGCGGCGCGCTCCATGAGCGCGCCGCCCGGTCCCCCGCGTCCATGTGGCGCCCTGCCCTCGGGCCGGCGCCTGGTCGATCGGCCCCTCCGCCGGTGGCGGAACGACGAGCGGTAACCGTCCTCGGGCGGAAACGCCTTCGGGCCCCCGGCACCGCTCGTCGCCTCCACATCATGGCGGCCACGGCACGCCGTCCTCGTCTCGGAGACGGCTCAGCCAGGCTTGTACGGTGGGCATGCCCGGGGCATGACCAGTGGATCCGTAGCGTGGCCCCACGATGCGCCGCAAGGAGGCGAGCGTGACCGACGCCGCCATCCTGCGCGCGCTGGCCGACCTGCTGGCCGCCCTGGCCGCGCACACCACGCCCGAGCAGGTCCTCGCGCGGGTGGCCAGGCTGCCGGTGTCGCTACCGCTCACCGGGGCGGCTGCCGTCCTGCGGCGCGAGGACGATGGCCTGGTCCTCGTCGGCACGTCCGGCATGGGCGATTCCGACGTGGAGTCGCTCGAGCAGGTGGCGGCCGATCGACGAGGCCCGATCGCCGAGGCGGTCGCCGCGCTGCACGTGGCCAGCAGCGCCCGCCTCGTGGCCAGCCCGATCGTCGCCGAGGGCACGGCGGTTGGCGTGCTCGTCCTCGGCGTTCCGACCGAGCCGCAGTGGTCCGTCAGCGACCTCGCCGTGCTGGGGGCCGCGTCCGCAGCCATGGGCATGTGCATGACGCACGATTCACCTCACGGACGAGACACGTCCCTCGGCAGCCCGGCCCTCACGGCGAGGCAGGCGGCGATCATGCGGCGAGTGGAGGAGGGCCGGTCGAACGCCGCGATAGCAGCCCTGCTCCGCGTCTCGGAGTCGACCGTCAAGCAGGAGGTCCGGCGGGTCGCGGCCCTCCTCCGCGCACCCGACCGGATGGCGGCCGCTCGTCGCACGCGCGAGCTCGGCCTGCTGGAGGACGGATGAGCCTCCAGGGCGTGCCGGAGTTCATCACGTTCCTGGCCAGCCTGCCGGCGGCAACCCAGGTGGGTCGGGCACTGGTGCGTGGACCGCTCGAGCCATACCGGCCGACGGCCTTCGCGCTCTGGCGGCGCACGGGGGACGATCTCGTGCTCATCGCCGTCGACGGGCTCAACGACGACGAGGTCCGAAGGGTGTGCGTCCTGCCCATCAGCCTGGAGACCGTGCTGACGGCCGCGACGCGCCAGGCCCAGGTTGTCGTCGCGCGGGCCGAGGACTTCCAGGCGGAGAACCGAGCGGCCTTCCTCGACGAGCAGATGTGGGCACGGATGATGGAGCGCACGAGGGCGGCCGCCCTCGTCAACGTCCCCGTCGTGTCGGGCGGCAACGTGGTGGGGGCGTTCGGCTTCATCAGCGATCTGCCCTGGCCCGGCGACGAGCACGCGCATGCCGTGCTGGACGCCCTGCGCGGGGCGTTGGCGCTGTGGCTCGTGCACCCCCGCGGCGGTGTCCTCGCCCCGATGGCCTCGGGCGGGCCGCCCGACTCGATCGTGCTGTCAGGCAGGCAGGTGGCGATCCTGATGCTGGTCGAGTCGGGCGCCTCGAACTCCGTGATCGGGCGCCAGCTCGGCTACTCGCAGTCCACCGTCAAGCAGGACATCCAGCGCGCCATGCGCACGCTGCGCGTCTCGGACCGCAAGTCCCTGGTCGAGGTCGCCCGCTCGCTGGACCTGCTCTAGCCGCACACGCGAGTGGGCAGGGGAGTCAGGCCTTGCGGGAGGTGATGACGGCGTCGATGATCCCGTACTCCTTGGCATCGGCCGCCGTGAGGATCTTGTCGCGCTCGATGTCCTTGGCCACCTGCTCGGGCTCCCGGCCCGTGTGCTTGGCGAGGATGCCTTCCATCTCGACCCGCATGCGCAGGATCTCGTTGGCCTGGATCTCGATGTCCGAGCCCTGGCCGCCGCCCTCGGTGTACGGCTGGTGGATCAGGATGCGCGCGTGCGGCAGCGCGAACCGCTTCCCGGGCGTCCCGGCCGCGAGGAGCACCGCTGCCGCGGAGGCAGCCTGGCCCAGGCACACCGTCTGCACCTGGGGCTTGACGAACTGGATGGTGTCATAGATCGCCGTCATCGCCGTGTACGAGCCGCCCGGGGAGTTGATGTAGATCTGGATGTCGCGGTCCGGGTCCATCGATTCCAGGCAGAGCAACTGCGCCATGACGTCGTCGGCGCTGGCGTCGTCGATCTGCACCCCGAGGAAGATGATTCGCTCCTCGAAGAGCTTGGTGTACGGGTTGTGGATCCGCTCGCCGGTAGCGCTGCGCTCCCGGAACTCGGGCAGGATGTAGCGGGCCGAGGGGCTCGTCGTGGCCTGAAAGGTCATTTGGTGCTCTCTCCCTTGCCCTTGCGCACATTTGACTCTGGCGCGTTCGACGCCGACGTGTAGATGTGGTCGATGAGCCCATAGTCCTGGGCCTCGTCGGCCGTGAACCAGCGGTCACGGTCAGAGTCGGCCTCGATCGTCTCGACCGACTGCCCGCTGTGCTCGGCGATGAGCTTGGCCATGCGCTTCTTGATGTAGAGCATCTGCTCGGCCTGGATCTTGATGTCCGAAGCGGTGCCGCCGAGGCCACCGGATGGCTGGTGCATCATGATCCGGGTGTTCGGCGTGGCGTAGCGCTGGCCGGGGCTCCCCGCCACCAGCAGGAACTGGCCCATGCTGGCCGCCAGGCCCATCGCCACGGTCGTGATGTTGTTGGGGATCAGCTGCATCGTGTCGTAGATGACCATGCCGGCGGTGATCGAGCCGCCGGGCGAGTTGATGTAGAGGGAGATGTCGCGGTCGGGGTCCTCGGCCGCCAGCACCTGGAGCTGCTTGGCGATGCGGTTGGAGTTCTCGTCGCGGACCTCGCCCTCGAGCCAGATGATGCGCTCGCGCAGCAGCCGCTCGTCGAGCATGTCGCCGAAGCCGGTCATCCCGCCTCCGGTTCCCCGGAACTGCGGCTCGTTCATCTGGCTCACTGGCCCTCCCGTTGCCGTCGCCTGCTGCGACTCCTGCTTGTCTGACCCTAACCCGAACGGGGTTCGGGGCCTTCCTCGCGCGTGCCGGGTTCGCCGTGAGCCGAATGCCCCCTGCGGCGGGCGGCGGGCGGCGGGCGAAGCCGGGCTAGCTGGCCAGCTGGAACAACTCGTAGACCAGGAACCCGGGCCAGACCAGCGACTCGAGGAAGCCCCAGACGTATCCACCGAAGCTGTCCGCCACCTGCCAGTTCCACACGACTGCGCCGATGAGGCCGAGTCCGTAGACCGCGCCTCCGCCGGCCGCCGCGCCATTGCTCCCGTTGCCATTGCTCATGCGACGAGCCTATTGCGCGTCCTCGCCGGAAGCCGCGCCACCGAAGTCCGGCAGCGCGGCCGCGTCGAGCCCCAGCGCCTGCGCCTGCGCTTGCGCCTGGGCCAGGCCGGCAGCCCGGTTCATCTCCTCGTCCAGGGCAGCGAGGTCCACGCTGGCCCCGTCAGTGTCGACGACCGTGGCCGACTCAAGCACCACGGCGAGGGCCTTCGCCCGCCGGATGTCCTGGATCGCCATGGACACCTGGCCGGACTCGACCAGCGCCTGGGCGAACGCATCCGGGCTCATGCCGTAGCGCGGGGCCTGCTGCATGAGCCACGCGGACAGCTCGGTCTCGCCGACCGCGACCTGCTCGGCCTCGGCCACCTTGTCCAGGACGAACTGGCTCTTCAGGGAATCGCGGGCCTGCTGCTCGACTTCGGCGCGATGCTCGTCGCCGCTGTCGTGGCCGTCCTCGAAGTGCGCCTCGACCTCGGCCGCGATGACACCCTCAGGCAGCGGGATGTCGACGGCGGCCAGGAGGACCTCGAGCACGTTGTTGCGAGCCTCGGCGCCCTGCTCCATGCGCTTCACCCGCTCCAGCCGCTCGGCCAGGTCAGCCCGGAGTTCGTCGATGGTGTCGAATTCCGATGCCAGCTGGGCGAAGGAATCGTCGATGGGCGGCAGTTCGCGCTCGCGCACCGCCGTGACCGTGGCCGTGACGGTCAGCGGGATGCCGGCCCAGTCGCCATTCTCGGGAGTGAAGTCGAACACCCGCACGTCGCCCTTGGCGGCACCGACGACTGCCTCGTCGAAGCCGGGGAGCATGCCATCGGTGCCGAGCTCGTACGACAGCGCGGTGCCGGACAGGTCCTCCAGCGCGTCGCCCTCGGGCGTGGCGCCGGCGATGTCGACGAGCAGCACGTCGCCGAGGGCCGCAGGGCGGTCGACGTCGTTGAGGGTCGCGAAGCGGGAGGCCAGCGACTCGACCTGCTGGTCGATGTCGGCATCCGACGGCACGGCCGGGGCGACCGTGACGGTCAGCGACGAGTAGTCGGGCAGGTCGAACTCAGGGCGTACGTCGACCTCGGCCGTGAAGGCGAGCGGCTGGCCGTCGACGAGCTCGGTCACGTCGACCTCGGGGCGGCCCACGGGCACCAGGCCGTGCTCCTTGACCGCGTCGTCGTATGCCTTGGGCAGCGCGTCGTTGACGGCCTCCTCCAGCACGGCGCCGCGGCCGAAGCGCTGCTCGATGACGCGTGCAGGCACCTTGCCCTTGCGGAACCCGGGGATGTTGACGCTCTTGGCGATGCGGCCGTAGGCAGCGTCCATGCTCGGCTTCAATTCGTCGAAGGGGACCTCGACGGTCAGCTTGACCCGAGTCGGGGACAGGGTCTCGACATCGCTCTTCACGGTGGATCTCCAGGCGCTAGACGAACCCGGCTCTGGCGTTCCAGCGCCGGGCTGAGGGACGGCACGCGTCCCGCCCCGTGGGGGCTGGCCAAGCCTACTTGAGCCATGGCAGCCGGCTGCAGCGGCGCAGTCCGAGGGCCCGAGGCTGGCTACGCTGCCCCGATGGCGCCCGCGTCCATGCCGAGCCACGGAATTTCCCTGTCCGGCGCAACCCGGGTCTGGGCCTACATCGGGCTGAACAGCTTCGGCGGCCCGGCCGGGCAGATCTCGGTCATGCACCGCGAGCTCGTCGAGACCCGCCACTGGATCAGCGAGCGCAGATTCCTGCACGCGCTGAACTACTGCATGGTGCTGCCCGGACCCGAGGCGCAGCAGCTCGCCACCTACGTCGGCTGGCTCATGCACGGGGTGCGCGGCGGCGTGATCGCCGGCTCGCTGTTCGTGATCCCGGGCTTCGTCGCGATGCTCGCGCTGTCCATCGGGTACGCCGTCCTCGGCGAGGTGCCGCTCGTGTCGGGCCTGCTGTTCGGCCTGCAGGCCGCGGTGGTCGCGATCGTCGTGCAGGCCGCCATCCGCATCGGCCGCCGCACGCTGCGCAGCCCCGCCCTCGTCCTGGTTGCGACGTGCTCGTTCCTGGCGATCGCGCTCGTCAACGTCCCCTTTCCGGCGATCATCGCCGTCGCCGGGCTGTTCGGCTGGCTGGCCGGGCGCGTGAGACCGCGCTGGCTGCCTCTGGGCGGCCGGCCGGACGAGCCCCGCTCCGAGCGGCCAGCCCTGCTGGCAGACGACGAACGCGTTGATCGGGCCACGGCCTTGCGCGCGTTCAGGGCAGCCCTGGTCGCGCTGGCGCTGTGGCTGGTGCCCGTACTGGCGCTGGCCCTGGCTCTGGGGACGGAGCACGTGCTGACGCAGGAAGCGTTCCTGTTCTCCAAGGCGGCCGTGGTCACGTTCGGCGGCGCCTACGCCGTGCTCGGATACGTGGCGCAGCAGGCGGTCGACCGTTACGGGTGGGTGACCCCGCAGGACATGATGGTCGGGCTGGGCCTGGCCGAGACGACACCGGGCCCGCTCATCATGGTCGTGCAGTTCGTCGGCTTCCTCGCTGCCTACAACAACCCGGGCGACCTCCCGCCCGTCGTGGCGGGGGTGCTCGGGTCCGTCGTCACGGTCTGGGTCACGTTCGTGCCGTGCTTCCTGTTCATCTTCCTCGGTGCCCCGTTCGTCGAGCGGTTGCGCGACAACGACGCCCTGCGGCACGCCCTCACGGCCGTCGGCGCGGCCGTGACCGGCGTCGTCCTCGACCTCGCCCTGTGGTTCGCGATGAACACGGTCTTCGGCTCGGTCCAGGACCGTTCGTATGGCCCGTTCGTCGTGCCGGTACCCGACCTGTCCTCGATCCAGTGGGCATCTGTCGGGCTGTCTGTGCTCGCAGCCGTGCTGGTGTTCCGGTTCCGGCTCGGCACGCTGAAGGTGCTCGCGGTCATCGCGGGCCTCGGCGCGGCGCTCGCCGTAGCCGGAGTCACGTAGACCCGGAATCAATGGGAGGAGTCGGTCGTGCTGTGGTCGGGGCGGGGAGACTCGAACTCCCGATCTCCTGCTCCCAAAGCAGGCGCGCTAGCCACTACGCTACGCCCCGCGTCGGCGCCGGGCCGAGTCTAGACGGCCGGCCGGCTCCCGCTCACCGCCGCCCGCCACGTCCATGTACCGGCCTCGACCGGGCGCCGGTGGGACCATTCTCGGGAGGGGCACGATGCGGGAGGTGGCTGCCATGTTCGCTGACCGCGCAGACGCCGGCCGGCGGCTGGCCGCCCTGCTCCCCCGCGATCCGCAGCCGCCACCTGTCGTCCTCGCCCTTCCGCGGGGCGGCGTGCCAGTGGCCGTCCCCGTGGCCGATGCCTGCGGTGGCGAATGGGACGTGCTGGTCGTGCGCAAGCTGGGCGCCCCCGGCAACCCGGAGTACGCCATCGGTGCCGTCGGAGAAGGCGGGGTGCGCGTGGTGGACGAGGACTCCGTGCGCAGCATGCGCGTCAGCGATCAGGCCCTGTCCGCGCTGGTGGCGGCGCAGGAGGAGGAGCTCCGGCGCAGGGTCGTGGCCTACCGGGGTTCCCGCCCGGCGGTGTCGGTCACCGGCCGGCCCGTGGTCATCGTCGATGACGGGATGGCCACCGGGTCGAGCATGGCCGTGGCCGTGCAGGTGGCCCGTCAACTCGGTGCCTCCCGGGTGACAGTGGCCGTGCCGGTCGGGTCGTGGCAGGCCGTCGCCATGCTGCGCGGACTGGCCGACGAGGTCGTGTGCGCGGACGTCCCTGAGTCGTTCATGGCCGTCGGCGTGCACTACGACGACTTCACCCAGGTCGACGACATGGCCGTAGTGAGCGCATTGGCGGAAAGGCCGTAACGTGGCCCCCATGAGAGTCAGGATCGCAACCGTGTCGACGGCGATGTGTGCCGCCCTCGTGCTGGTCGCCCTCCCCGGCCTGCCGGCCACGGCCGACGATGCCACCCCGAGCCCGTCCGCATCGGCGACGCCCACGCCGACCCCGAGCCCGTCCGTGCCCACGACACCGACACCCGATCCCACGACGCCGACACCCGATCCCACGACGCCGGCCACGCCCGCCGTGGAGCTGCCCCGGCGCGAGCTGCCGCTCAAGGCCGGCCACTTCGGCCACCTGGTCGACGTCGCGCAGCAGCGGCTGACCTGGCTGGGCTATGACATCTACGAGGGCAACCTCGAGAACCAGCGGTTCGGCGAGTCGACGAAGTCCGCAGTGCGCGCCTTCCAGGTCAAGTTCTTCCTCCCGGCGACCGGCAAGGTCGACCGCAAGACGTGGAACCGGCTCCGCAAGCTGGCCAACCCGATCGGCATCCTGCCTCGCTCATGCACCTCGGTGGCCGTCGCGCTGTGCTTGGACAAGACCGCCAAGCTGCTGCGGTACGTCGTCGATGGGAAGGTCAAGCTCACGACCGACATCCGGTTCGGACTTCCCGGGATGGACACCCGCGAGGGCACCTTCCGCGTCTACTGGAAGAGCCGCAACCACACGTCCAGCCTGTACCGGTCCTGGATGCCGTTCGCGATGTTCTTCAGCGGCGGGCAGGCCGTGCACTACTCCCCGTACTTCGACCGCGACGGATACAACGGCGGCTCCCACGGCTGCGTGGGGATCCGCGACATCGGGCTGGCCGAGTGGCTGTTCGACCGGGTGCCCACCGGGTCCCGGGTGTACATCTACCGCTCCTAGCGCCCGGGACGTCGGCGGGCGACCCAGAAGAACAGGATCAGCGTCGGGACGACGTAGGCCAGCCACACGACCACTTCGAGCCAGGTCATCACGGGCCGGATGTTGACCAGGCCGCGCACGAGCGTCGCGACCACGCCGTCGGGCGCAAAGGTGCCGCTGACGTCGAACGCGACGTTGTCCTCCCCCGGCAGCCAGCCCAGTTCCTGGAACTCGTGCACCGCATACCGCAGGACGCCACCCGCCACGATCACCAGCGCGGCGCCGGTCCACAGGAACAGCCGGCCCACGTTGAGGCGCACGGCGCCCTTGTAGACCAGAACCCCGATGACGACGGCCGTCGCGAGGCCGAGCAGGGCTCCGAGGAATGCCGAGGCGGCTCCGTCGGTGGCTCGCGCCCCGGCCCATAGGAACAATGCGGTCTCGACTCCCTCGCGGGCCACGGCGACGAAGGCGACGAAGGCGATGGCCACCGATCCGGAGGCGAGGGCCTTGTCGAGCTCGCCGTGCAGGTGGTCCTTGATGAACCTGGCCCGTGCCGCCATCCAGAAGATCATCCAGGTGATCAGCCCGACCGCGATGAGCGACATGATCCCGGCGAACGCCTCGGCCGCGCGCTCGCTCAGGGACTCGTCGACGACGACGAGCACAGCTCCCACGGCGATCGAGACCACGACGGCGGCGGCCACCCCGGTCCAGATCCGCCGGACCCCCCACTGGTTGCCGGACCGGACCATGTAGGCGATGAGGATGGCGACGATCAGGGCCGCCTCGAGCCCCTCGCGCAGGCCGATGAGGTAGTTGCTGAACACGCAGGGCTCCCGGACGGTCAGGCCCGGGACGATCCGGGGTACTTAGGTGAGCCTAAGTTAGCATTCCCTTATCAGTGTTGGCGAACCGCTTATGCTGGATCGCATGCGCAGCGAGGCCACCACCGTCGACGAGTACCTGGCCAGCCTCCCCGAGGACCGGCGCGCGGCGATGACCGCCGTCAGGGACGTCATCCTGGCGAACCTGCCCACGGGAATCGTCGAGACGATGAACTGGGGGATGATCACCTACGAGGTCCCCCTGTCGGTCGTCCCCGACACCTACAACGGACAGCCGCTGGCCTTCGCCGCGCTCGCGTCCCAGAAGCAGTACATGTCGGTCTACCTCATGGCCATCTATACCAGCGACGCATGGCGCGAGACCTTCGAGACCGAGTACCGCGCATCCGGCAAGCGCCTGGACATGGGCAAGTCGTGCGTGCGCTTCAAGCGGCTCGACGACCTCCCGCTCGACCTCGTCGGACGGGCGATCAAGGTCTGCACCATGGAGGAGTACATCGAGGCGTACGACCACTCCATGTCCCTGCGCAAGAACAAGCAGACGCGCTCCGTCACGACCGACGGCCCATGACGCTCGACGATCGCGCCCTGCGCGTCGCGCTCGCGGCCAAGGGCTTCATGCCCGAGGACGAAGGGCTCGTGCTGCACCGTGCCGGCCAGGCGGCCGGGGCGGTCGGGGCACTCCTGGAGGTCGGCTCCTACTGCGGCAAGTCCGCGGTGTACCTCGGCACGGCGGCCCGTTCCGCTGGCACGGTCCTGTTCACGGTCGATCATCATCACGGTTCCGAGGAGAACCAGGCCGGGTGGGAGCACCACGACCCCGACGTCGTCGACCTCGCCACGGGGCGCATCGACACCCTGCCCTTCCTGCGCCGCACCATCGAGGACGCCGGCCTGGAGGACTGCGTCGTCACCGTCGTGGGTGAATCGGTCACTGTCGCCCGCTACTGGGGCACGGACCTCGGCCTGCTGTTCATCGACGGCGGCCACGCCCTCGACGTTGCCATGGCCGACTACCTGGCGTGGTGCCCGTTCGTCATGCAGGGCGGGCTGCTGGCGATCCACGACGTGTTCGAGGACCCGGCCGCCGGCGGGCAGGCGCCGTTCGAGGTGTGGCAGCGGGCCGTGGCCGACGGCTTCCGGCCGATGTCCACCACGGGCAGCCTGCGCATCCTGCAGCGCTGACCCGAGCCCCCCTGCCGCCGACACCAGCACCTCGCGTCAGAAAGCGGCCGCCGGATTGACCCCTGCTGCTGGTGTCGGCGTGGCGGCGAGGCCCACCGGCAGGTGCTCGCCGCGGAAGAAGCCCGCGGTCGGCCCGTCGCCGTCCAGCGCGTGCGCAGCCAGCACGACGGCGGCTGAGTTCCACGTCGGCTGGTCGTGGGTGAAGTACTGGCCGGGCCGGCCGAACCGCTCGCCCTCGAAGTTCATGCCGCACCAGTACGAGCCGTCGTCGTGGCGCAGGAACTGCACCCAGCCGAACAGTTCGCGGGCGCGCGCGGACTCGCCAATGGCGTCGAGGGACATCACCAGCTCGCACGTCTCCGCAGCGGTGATCCACGGACGGTCCGACACGCAGCGCACGCCGAGGCCGTCGACGACGAACGTGGACCAGCCCTCGTCGATCCGGGCGAGCGCGGCCTCCCCGCGCAGCACGCCGCCCAGGATCGGGTAGTACCAGTCCATCGCCCACCGCGACTTGTCGAGGAACGCGTGCGGACGGTGCTCGATGGCGACGGCCAGCGCCCCCACGGCGAGTTCCCAGTCCGGGCGCTCCTCCCCCACGCGGTTCGCGACGGCGAGGGCGCAGCGCAGGCTGTGGTGCACGCTGGACGACCCGGTGAGCAGCGCGCCGTCGGCCGGGTCGTCGGCCCGCCACGCGATCTCGCCGGTGGGCGCCTGGTAGGCCAGGACGTACTCGACGAGGGCCTCCACCATCGGCCACGCTGCACGCAGGAAGGCGTCATCACCGGTGGACAGGAAGTGGTGCCAGACCCCCGCCGCAACGTAGGCGGTGACGTTGGTGTCCAGCGTCGGGTCGGTGACCTCGGCGCCGGTGTAGTACGAATGCCAGCCGCCCGCCGGCAACTGGTGGCGAGCCAGCCACGCATAGGCCCGGGCCGCCTCCACGTGCCGTCCGCCGACGTCAAGGGCCATGGCCGCCTCGACCATGTTCCACGGATCGGCCTTGCCGCCCGGTACCCAAGCGATCCGGCCGTCGGCGGCCTGGACCCAGGCGATCGCCTCCACGGTCGCGCGCAGTTCGCGGGCGGTCAGGCATCCCGCGCTCACGGCTTCTCCACGTACACGACGAGGCTCTTGCCGATCAGGGGGTTCAGCGCCCGGTCCAGCAGGGACAGCACCGGCGGGTTGCGCATGATCTGCCAGACCAGCACCTGGTGGTAGGCCCGGGCGAGGAGCCGGTCGGGGTTGTTGACGCCGCCGGCGCAGCGGATCCACCAGTAGGGCGAGTGCAAGGCGTGCGCATGCGAGGTGCCGCGCAGCATGAGCCCGGCGCGCTCGAGGCGGTCCTCGAGGTCGCGCTGGCGGTAGATCCGGATGTGGCCGCCCGGGATGTCGTGGTACTCGGTGCTGAGCTTCCAGTTGACCCGCTCGGGGAACTCGGTGGGCACGGTCACTGCCATGCGGCCACCGCGCCGCAGGACGCGGGCCAGTTCGGCGATCGCGCCGATGTCGTCGGGGATGTGCTCGAGCACCTCGGACGCGATGATGCGGTCGAACGCCCCGTCGGGGAACGGCAGCGCGAGCGCATCGCCCTGCACCGGCACCCCGACTCCTGGCGACGGCACCTCGCCCGCGTCCTGCATGGCGCCGACCATGTCGCGCACGCCCTTGAGCTCCCCGCCGTCGGCGTCGAAGGCGACCACCCGGGCACCGCGCCGCAGCGCGGCGAACGCGTGCCGGCCCGCGCCGCACCCCATGTCGAGCAGCAGGTCGCCCGAGCCGAGCCGCAGGCGGTCGAGGTCAGCGGTGAGCACCGACGGCCTCCCTGCGGGCGTGAGCCGCACGGTGCTCGTCGAGCTCGGCCCGCCACATCTCGACGAGGCCGACAGCGTGCGCCCGCCAGGTGAAGCGTTCCAGCACGCGCAGGCGGCCGCGCTCGCCGAGGTGCGCGCGCTGCTGCGGGTCGGCGAGGACCTCGACGATCATCGCCGCCAGCGCGGACGGGTCGCCGGGGGCGACGGTCCGCGCGCTGTCGCGGTCCGGCCCGACGACCTCGGGCAGCGCGCCGCCCGTGGTCGCGACGACCGGGACCCCGCAGGCCATGGCCTCGACGGCCGGCAGCGAGAAGCCCTCGTACAGCGAGGGAACGACGGCTGCCTCCGCCTCCGCGTAGAGCTCGACGATCCGCTCGTCGGTGACCCCCGACACGAACTCGACGGCACCGTCGAGGCCGAGGCTCTCGATCAGCGCAGGGACGGCACTGCCTTCCTTGAGCCGGCCGATGACGACGAGGTGCGCGTCGGGGCGCTCGACCCTGGCCTTGGCGAGTGCCTCCAGCAGGATGCTCAGGCCCTTGAGTGGCACGTCGGCGCTCGCCGTGGTCATGAGTCGCCCGGGCACGCGGGCGATGTGCGGCATGGGCCGGAAGATCCGCTCGTCGACGCCGATCGGCACGACGGTCATGTGCTGGTCGGGCACGCCCATCTGCGCGGCGATGTCCCGGCGACTGGACTCCGACACCGTGACCACGCGCGGGATCCGAGGCGCGACCCGCAACTGCATGCGCAGGAAGCCGTACCAGCGTCGCATGGCCAGTCGACGGCGCAGCGTGGTCGCGTGCGCGATGTCGAGCTCGCGGTCAACGGTGATCGGGTGGTGGATGGTGGCCGTCACCGGAACGCCGTCTCGCATCATGCCCAGCACGCCGGAGCCCAGGCACTGGTTGTCGTGGACGAGGTCGAAGTCCGCCCGGCGCGCGGCGATGAGCCGGCGGGCCCGCTGGCTGAACGCCCAAGGCTCGGGGAACCCGGCCAGGCACATGATGGCGAACTCGCGGGCGTCGATGCTGTCGCGGAACTCGCGCACGTGCGGCACCCGGAACGGGTCGGGCTGCCGGTACAGGTCCAGCCCGGGGACCTCGACCAGTTGCGCCGGATCGTCCAGGTGCGGCCACGGCTGCCCCGACAGCACCTCGAGGTGATGGCCGAGTGCGGCGACCTCGCGGGCGACGTACCGCGTATAGACGCCCTGGCCCCCGCAGTGCGGGTTGCCCCGGTAGACCAGCCACGCGATTCGCATGGGCTCGCCCGGCCCCGGGATCGGTCGTGGCGCGGACATAGAAGCCGAACCTACCGGACAGTAACCAGCCGCCCCACGGCTACGCCCGAGCCCGCCTCCCGGCCAGGAACTCGCGCTCGGCCGCGTTCCCGGTCAGCGCCATCGCGGCGTCGTAGGCCGCCCGCGCCTCGTCGGGCCGGCCCAGCCGGGCCAGCAGGTCCGCGCGGACCGCGTGCAGCAAGTGGTAGTCGGCCAGGTCCAGCAGGTCGACCTCGCGCAGGGCATCCGCAGGGCCCTGCACCTCGCCCACCGCGACCGCGCGGTTGAGGGCGACAACGGGCGACGGGGCCATGGCCATCAACTGGTCGTACAGCGCCAGCACCTGGCGCCAGTCGGTGTCGGTTGCCACGGCGGCGTCGCTGTGGACGGCCGCGATGGCCGCCTGCACCTGGTACGACCCCGGCCGGCCCCGCCGCAGGCACCAGCGCACGATGTCCTGGCCCTCGGCGACGAGCGCGGCGTCCCACCGCGAGCGGTCCTGGTCCGGCAGTCGCACGAGCGCCCCGTCGCCGTCCGTCCTCGCCGCCCGACGTGACTCGGTGAGCAGCATGAGTGCCAGCAGGCCGCGCGCCTCCGGCTCGTCCGGCATGAGGTCGACGAGCAGCCGGCCGAGCCTGATCGCCTCCGCGGCGAGGTCGGCATCACCGAGCGCCGTACCCGTGCTGGCGACGTAGCCCTCGTTGAAGACGAGGTAGACGACCGACAGCACCGATCGGAGCCGGTCCGGCAGGTCGGCGTCGCGGGGGACGCGGTACGGGATGCCGGCCGCGGCGATCTTGTTCTTCGCGCGGACGATCCGCTGCGCCATCGTCGTCTCGTGGACGAGGAAGCACCGCGCGATCTGGTCGGTGCGCAGGCCCGCGATCATCCGCAGCGTCAGCGCCACCTGCGCCGCCGGGGACAGGGCCGGATGGCAGCAGGTGAACACCAGCCGCAGCCGGTCGTCGCGCACGGGGCCTACCTCCTGCGCCTCCTCGGGCGCGCTGAGCGCCCACGCCTGCTCGTGTCGCTGCTGCCGGGTGGACTCGCGCCGCAACCGGTCGATCGCTCGGTTGCGGGCGGTGGTGACGATCCAGCCCGCGGGGTTCGCCGGCACCCCGTCACGCGGCCAGGTGGCCAGCGCAGCAGCGAAGGCGTCCTGCACGGCCTCCTCGGCCAGACCCAGGTCGCCGAGGATCCTCGTCAGCGTGGCGACCGCCCGGCCGTAGTCGTCCCGGAAGACGCGCTCGACGTCGGCGGCCGCCACCGAGGGCGACGCTGTGCTCATTCCGACTGGAACGGCCGCACCTCGACGTCACCCCGGCACGCGACGGTCGCCTTCTCGGCCCACGTCGTCGCCTCGGCCTCGTCGGCCGCCTCGATGACCCAGAAGCCGCCGATGTGCTCCTTGGACTCCAGGTACGGGCCGTCGGTGTGCTGCAGGACGCCGTCCCGCACCCGCACGACGGACGCCGTGCTCGCCGGCATCAGCCCGCCGGCGAACACCCACACGCCGCTTTGCCGCATCTCCTCGTTCAGCACCCCGGTGTCGGCGAAGGCGCGCTCCATCTCCTCCGGATTGGCGTACGGGCTCTCGCCGGTGCCGTGCACGGACAGCAGGAACTGGGTCATGGTCTGGTCCTCTCCGAGGCCCGGCCGGTCCGGTGCCTCATCCCCTCGACGAACCCGTGCCCGCCGGATCGACATTTCGTGCGGACGCCATTCTGCGCTCAGCCGGTGCCGCCGTGCATGAAGGGCCGGACCTCGATCGGGGTCGTCGTAGCGCGTGACTGGGCGCTGGCCATCTCGACCGCCTCGTCGAGGTCGGCCGCCTCGATGACCGTGATCCCGCCGATCTGCTCCTTGGCCTCGATGAACGGCCCGTCCGTCAGGAGCACCTCGCCGTCCCGGTCCACCACGGTGGTGGCGGTGGACGGGTCGTGCAGGCCGCCGCCGAAGACCCACGATCCGCGGGCCACCACGGCATCCCGCCAGGCACCGACGTCGGCCATGATCCGCTGGAGCCGTTCGGGCTCGGGTTGCTGGGCGTCAGCGGGGTAGCACACCGACAGCAGGTACAGGGGCATCGTGCCCTCCAGGTTCGTCTCGGGTCGTCGATCGGGATCCGCGGATTGCGGCCCCAGTCTGACGACGAACGGGCCGGCCGGGAATCGACACGGGCTATCCTTGACCGGCACCACGCGGGTGTAGCTCAATGGCAGAGCCCCAGCCTTCCAAGCTGGCCATGCCGGTTCGATCCCGGTCACCCGCTCCACGTCAGTGCTGGCGGGGCCGGCGAAAGTCCTCGAGTTGATGGATGTCGAGCATGTCCTGCTCGCGGCCCGAAGCTCCTTCATTCGAATCAGGTCCTCGTAGCCCACGACCCACACCGCCACTCCTCCAGCGTTCGCCCGGCGAGCCCTGGACTTCATCACGTCGAAATGGGCAGCACCTGGGACGTCGTTCAAGAAGTCGAGTGGCCCCGCATCCGTGTCCATCGTGAACGACGCGCCGTTGCCGAGAACCCTGGGATCTGTCGGATCGATTCCCCGCTTCTCGGCGTCACTCCGCCGTTTGCCCGGCGAGCTGCGAGGCAAAGGCGCAGATCCCGAAGGCAAGTTCGATGCGTTCGCCCGCTTCCCGGGCGAACTGCTCGTCCAAGGGTGATTCCTGCATGCTTGGAGAGTACCGCCGCGTGGCGCGAGCCGTCGGGTCGTCGTCGTCGACGCAGACCACCGCCGAGATGCCTATCAGTCCTGAGAATCCCGATCACCCAGGTCGACGTCGGCTGCCCGCAAGCCGCCGGGCACCTCGAAGACCGACGTCGGCGTGAAACCCTCGGCCGCACGTCCTCCGGTCAGCGCACCGCGCTCGCCGACCAGCCACGCGTGCGCCTCCCACGGGCCGCCCCCGGTTACCGCGCGCAGGCCGAGCACGACGACACCCGGCCGGCCCCGGCGGGTGAGCATGAACTGTCCGGTTGCGGCCTCGGCCAGGCAACTCGGGGTCCACGGCAGGTACTGCGCCCCCTTGGT
This sequence comes from Actinomycetota bacterium, assembly GCA_030681835.1. GTDB lineage: Bacteria > Actinomycetota > Actinomycetes > S36-B12 > S36-B12 > UBA10649. Next base: position 37,939 of record JAUXRN010000098.1, read on the forward strand.
CACCGCCCGGCTGACCCGGTACTCGACCGCGTCGGC
>JAUXRN010000099.1 GCA_030681835.1 Actinomycetota bacterium
CCATGTTCCTGATCGGCGGCATCAACGGAGCGTTCTCCGCCGCCGTGCCCGTCGACTTCGCGATCCACGACACCTACTGGGTGGTCGCGCACATCCACTACGTGCTGTTCGGTGGCTCCGTGTTCGCCGTCTTCGGCGGGATCTACTACTGGTTCCCGAAGATGACCGGCCGGATGCTCGACGAGACCCTGGGCAAGGTCCAGTTCGCGATCATGTTCATCGGGTTCAACCTGACCTTCTTCCCGATGCACCAGCTGGGCCTGGCGGGGATGCCGCGCCGCATCGCGGATTACGCGGGCAGTGCCGGCTGGAGCGAGCTCAATCTGGCGGCCACCATCGGCGGCTTCACCATCGCGTTCAGCATGCTGCCGTTCTTCTGGAACGTGCTGGTCTCGCTTCGCAACGGCAGGATCGCGGGCGACGATCCATGGCAGGGCAACACCCTCGAGTGGGCGACCTCGTCACCGCCGCCGCCCTACAACTTCGACCACCTGCCGGAGATCCGCTCGGAGCGGCCGGTCTTCGACGCCCGGCACGGCCGGCCGGCTGCGCACTGAAGGGGGGCCATGACGATGACTGCCGACGCCAACGCCCTCACGACCACCACCCACACCGCACATGCCACCGCCGAGGTACACGGCTCCGGGGGGCTCGGCACGCCGGTCCTCGGGATGCTCCTGTTCATCACCTCCGAGGTGATGTTCTTCGCCGGCCTGTTCGCCGCCTACTTCAGCATCCGGGCCGGGTACCAGGAGATCGTCAGCGGCGTCCTCCAGCACAACTGGCCGCCCGAGAAGTACGCGGAGCTGCTGAACCCGTTCGCGTTCACCACCCACTCGGGCGCGCTCAACCTGATCCTGCCGGCCACGCTGATCCTGGTCCTCTCGTCGGTGACCTGCCAGCTGGGCGTGTGGGCGATCCAGAAGGACGATCACCGCGGCTTCGTCCGTGCGATCGCGGTCACGCTGGTCCTGGGCGTGACGTTCCTGCTGCTCCAGGCCTACGACTACAGCGTCCTGATCGGCGAGGGCCTCACGATGGGCTCGACGACCTTCGGGACCACGTACTTCACGCTCACCGGCTTCCACGGCGCCCACGTCTTCGGCGGCGCCCTGATGCTGGTGGTGGTGCTGTACCGGGGCATGGCCGGGCAGTTCTCGGCCAGGCACCACGACATGGTCGAGGCGACGTCGCTCTACTGGCACTTCGTGGACGTCGTCTGGATCCTGCTGTTCTCCATCCT
>JAUXRN010000105.1 GCA_030681835.1 Actinomycetota bacterium
TCGCGCATGCGACTCAGCAGCGACCACAAGGCCTCGTACTCCCCCACCTTGCCGTCGGCCTGCTCGGCCTGGATGGCGATGACGAGCTCGGGCAGGATCTCGGCCAGGTCGCCCACGATCGGGACGTCCGCATGGCGGTTCTTGCCGATCTCGGCCGGGTCGATGTCGGCATGGATGACCGCCGCGTTGGGGGCGAAGCTGGACAGCTTGCCCGTCACGCGGTCGTCGAAGCGGGCACCCAACGCGATCAGCAGGTCGGACTTCTGCAAGGCCCCTACCGCCGCGACGGAGCCATGCATCCCGGGCATGCCCATGTGCAGCGGATGGCTGTCAGGGAAGGCTCCCCGGGCCATCAAGGTGGTGACCACGGGGATCCCGGTGAGCTCGGCCAGCGTGCGCAAGGCCGCCGAGGCCCGCGCCCGGATGACCCCACCGCCGACGTACAGGACCGGCTGCTTGGCTGCCATGATCATCCGGGCCGCCTCGCGCACCTGCTTGGCATGCGGCCGGGTGACCGGGTGGTAGCCGGGCAGGTCCAGCTGGGTCGGCCAGGCGAACTCCGTCTGGGCCTGCAGGGCGTCCTTCGAGATGTCGACCAGGACGGGCCCCGGACGCCCGGTCGAGGCGAGGTGGAACGCCTCCGCGATGGCTCGGGGGATCTCGTCTGCGTTGGTGATGAGGAAGTTGTGCTTCGTGATCGGCATGGTGATGCCGCGGATGTCCGCCTCCTGGAATGCATCGGTGCCGATGGCCGCGCTGGGCACCTGGCCCGTGATGGCCACGATCGGAACCGAGTCCATGTTGGCGTCGGCGAGTGGCGTGACCAGGTTGGTCGCGCCCGGACCGCTGGTCGCCATGCAGACCCCGACGCGGCCCGTCGCGGCGGCATAGCCCTCGGCGGCGTGGCCGGCGCCCTGCTCGTGGCGGACGAGGATGTGGCGCACCTTGGTGGAATCCATGAGGGGGTCGTACGCGGGCAGGATCGCTCCGCCGGGAATGCCGAAGACCGTCCCGGCCTCGGCCGCCTCCAACGACAGGACCAGGCTCTGTGCCCCGGTGATCTTCTCGCCCATCGAGTGTTCCTTCGCTCGTGCCGCATCAATGAAAAACCCTCCGACCCAATGCGGGTAACGGAGGGGGCGCGGGGTGACCTAGGTCAGCCCACGCGCCTGTCTACTACGAGAATTCGTGCCACAACCGACACCCTACTGCACCCTCCAGCGGTCCGTCACTCCCCCGTGACCTTCGCCCCGTCGACCGACCGTGCGAGCCACGCGCCGATGCACCCGTTAACGGCGCGCGGATGCTCGAGTTGCACGAAGTGCCCCGACCCGGTCACGACAGAGATCTCAGCGTACCCGACCATCTCCCTCACCTCGCCGATCCACGGCGACTGGGCGGCCTCGCGAAGGCTCGCCCGCCTGTAGTCCGCATCGAGATACGTCGCCTGGACGACGAGCACCGGCACAGACGCCGCTGCGAGCGCGCCGAGCGTGTCGGTCAGCCGTCCGTTGTCCCACTCGGCGACCGAGATGAACGCAGCGCGAGCCCAGTCCACGGGGAGGCGGTCCATCTGCGCGGTCATGGCGTCGCGGACGCTGTCCGGCGTGCATCCAGCGACGAAGCAGTCGTCGATGAACGCGCGCAGGAACTGCTGCATGCCCGCCTCCGGATCGTCGCCGAGCCTGTGCACGAAGGCGTCCCGTGCCAGGCGTGGATGGCCCTCGAGCGCAGTCCCACCCATCCTGGAGTCATCGATGAGCACCAGGCCACATACGAGGTCTGGGCGCTCGCGCCACGCCTGCATCGCCGCCCGCGAACCCCAGCTGTGCGCGACGAGCACGAACGGCTCCCGAACCGAAGTGGTGGCCTGTCGGAGAATCTCGCGGGCTGCTCCGCTAATCGTCGTGCTGTCGGCAGGCGGCCCTGCAGGCTCACGGAGGTCCGCATACAGGTCGACGCAAACGACCTCGCGCGCGGGAGCGAAGTGATCAGCGATCGGTGCCATCGCCGGTTCCGAGCAGCCAAGGCCCGGCACCAGGACCAGCGGTGTCACCACGCGTCAGTCACAGACCGCGCCCTTGGATGCCGATCCGACAAGCCGGGTGTACTTGTACAGCACGCCACGCGTGTACCGGGGCGGCAACGGCGCGAACGACCCCCGCCGCCGGGCCAGTTCGTCCTCGTCGACGAGGAGGTCGAGGGTCCGCTGACGCATGTCGATGCGGATCCGGTCGCCGTCCTTGACCAAGGCGATGGGACCGCCGTCGGAGGCCTCCGGCACGACGTGCCCGACGCACAGGCCCGTGGTGCCACCCGAGAACCGGCCATCCGTGATCAGCATGACGTCCTTGCCCAGGCCTGCGCCCTTGATGGCGCCGGTGATCATGAGCATCTCCCGCATGCCTGGCCCACCCTTGGGCCCTTCGTAGCGGATGACGACGACGTCACCCTTCGTGATGGTGCCGTCCTCGAGGGCCGCCATGGCCGACTGCTCCCGCTCGAACACCCGTGCCGTGCCCTCGAACTCATCGACCCCCACGCCCGCGCTCTTGACGACGGCGCCATCCGGGGCAAGCGAGCCGGCCAGGATCGTGATGCCGCCGGTACTGGCCAAGGCGCGAGACGAGGCGTGCAGGATCTCGCCGTCCGGGTCCGGGGGGTTCACGACGGCCAGGTTCTCCGCGACCGTCTTGCCAGTCACCGTGAGGCAGTCCCCATGCATGAGGCCGGCGTCCAGCAGCGCCCGCATGACAACGGGCACGCCGCCCACCCGGTCGACGTCGCTCATGACATAGCGACCGAACGGCTTGACGTCGGCGAGCAGGGGGACCTTCGAGCCGATCCGGTGGAAGTCCTCCAGTTCGAGGTCGATGTCTGCCTCGTGGGCGATCGCGAGCAGGTGGAGCACGGCGTTGGTCGAGCCGCCGAAGGCCATGACGACCGCGATCGCGTTCTCCAAGGACTTCTTGGTGATGATGTCGCGGGTCGTGATGCCCTGCCGGATGAGCTCGACGACAGCCTCCCCCGACCGGCGCGAGAACCCGTCGCGGCGTCGGTCCGTGGCGGGCGGCGCGGCCGAGCCGGGCAGCGACATCCCCATCGCCTCGGCGGCGCTCGCCATGGTGTTCGCGGTGTACATGCCGCCGCAGGCGCCCTCGCCGGGGCAGATGGCCCGCTCGATCAGGTCGACGTCCTCACGTGACATCAGCCCACGGGCGCATGCCCCGACCGCCTCGAACGCATCGATGATGCTCACGTCACGCTCGGTGCCATCGGACAGCGTGACGTGGCCCGGAAGGATGGTCCCTGCGTAGACGAAGACGGAAGCCACATCAATCCGGGCAGCAGCCATGAGCATGCCGGGCAGGGACTTGTCGCAGCCCGCGAAGGTCACCATCCCGTCAAGCCGCTCTGCCTGCATGACGGCCTCGACAGAGTCAGCGATGATCTCGCGGGACACCAGAGAGAAGTGCATCCCCTCGTGGCCCATCGAGATGCCATCGGACACCGAAATGGTCCCGAACTGGAGCGGGTACCCCCCGGCAGCGTGGACCCCCTCCTTGGCCGAGCGGGCCAGCCGCTCGAGCGAGAGGTTGCACGGGGTGATCTCGTTCCAGCTCGACGCGACGCCGATCTGGGGCTTGGGGAAGTCCTCGTCGGACATGCCCACTGCGCGAAGCATGCCCCGCGCCGCCGCTCGCTCCAGGCCCTCGGTGACGTCCTTGCTGCGCGGCTTCATGTCAGACATGACGCCACCCTATTGACCGGGGTACCCCGCTGCGTCTACCCGGCCGGGCAATACCAAGCGTCCTGCTGCGCGATCGTGCCTTTATAGGCCCGCGAGAAGCCGCCCGTTGTTGCCGCCGTTGGCACGAACCACGCGAGGGGGACCGTCGTCCGCCCGGAGGGGAAGCCGGGCATCTTCACGCGCCCGACCTTGACCTGCAGGCTGACGGCCGACGATGCCGTGCCGGCCCAGCATGCCGTGGCCCGCCGGGCGGCAAGTGCCTGGGTCCGCGTCACGGCCTGGCCCGCCGGGATCCCCTTGTACTGGGTGACGATCACGGGTATCGCGTTGATGTCGACCGGCCACGTGGCCTCGAGGTTGAATGACATGCCCGCGGTGTTGCTGGTGGGGACGACGAAGGCGGCCTGGCCTCCCGTGACCTTGACCGGGGATCCCGTGTAGACGGCCGTCGCTCCCGTGATCGCCTGCACCGGAGTGATCGTGCACCCCTCGCAGCCGCTCACGGTCATCGTGATCGTTGTCATCGGCTCGGCGGCCGAGGGCGCCCCGGCCGGAAGCACGGCGAGGGTGGCGAGGGCGACAGCGGCTGTGGACAGGACTCGTCTCAAGTTGCGCTCCTCGGGCAGCTCACCGGTCCGGCACCGGCCGCAACCAGTATCCCGCCCGTTGCGGGTGGACGCGCATCAGCCGGCGGGCGTGCAGGCCGGCTGGTCCTGGAGGTTCGCGATGCCCTTGACGGTGTTCGCGAACGGCCCTCGTGATTCCTGGGTGGGCAGCACCCAGGCCAACGGCATCTGGACCCGCCGGTCGTGATACTCGTCATCGTTGCCGAGGGCGTAGCCGTCGACCCAGACCTTGCGGACGGCCACGTCGAAGACGACCGCGGGCGCAGTCGTGCCGGCCCAGCAGGGCGAGGCGCGGAGGGCGCGCCGTGCCTGCGGGCGGGTGACCGTTGTCCCAGGGGCGAAGCCCTCGTACTGGAAGGCGATGACCGGGCTGACGTCGGCCTCGTCCTGCCACGGCGTCTCGATCGTGAACACCATCCCGTCGGTCCACCGGGTCGGCACCACGATCGTCACGGCACCGTCGATCACCTGGTGCGCGTAACTCGAATACGTCTTGCCGTTGGCATCGGGGCGGAGGTTGTACGGGTAGATGAAGCAGCCGTTGCACGACGGGATGCGCATCGTGACCGTGGTCTTGGCGACCGCCGCCTGCGACGACGCCGGCGGAACCAGCACGAGGAGAAGCCCGATCGCTGCGAGTCCCGCAACCACGCGCTTCATCCAGGCTCCTGTCCGGGCTACTCGCTCACGCCGAGGCGGCCGAGGAGCAACTCCCGGACCTTAGCGGCGTCGGCCTGGCCGCGGGTCGCCTTCATGACCGCGCCCACGATGGCACCGGCCGCCTGGACCTTGCCGCCGCGGATCTTCTCGGCCACGTCGGGCTGCGCCGCGAGGGCCTCGTCGATCGCCTCCAGCAGCGCCGAGTCGTCGCTGACCACGGCCAGCCCGCGGGCCGCGACGATGCCGTCGACGTCGCCCTCGCCGTTCGCGATCCCCTCGAAGACCTGACGAGCGAGCTTGTCGTTCAGGCTGCCCGACGCCACCAGTGACTCGACCCTCGCGATGTGGCCTGGCGTCACCGGCACGTCGGCCAGCTCGAGGTCACGGTCGCTGGCGATGCGGTGCAGTTCGCCCGTCCACCACTTGCGCGCCGCGGCGGGGTCCACCCCGCCGGCCACCGCCGCGGCGACCTGCTCCAGGGCACCGGCATTGACGATCGACTGGAGCTCGCGCTCGCTGATCCCCCACTCCTGCCGCAGCCGCGCCCGCTTCAGCGCGGGCAGCTCGGGCAAGGTGGCCCTGAGCTCATCGATCCAGGCGGCATCGGGTGCTACCGGCAGGAGGTCTGGCTCGGGGAAGTACCGGTAGTCCTCCGCCTGCTCCTTCGAGCGCCCGGGCGTGGACCGCCCGGTGTCCTCGTGGAAGTGCCGGGTCTCCTGCACGATGCGCCCGCCGGACGACAGCACGTCGGCCTGGCGCTCGATCTCCGAACGGACGGCCCGCTCGACGGACCGGAGCGAGTTCACGTTCTTGGTCTCGCTCCGGGTGCCCCACGGATCGCCAGGCCGGTTCAGCGAGACGTTCACGTCGCAGCGCAGCGACCCCTCCTCCATGCGCACATCGGAGACGCCCAGCGCGCGCATGAGGTCGCGCAACTCCGTCACGTAGGCCTTCGCGACGAGTGGCGCGAGGGTACCGGTGCCCACCACGGGCTTTGTGACGATCTCGATGAGCGGGATCCCGGCCCGGTTGTAGTCGACCAGGGAGTAGTCCGCGCCGTGGATCCGGCCAGTGGCGCCGCCGGCATGGGTGAGCTTGCCGGTGTCCTCCTCCATGTGCACGCGCTCGATCTCGACCCGGAAATGCCGCGGGCCCTCATCGGTGTCGACGGTGACGTCGAGGTAACCGTCAACGCATAGCGGTTCGTCGTACTGGCTGACCTGGTAGTCCTTGGGCATATCGGGGTAGAAGTAGTTCTTGCGCGCGAACCGGCACCAGGGGACGATCCGGCAGTTGAGGGCGAGGCCCATCCGGATCGTCGACTCCACGGCCGCCCGGTTGACGACGGGCAGCGATCCCGGCAGGCCGAGGCAGACGGGGCATACCTGGGTGTTGGCGTCGGCCCCGAACTCCGTGGAGCACGAGCAGAACATCTTGGACGCCGTGGACAGTTCGACGTGCGTCTCCAGCCCGATGACGGGCTCGAAGCCGGCAATGGCGGCGTCATAGGCGGTCGGGCTCGTCACAGCGACGGCACCTCCTCGATCAGCAGATGACCCCACCGGTCGAGCAGCGCCGCCTCCAGCGCAGCACCGACGAGGTAGAGCCGGTCGTCGGCCATGGGTGGGGCCATGATCTGCAGCCCCACTGGCAGACCGTCCTCAGGGGCTAGGCCGATGGGCAGCGACATGGCGGCGTTCCCGGCCAGGTTGACGGGGATCGTGGCAATGTCGTTGAGGTACATGGCAAGGGGATCGTCGACCTTCTCGCCGATCCGGAAGGCGGTGGTGGGGGTCGTCGGGCTGACCAGCACATCCACGTGCTCGAACGCGGCCGCGAAGTCGCGGGTGATCAGCGTTCGGACCTTCTGGGCCTGGCCGTAGTACGCGTCGTAGTAGCCGCTCGACAGCGCATACGTGCCGATCATGATGCGCCGCTTGACCTCGGCGCCGAACCCCGCCTCACGGGTGAGCGACATGACGTCCTCGACCGAGCGCTCGCCATCGTCGCCGACCCGCAGCCCGTAGCGCATGCCATCGAACCGGGCGAGGTTGCTGGATGCCTCGGCGGGCAGGATCAGGTAGTACGCACCGAGCGCGTAGTCGAAGTGCGGGCAGGACACCTCGACCACCTCGGCACCGAGTCCCTCGAGGATGGCCACCGCTTCAGCAAACCTCTGCGACACGCCCGCCTGGTACCCGTCGCCGCTGAGTTCACGGACCAGTCCGATGCGCAGCCCCCGCACATCCGCTCGACGGGCCGCAGCGACGACGTCCGGGACCGGGGCGTCAATGGACGTCGAGTCACGCGGGTCGTGCCCGGCGATGACGGAGTGCAGCAGTGCGGCGTCGATGACGGACCGGGCACATGGCCCGGCCTGGTCGAGGGACGAGGCGAGCGCGACGAGGCCGTACCGCGAGACGCCTCCGTAGGTGGGCTTGACGCCGACCGTGCCCGTGACCGCGGCGGGCTGGCGAATCGAGCCGCCTGTGTCCGTGCCGATGGCGAGCGGCGCCTCGAACGAGGCAAGGGCCGCCGCCGAGCCGCCCCCGGATCCCCCGGGGATCCGCTCGAGGTCCCACGGGTTGCGCGTGGGTCCGTAGGCGCTGTGCTCGGTGCTCGAGCCCATCGCGAACTCGTCCATGTTCGTCTTGCCGAGGATCACGACACCCGCCGCCCGGAGCCGCTCGACCACGGTGGCGTCGTAGGGGGGCCGCCAGCCCTCGAGGATCCGTGAGCCGCAGGTCGTCGGCACACCACGCATGGCCATGACGTCCTTGACCGCGATGGGAACCCCGGCCAGCGGGCCGAGTTGCTCGCCCGAGGCGCGCGCACGATCCACCTCGACGGCTGACGCCAGTGCTGACTCGCCGACGACCTCGAGGAATGCGTGCACCCGGTCGTCGACCTCGGCGATCCGGTCCAGGTGGGCCCGGGTGACCTCCTCAGCCGAGACCTCGCCCGCCGCGATGGCGTGCGCCAGCACGCTCGCCCCCTGCCGGATCAGACCGGCTTCCAACGGTGACGGCACGGCCTACTCCTCGTCCAGGATCCGGGGCACCCGGAAGCGGTCGTCCTCCCACGCGGGGGCGCCTGCGGCGACCTCCGCACGGGGCAGGCCGGGCAGGGCGACGTCCTCCCGGAACACGTTCTGCATCGGGACCGGGTGCGAGGTCGGCGGAATGTCGTCGGCCGCGACCTCGGACACGCGGGCGACCGACTGCAGGATCACGTCGAGCTGAGCCGCATAGTGGTCGAGCTCGCCCGGATCGAGCTGCAGCCGGGCCAGGCGGGCGAGGTGCTCGACCTCCGCCCTCGTGATCGAGGTCATGGCCCGATCCTATTGAGGGGCCGTCGGCTCGCCCGTGTCCGCGCTCCCCGGTTCGCCGACACCAGCCCCTGGCGTCGGTAAACCGGATTGGTTGCGACGCTTCCTGCTGGTTTCGGGCTCCGGCTACGGGCCCTCGACCCGGTGCGTCAAAGCGGCCTCGAGTCCGTCGACGAGCAGAGCGGTGAAGCCGGGCAGCCCGACGACCGGCACCCCCAGGGCGAGGGCCTTGTCGTACTTCGAGCCGGCGTTCTCGCCGGCCACCACGAGGTCGGTCTTCCCCGACACCGATGACGCGACCTTGCCGCCCAGGTCCGTGACGGCGGCGGCGGCGCTGTCGCGGGTGAACCCCTCGAGGGAGCCGGTGATGACCACGGTGACCCCGGCCAGCGGCTGCGGTCCCGCCGGCGCGGCCTCGTCGGCCATGCGGACACCACCGCGACGCCACTTGTCGACGATGTCGCGGTGCCACGGCTCGTCGAACCACTCGACCACGGCCTCGGCGATGACCCCGCCGACGCCATCTGTCTCCGCGAGTTCGCCCACCCCCGCCGCGACGATGGCGTCGATCGAGCCGAACCGTCGGGCCAGCGCCTGCGCTGCAGTCGGGCCGACGTGGCGGATCGACAGCGCCACGAGCACCCGCCACAGCGGCTGCCCGCGGGAGGCATCGAGGTTCGCCAGCATCACGCGGGCGTTCTCGGACAGCTGCGTGCCGACCTCGCCGCGGCCGGGCTCGCGGGTGAAGAACGGGCACTGCAGCAGGTCGTCGGCGCCAAGGAGGAACAGGTCGCCCTCATCCTCGACGAGTCCGCACTCGAGGAGGGCGACAGCGGCCTTGTAGCCGAGCCCCTCGACGTCGAAGGCGCCCCGGGAGGCGACATGAAAGAGCCGCTCGCGCATCTGCGCTGGGCACGAGCGGGCATTGGGGCACCGGATGTCCTTGTCGCCCTGCTTCGCCGGGCGCAGCTCCGACCCGCACTCGGGGCAGTGCGTCGGCATGGCGAACGCCCGCTCCGAGCCGTCGCGCGCATCGACAACCGGGCCGAGCACCTCGGGAATGACGTCGCCGGCCTTGCGCAGGAAGACGGTGTCGCCGATGAGCACCCCCTTGCGGTCGACCTCGTATGCGTTGTGCAAGGTGGCCATCGACACCGTCGAGCCAGCGACGCGCACCGGCTGCATGACGGCGAAGGGCGTGACCCGCCCGGTGCGCCCGACGTTGACCTGGATGTCCAGCAGCTTCGTGCGGACGACCTCCGGAGGGTACTTGTACGCGATGGCCCAACGGGGGGCGCGAGACGTCTCCCCGAGCTGCTCCTGCAAGGCGATGTCGTCGACCTTGATCACGACGCCGTCGATCTCGTGCTCGACGTCGTGCCGGTGCTCGCCGAAGTAGGAGATGAAGGCCAGCGCGCCGTCGCCATCGGCATGCACCTTCGCCTGCTGGCTGACCGGCAGGCCCAGCGACGCGAGCACGTCGTAACCCTCGCTCTGGCGCGAGATGGCGATGCCTTCGACGGCCCCGATCCCATGGACCGTCAGCCGCAGGCCGCGCAATCTCGTCAGCGCGCGGTCCAGCTCAGCCTGCAGCCTGGCCACCCGTGCCTCCGCCCGCTCGCCGATGCGCCCTTCTGCGCGCACGGCCCCCAGCTCCAGCTCCCGGCGATCGACCCGCTGCCGCAGCGTGCCCGCAGCGGTGTTGCGCGGGTTGGCGAACGCGGGCAGCCCCAGGTCGAGCTGCTCGCCATTGATGCGGTCGAAGTCGGCCACGGGGAAGAAGATCTCGCCGCGCACCTCCAGCAGCCGAGGCACGACACGTCCCGCCGACGGCACCAGTCGCTGGGGCACGGCCGGGATGAAGCGGGAGTTGTAGGTGACGTCCTCGCCTACCCGGCCATCGCCGCGGGTGGCCAGCGACGCCAGCGCGCCGTCGCGGTACACAGCATCGACGGCGAGCCCGTCGATCTTCAGCTCGCACAGCAGGTCGGGGACCCGTCCCAGGGCCTTCTCCACCCGATCCAGCCAGGCCCGCAGCTCACCCTCGTCGAACGCGTTGTCCAGGGAGTACATGCGCTGCAAGTGCTCGACCGGCTCGAACATCTCCGAGCGCTCGCCGCCCACCGTCTGGGTCGGCGACTCCCCGCTGGCCAGCTCAGGGAAGCGCAGCTCGAGGTCGACCAGCTCGGCGAACAGGGCGTCGTACTCGGCGTCGGACAGCGTGGGCGCATCGGCCTGGTAGTACTGCGACCGGGCCGCGTTGATGCTGTCGACGAGCGTCGCCCATCGCTGGCGCTGCTTGGCAGGGGCCAAGCCGTCGGCGGGGCTCATCGTGCCCTCGTCGTCATGCGCGCCCTCCCTCGACGGGAGCATCATTGCGGACCACCCTGCCAACCGCGGAGCACGCCGCGAGAGCCGTCCGGGCCCACTCGGGGGTAGCGCCGGCCAGCCCGCACGCCGGGGTGACCGCCACCCGGTCGAGCCACCGAGGGTCCTCCAGCCCGAGCCGGTGAAGAAGCGCGCGCAGCGGGGCGCTGGCGACGGAGTCGGGCAGGTCACCGGCCCCGGTGCTGGGGACGACGCCGGCCAGGATGCCGACACCGGCCTCCCAGGCGCGGCCGAGCGGGTCGTCCAGCCCCTGCTCCGTGCCCGCCCGGGTCAGGTCGACCGAGACGAAGCGAGCACCACTGCGCCGGAGCAGGTCGACCGGGGGCTCGTCGGCGCAGCAGTGCACCCCGGGCAGCGCGCCGGCCGCGCCCACTGCAGCGAGCACGCTGCGCAGGATGCGCTCGGCGTCCTGCTCGTCGACCGCTCGGTAGCTCGACAGCCCGCTGGCCGTGCCGATCCGGCCGGCAAGGACAGCCGGCAATCCAGGCTCGTCGACCTGCACCACGAAGGCCGAGGCTCGGGGCACCCGTCGGCGCAGGTCCGCGACGTGATCGACCACCGCGTGGGCCAGGGCCTCGGCCAGGTCCGCCACTGCGCCCGGATCCCGCAGCGCCCGCTCGCCCGTGCGCAGCTCGATGGCCGCAGCAAGGGTCCACGGCCCCGCCACCTGGCACTTCAGCGGCCCGGCGTACTCCTGGAGCTGCTCCTCCAGCGCGTCGAGGTCCTCGCCCAGGAAGGACTGCGCCCGGCGCATCTCCCGGCCCAGGCCACCGCCGAACCGCCAGCCCTGCGGGGTGGTCTCCATGCCGAGCCCGGACGCGACCCCGGCCAGCAGGCCGCCGGTGCGGCCGATGAGGTCAGAGCCAGGCCCCCGGACCGGCAACTCGGGCACGTGCGCGAACTCGGGCAGCTCGCCGGCCACGATGCGGGCAGCGTCGCGCGACGACGTCCCGGGCATGGACCCGATGCCGGTGGCGACAGCCGCCGCCCACGGGACCGCTCCGTCGCCGAACGACCCGCTCGCGTCGGCAGGGGAGCCGGTCACGCGACCCGCATCCGGTGAGTGACGTCGACGGTCGCCGACCCGACGACCCGCGTCCCGTCGTACAGGACCATGGACTGCCCGGGAGCCAGGCCGCGGATCGGAGTATGGAACTCCACCATGAGCCGCTCGTCGACCAGCCGGGCGGACGCCGCCACGGGCTCGGCATGGGCCCGCACCTGTGCGGCGAGCTCGACGGGGCGTTCGCCTACCGCAGGGCCAGCCCACGTCGGCCGGATGCCCTCCGCGACATCGACGTCGAGGAGAGCCGGAGGCCCCACGCTGACCGTTCGAGCATCGATGTCGATGCCGACCACGTACCGGGGCTGGGCATCCTCGGTGGCCACCGTGATCCCCAGGCCCCTGCGCTGGCCGATCGTGAACGCATAGGCGCCCGAATGGGTGGCCACGACCGCCCCGGTGCGCTCGTCGACGATGTCCCCCGGCTGGTCGCCTAGGCGGGACCTGAGGAATGCCGCGGTGTCGCCGTCGGGGATGAAGCAGATGTCGTGGCTGTCCGGCTTAGCGGCCACGAGCAGTCCGCGCCGGGCCGCCTCGGCGCGGACCTCGCCCTTGAGGTCGCCGCCGAGGGGCAGGATCGTCCGGCCCAGTTGCTCGACTCCGAGCACGCCGAGGACGTACGACTGGTCCTTGGCCGCGTCGACGGCGCGGTGCAGTTCGGGCCCGCCGGTCCCGGGCACGACCCGCGCATAGTGACCGGTCGCGACAGCGTCGAAGCCGAGGGCCACGGCCCGGTCGAGCACGGCAGCGAACTTGATCCGCTCGTTGCACCGCATGCATGGGTTCGGCGTGCGGCCGCTGCGGTACTCGGCGAGGAAGTCGTCGACCACGTCCGCGGCGAACTGCTCCGAGAGGTCCCACACGTAGAACGCGATCCCGAGCATGTCGGCGACGCGACGGGCATCCCGGGCGTCGTCGAGGGTGCAGCAGCCCCGACCCGAGGACGACTTGCGCGACAACGCAAGGTGGATCCCCACGACGTCGTGGCCCGCATCCACGAGCCGGGCGGCCGCGACGGACGAATCCACGCCTCCCGACATCGCGGCGACGACACGCATGTCAGCCCGCCCGATGGGCCAGGGTCCCGGCCCGTCGAGCCCGCTCGACCGCCCCGGGCAGCGCGGCCAGCACGGCATCGACGTCGGCCTCGGTGCTCGTGCCGCCGAGGCTGAACCGCAGGGAGGAGCGAGCCAGGGCAGGGTCGGCGCCCATGGCCAGGAGGACGTGGCTCGGCTCCGGAATGCCCGCCGTGCACGCAGAACCGGTCGAGCAGTCGATGCCCGCGGCGTCGAGCAGCATGAGCAGGAGATCTCCCTCACAGCCGGGGAAGGAGACGTGGACGTTGCCCGGAAGCCGCTCCTCGGCGCCCGTGCCGGGGTCGCCGTTGAGCCGGGCATCCGGCACGGTCGCCCGGATCCCGGCGATGAGGCGCTCGCGCAGCGCCAGCACGTGAGCGGCCCGCTCCCGCTGGCCTGCCACGGCGTGGGCCACGGCGACGGCGAAGCCGGCGATGCCAGCGGCGTCCAGGGTCCCCGACCTGACCTCCCGCTCCTGGCCGCCGCCATGCAGCACGGGCACGACCTTCGCGGCCGGGTCCAGGACGAGGGCGCCTACCCCGAAGGGCCCGCCGATCTTGTGGCTGCTCACGGTCACCGCGTCGGCGCCGACGGCCGTCAGGTCCATCGGCAGGAACCCCAGGACCTGAACGGCATCGGTATGGAATGGCACGCCGGCCGCCCGACACATCTCGGCGATGCGGGCAACCGGCTGCACCGTGCCGATCTCGTTGTTGGCCCACATGACCGTGCACAGGGCGACACCCGACGGCTCGGCCAGCTCCGATGCCAGGCCCGCCAGGTCGATGCGGCCCTGCTCGTCCACCGACAGCCAGGCAACGTCGGCCTGCTGATGATCGGCGAGCCACTGGACCGGGTCGAGTACGGCATGGTGCTCGATCGATGAGGCCAGGACCCGGCGCGCACCGATCGCGTCGCGACGGCCCCAGAAGAGGCCCTTGACAGCGAGGTTGTCCGCCTCGGTACCGCCCGCCGTGAAGACGACCGAACTCGGGCGGCAGCGCAGGTCAGCGGCGATGGCCTCGCGGGATTCCTCCACGACGCGACGGGCGGCGCGCCCCGCCGTGTGCAGGGACGAGGGATTGCCGACGCGCATGGACTGGGCGACCCACGCCGCGCGTGCCTCGGCCAGCATCGGCGTCGTCGCCGCATGGTCGAGGTACGCGCGGTCCGCCACGAGGGCGATCGTAGTCAGCAGAGCAAGGCGGGCCTCACTGTGCGCGCTTGGCGATCTCGTCAGTCAGCTGGGGGACGACCTGGAAGAGGTCCCCGACGACGCCGAAGTCGGCGAGCTCGAAGATGGGGGCCTCGGCGTCCTTGTTGACCACGACGATGGTCTTGGAGGTCTGCATTCCGGCCCGGTGCTGGATGGCACCGGAGATGCCATTGGCGATGTACAGCTGGGGGGAGACGGTCTTGCCGGTCTGCCCGACCTGGTACTGGTGGGGGTACCAGCCGGCGTCAGTGGCCGCACGGGAGGCGCCGACCGCGGCGCCGAGGGCGTCGGCGAGGGCCTCGATGACGGCGAACCCCTCCGCCCCCCCGACCCCGCGGCCGCCGGACACGACGATGGCGGCCTCGGTCAGCTCGGGGCGGCCGCCCTTGGTGGCGGCGGTGCGGCCGGTGACGGTGGCCTTGGTCGCGGCATCGGACAGCGCGACGGTCACCTCGACGCGGGCCGGCGACGCCGGGGCAGCCTCGGGGGCGATGGAGTTGGGGCGCACGGTGATGATCGGGGTGCCGCGGGTGACCGAGGAGGTCACGACGGTCGACCCGCCGAACACCGACTGGGTGCACGCCGGGCCGGGGGCGACGCCGACCGCGTCGGTGATGATGCCCGACCCGGTCCGCACGGCCAGCCGGCCAGCGGCCTCCTTGCCGTCGGCGGTCGAGGCGACCAGGACCGCGGCGGGGGACTTCTCGGCCACGAGCTGGGCGAGCAGCTCCGCGACGGGGGCGACGGGGTGGTCGGCCAGCGCGGCATCGCCGGCGACGTACACCGTGGCCGCCCCGTACTCCCCCAGCACCGCGAGCGCATCGTCACCCAGGCCAGGCCCCGCCCACACCGCCGACGCCTCGCCCAGCGAACGGGCCAGCGTCAGCAGCTCAGTGGTCACCTTCTTCACCACGCCGCCGGACTGCTCGACCAGGACCAGGACCTCACCCATGACTACCCACTCTCTTCACACGCATGACAAATCGGCCCTCTAGATGAACTTCTGCTCGGCCAGGAACGCCGCGGCCTTCACGCCGCCGTCGCCCTCGTCGACCACGACCACCCCGGCCGCCTTCGGCGGGCGCGCCGCGAACGAGTCCACCCGCGACCACGCCGCGGCCAGCCCGACCTGCGACGCATCCAGCCCGGCATCCGCGACCGACAAGGTCTCCACCGGCTTCTTCTTCGCCGCCATGATCCCCTTGAACGACGGGTACCTCGGCTCGTTGATCTTCTCGACCACGCTGACCACCGCGGGCACCGACGCCTCCACCGTGTCGAAGCCGGACTCGCTGACCCGCTGGATCGTCACCGTGCCACCGGTCACGTCGACCTTCTGCGCGAACGTCAACTGCGCCCAGCCCAGCCGCTCCGCCACCATCGCCGGCACCACGCTCATCCGCGCATCCGTCGACTCCGACCCGAACACCACCAGGTCGAACCCCCGGGCGCCCAGCACCTGCGCCAGCGCGTAGCTCGTCGCTACCGCATCCGAGCCGGCCAGCGCGTCGTCGACCAGGTGCACGCCCGCGTCCACGCCCATGCTCAATGCCTTGCGGACGGTCTCCGCCGCGCGGTCCGGGCCCATGCTCACCACCGTGACCTCGCCGCCATGCGCCTCCGCCAGCCGCAGCGCCTCCTCGACCGCGTACTCGTCGAGCTCGTTCATCACCCCATCGGCCGACGCCCGGTCCAGCGTCGAATCCCCCGCCCGCAACGCCTTCTCCGCCCACGTATCCGGCACCTGCTTCACGCACACAGCGATCTTCACGAGCTCACCCTCCCGAGGCCGGCAGCGCCGTAGTTACTGGCCAGTAATATAGCCGATCGTGCCCTCCTCGGCCGTCCGGGATCACCGGGCGTCCGAGTGGAGCAGGTTGCCGCCCCGAGGGACGTAGGCAGGGCGCGCATGCGTCGCTGCCGTGGCCACCGAGGCCGCAGCATAAGCGCGATCGGTCTCTGCCGCGATGGCGGGCCAGCCGTAGCGCTCGCGCACCTCGCGGCGGGCCGCCCGGGCGCGCCGCTGGGCCTCGGCGCGATTGTCGAGCACGGCGGCCAGCTCGTCGGC
>JAUXRN010000119.1 GCA_030681835.1 Actinomycetota bacterium
TTACCTGCGCCGTTTGGACCGATTATGCCGACGATCTCACCGGGGCCGACAAGCAGGTCCACGTCGGATACCGCTCTGACTCCGCCAAAGGAAACGGTGAGGCCCCGAGCTTCGAGCGCGGGCTCGGCGCCGCCCTCCGCGCCGTTCGTCGTGGGTGAAGGCCGGTCGGGCCGGGCGGGTGCCGCCGGGCGCTTTTGGCGCTTTTGGCTCGACACTCCTTCGAGGAACACCGACCGCAGGATCTCCGGCTGGGCAAGCAGGTCCTGCGTGGGACCGCTGAAGCGGACCTCGCCTTTCTCCATGAAGTAGGCCCGCTCCGCCAGGGTGAGGGCCACGTTCACCGACTGTTCGACGACGACGATCGCCACCCCGGTGGCGCTGATTTGTCGGACCACTCGCACCAAACGTTCGACAATCACCGGAGCGAGGCCGAGGCTCAGCTCGTCGATGAGTAGCAGCTTGGGTTCGCTGATGAGCGCCATCGACAGCGTCAACATCTGCTGCTCGCCGCCGCTGAGGCTGCCGGCGGGAAGAGCCAGCCGGCCTTGGAGTTCGGGGAACGTGCTGAGTGCGGACTCGATCGCGTTCTCGAGACCCGATCGATCCCGGCGGCGGAGCCAGCCTGCGATCTTGAGGTGTTCGCCGACGCTGAGTGACGGGAATACCCCCTGACCGCCGGGCACCTGGACGAGACCGGAACGCACGATCTGCTGCGGTGTCCGCCCTGAGATGGTGTCGCCGTCGAAGGTGACGGTTCCGTGGTCGGCGTGTAGCAGGCCGGAGACGGCGCGCAAGAGTGTTGATTTGCCTGCGCCGTTGGTGCCGAGGAGGGCTACGACCTCGCCCGGCCGCACATCGAGATCGATTCCGAACAGGATCTGCACACCGTCGTAGCCTCCCTCGAGGCCTCTGACCGACAGAAGCGCATCGTCGATCGCCGGCATGGGCGGGGTGCGCTCGGCCCTAACGGTGGGCGCGTCGTGATCGTCGGTGGAGACGGGAGCGGCGTCGCGATTCAGGCTCGGCACCACGATGCCGCGACGGGCGGCGACGGCGCGCAGCAGGCTGTCACGCACGCGGTACAAGAGCGAGCCGAGCCCACCGGGCAGGACCATGAGCACGACGAGCAGGCCGACGCCGGTACCGAGGAAGCTGAGGAGGGGCCGAATGTCGCGGGGTAGCCAAGGTTGGAACCACGTCGTTGCTTCGACGTAGACGGTGCCCAAGAGGGCCCCCGGAAGCGACGCCAGGCCACCGATGACGACGGTGGTGAAGGCCTGGAGGCTTTGCTCCGGAGCGTATGCACTTACGCCGAGGCTTTGTTGCTGATGGACGAACAGCGCACCGGCGACGGCGGCGAGGAAGCCGGAAAGCGCGAAGGCGGTCAGCTTGGCCCGCGTCGCGCTGACACCGTATGACTGCGCGGAACGCTCGTTCTCCCGGGTAGCGATCAGCACCCGCCCGGTCCTGCTCTTGCGAAGTGCCGACACCATCACGAGCACGACCAGCAGCACCGCGACGCAGAGGTAGTAATAGCGGGTCTCGGACTCGATGACGATGCGGCCGAAAAGCGGGTTCCGGGCGATGCGGCCTTCCGGCAACCAACCGACGTAGGTCCGGTTCAGGCCGAAGGTCGACATGGCCAGGGCGAGCGAGAGGGTGACGACGGCGAGGAGGAGGCCCCTCACGCGTAGCGCCGGGATGCCCACGACTGTGGCCACGGCCGCGCCGGCTCCCCCGGCCAGCAGCATTGCCAAGGACAAGTCAACTCCGGCGACGCTTGTGAGCCAGCCGGCGACCGCGGCTCCGACTCCCATGAATGCGACCTGCCCGAGACTCACCTGGCCCGACCATCCGGTAAGCACCACCAGCGAGACCGCGACGATGCCGAAGATGATTGTGGTGGCGGCGCGGGCCGTATCGCCTTCCTTGAGCACGACCGGGAGCGCGAGCAATAGGGCGACGAAACCCCAACGCAGAGCGCGGGAGCCCCAGCGGACTTCCGGCAGTCCGGCCAACTCGCTGGGGATGGGGCGTACCTCGGTGATCGTGCGCCAACTCGATGCCTCGACGAATCTCGTGAGGCGATCGCGGTGTTGGAACGCCAACGCGCCGAGCACGGCCACGAACACGATGGGTGCCACGAGCAGGCTCGAGTTGCGCTCGAACACGACGGCCGACTCCAGGATCCCGATCGCGACCGACGCGACGAAGATCGTCCTGAGGTTCTCCATCCGTCCGATCACCGCCGCGGCGAGGGCGCGTACGAGGATGGCGGGGCCAAGCACGCTGCCGATCGGAAGGCCGATGATGCCCGCCCTCAGGACCATGGCGATCGTGGCGAGCACGGCGGCGATGACCCACACCAGCATCCGGACCCGGTCGACCGGCACGCCGAGCATCGCCGCACGATCCGCGCTCTCCGCACTGGCACGAATGGCCATGCCAACGTCGGTCGACCGCAGCAGCCACGTCAACGCGATGATGGCGGCCGGGACGGCCAGGATCGCGAGCACGTCGGCGCCCTCGAAGGTGATCGGGTCGATGGTGAAGTGCAGGTTCAGTGGAGAGGGGTAGTCCTGGGGCGGCGTCGTGAAGTTGAAGAACCGTGGCAGAACTAGTCCCAGGCCCGCGAGAACTTGGGAAAGACCGATTGTCGCGACGGTCAGAATGAGTCGTGGCGCCTTGGCGAAGCGCCGCACGATCACACGTTCGACCAACGCACCGAGAAGCGCCGCGACGACGAGGCCGACGGCCAGCGCGACCGGGAACGGCCAGCCGGGGCCGACGATCAGAAGGACCGTGAGCGCCGCGGGCGCCGCGCCAAGGTCGCCTTGGGCAAAGCTCACGATCCGGTTCGCTCGATAGATCAGGGCGATACCGAAAGCGATCAGTGCGGTCAGACCGCCGATGACCGTCCCTTGGACGATGATGCCCGGTCGGGCGGTGAAGAAGGTGTTGAGAAGCGCGAAGTACGCGAGGGCGCCTAACGCGCCGAGCAGCCAGCGGTTGCGCGACAAGTCCGAGCGCAGAAGCGCGTTCCTAAACCCCAGCCGCCTTGACAAGAGATGCCCCCTCCAACGTCTCAACTCGCTGTCGGCCGCCGACCATACACGTGGCGCCCGATGCCGGACCGGCGGGAGTCGACATAAGACACGTTTTGGGTCGATATGTCGTGACGGGTTCGGCGAAGTTTCTTTTGCCGGGACCTCAGCCGGCGGGCGAGCGCTGGTCGTCGAGCCCCGCGACGAGACGCTCCATGAGCTCTGCCAAGCGTTCACGATCCTCCGCCGAGAAGGTGGCTAGCACCTCGGCCAGCATGACGGTAGAGCGGTTCCGCACACGGTTGAGCAGCGCTCGTCCTGCCGCGGTAGCCGCCACGACCACGCCTCGGGCGTCGTTCGGGTCCACCCGGCGGGCCACGAAACCGGCCGCTTCGAGGCGGTCGATCGCCCGTGTCGCCGTAGAGCGATCGACGCGCAGCCCGCGAGCGACCTCACTCATCCGACAGGGTCCGTGGGTCACGACGGCATCGAGGGCGTCGGCTTGGCCGGGGTCGAGAGGGGCGGCGGGGTCGTATACCGACGCCCGGACCGCCGGAGTCGACGCCACCCGTCGCAGGTCACGCCACGCCGACCCGACTCGTCCGGCGACAACGAGATCCACTGTTACCGGTTGCATCCTGCAAGCATACTGGTTGTAGTGTACAACCATGACCGCT
>JAUXRN010000124.1 GCA_030681835.1 Actinomycetota bacterium
GGAGGCGGTCGAGAAGGCCAACAACACGCCGTTCGGCCTCTCCGCCGGCGTGTGGACCGACAAGGGCTCGCGCATCCTGTCCATGGCCAACCGGCTGCGGGCCGGCGTGGTCTGGGCCAACACGTTCAACCGATTCGACCCGGCCAGCCCGTTCGGCGGCTACAAGGAGTCCGGCTTCGGCCGGGAGGGCGGCATCCAGGGCCTCGGGGCCTACCTCGATGCGGAGGCGGCATCATGAGCGAGCGCATCGAGGTCCGCAAGACCTACAAGCTGTTCATCGGTGGTGCGTTTCCGCGGAGCGAGTCGGGCCGCAGTTACGAGGTCGCAGCCGCCGACGGCACGTTCCTGGCCAACGCGGCAAAGGCCTCCCGCAAGGACGCCCGCGATGCCGTGCTCGCCGCCCGGAAGGGCTTCATCGCGTGGTCCGCGGCGACCGCGTACAACCGCGGCCAGGTGCTGTACCGGGTCGCGGAGGTCATGGAGGGCCGGCGCGGGCAGTTCGCCGCGGACGTGCAGGCGGCCGAGGGGTGTGCCGCGCAGGACGCCCAGGCGCAGGTCGACGCGGCCATCGACCGCTGGGTCTGGTACGCGGGCTGGACGGACAAGCTGGCCCAGGCGCTGGGATCAGCAAACCCGGTCGCCGGCCCGTACTTCAACTTCTCCCTTCCCGAGCCGACCGGAGTCGTCGCCGCGTCCGCTCCGCAGGACTCCAGCCTGCTGGGTCTGGTGAGCGTCGTCGCGCCCATCGTCGCCGCCGGAAACGCTGCCGTGGTGATCGCTAGCCACAACCGGCCGCTGCCGGCAATCACCCTGACCGAGGTCCTCGCCACGTCCGACGTCCCGGCCGGCACGATCAATGTGCTGACCGGAGACCCGGCCGAGTCCATGCCGTGGCTGGCCAGCCACGCCGACGTGAATGCGCTCGACCTCACCGGGATCGAGGACCCCGAGCTCGCCGCGATCCTCGAGCGAGATGCCGCCGGAACCGTCAAGCGAGTGCGGCGCCCGGAGCGACCCGACTGGTATTCCACGCCGTCGCTCTCCCGGCTCAGGGGGGTGCTCGAGACGAAGACCGTCTGGCACCCGCTGGGCGTCTAGGCCATCGACGCGGAGTCGCTGGCCGACGCCGAGGGGAAGGTCCTGGCGTATCGCAGGGCGAAGAAGCGACCGGACGATGGCGGCATGCCGAAGGCCGACCGTGCCAGCGTCTGCCCCGGCCGCACGGCCGACGATGCGGCTGCCGCGGCCATCAACGATCTGGGCGGCTGGCGGCTCAGCACCGGCGACGACGAGCTCGCTGACGCGCTGGTGGCCGCCGGAGCCGAGGTCCAGCGTCGTGCCCAGGTCATGCGCCTGCCCCTGAGCCCGGCGGGCGCCGACGAGCCGAGCGTGACGCCGTTCGTCCCGCGCCCGGTTCCCCTGGGACGCGACCCCGACGACTGGCGGCCGATCCTGCCCAGCTGGCACGCAGCCTTCCCGCCCGGCCACCCCGACCACCTCGCCATCGGCGAGACTGAGTCGATCGAATTCTTCATGCGACTGGTGGACGGCTCCGACATGGGGGTGCTGCACCGGTCGGCATGCGTGGTGGCTGACCCGTCGGGGCACGTCGTCGCCGGGATCATGGTCAACATCCGTCCGGACCCTCCGCCCTGGGGCGGCGCCTGGATTGCCGACATCTGGCGCGACCCCGCGCTGCGCAGGAGCGGCCTGGGCACCCGGCTCATCGCCCGGGCCATGCACCAGTTGGCGCAGGACGGGCTGCCCTCGCTGACCCTCGCCGTGACCCACGGAAACGACGCAGCGCTCGCCTACGAACGCATGGGCTTTCGCACGGTGACCAACTGGACCACGGTCCAGATCCCTTCGCGACCTTGAGGTTGGCGTGCCCAGACGGCGGCGGAAGCCGCGCCAACCTCAAGGTCGGCGGGGTGCCAGGGCTGGGCGGGGCTGGGCGGGGCTGGGCGGGGCTAGGCGTCGAGGCCGTCGGCCGCCTCGCGCTGGCTGCGCCGCCGGATCACGATGAAGGCCACCGCACCCACGACCGCCACGCCGAGGGCCACCGCAAGGATCGGGCCCCACCGGCGGCTGGACACGATCGCTGCCTCGGCCCGCTCGAGGGTGCCGTCCGCCACGGCGAGGACCGCATCCGTGCGGTCGAGGGCGGCGCGGGCTCGGTCGAGCTCGGTCCGCAGCTCGTTCACCCGCTCCTGCCCTGTCTCGACCACGTCGAGCAATGCCATGTCAGCTCCTCTCGGTGAGCCGCTCGGCGAGGACTGCTCGCAGGGCGGAGTACTGCGGCTTGATCTGGTCGTTGATGATGGACAGCCGCTCGTCGAACGGCAGGAACGAGCTCTTCATGGCGTTGATCGTGAACCACTGCATGTCGTTGAGTCCGTAGCCGAATGCCTCGTTGAGCAATTCGAACTCCTTGCTCATCGAAGTCCCGGACATGAGCCGGTTGTCGGTGTTGACGGTCACGCGGAAGCCGAGCCGTCGGAGCAGCCCGATCGGGTGCCGCTCGATGCTCTCGGCTGCCCCGGTCTGCACGTTGGACGACGGGCACATCTCCAACGGGATCCGGCGGTCACGCACGTACGCGGCAAGACGGCCTAGGTGCGGCTCCCCGTCAGGCCCGATCTCGATGTCATCGACGATCCGCACGCCGTGGCCGAGCCGATCGGCCCCGCACCACTGCAGAGCCTCCCAGATCGACGGCAGCCCGAATGCCTCGCCCGCGTGGATCGTGAAGTGCGCATTCTCCCGCCGCAGGTACTCGAACGCGTCAAGGTGCCGGGTGGGCGGGAAGCCCGCCTCGGCCCCCGCGATGTCGAAGCCGACCACGCCTGCGTCCCGGTAGTCCACGGCGAGCTCGGCGATCTGGCGCGAGTGGGTGGCCGTCCGCATGGCCGTCAGCAGGACACCGACCCGGATGCGATGGCCGGCCGCTACGGCGCTGCGCTGACCCTCGGCAAATCCGGCAAGCACAGCTTCCACGACCTGGTGCACCTCCAGGCCCTTCTCCAGGTGCAGTTCCGGGGCGTACCGCACTTCTGCGTAGACCACGCCGTCGGCGGCCAAGTCCTCCGCGCACTCGCGGGCCACCCGCCGCAGCGCCTCCGCGGTCTGGGTCACCCCCACGGTGTGCTTGAAGGTCTCCAGGTAGCGCTCCAGCGACCCTGAGAACGCGGCCGCGGCGAACCACCGGGCCAGCGCGTCGGCATCCTGCTCGGGCAGGTCCGGGTATCCGGTCTCGGCAGCCAGGTCCACCACCGTCTGCGGGCGCAGTCCACCATCGAGGTGGTCGTGCAGGAGGACCTTGGGCGCCCGCCGGACGAGGTCGGCGGGCACGGGCGTGATCGTGCCGGCATCAAGGAACATGAGGTGAACCTACCCGTATGTCGGCGCGGTTGGCGGGGTCGCAGCAGGCGCGGACTAGCGGGGTGCGCCGGCGGCCAGCCAGACCTCGCGCACGGCCGGCGCCACGCGCCCGCGGTCAGTGACGGCGACTCCGTTGGCCCGTGCCCACGCGCGGATGGCCGCGCTGTCGCCCGTTGCCGGACCAGCCCCGGCCTTGCGCCGGCTGCCGCGACGGGACTCGGGGGCACCACTGACGGCACGAGCGGCGCGAAGGTACGGCTTGAGGGCTGACCGGAGGTCGGCGAAGGACGCCTCGGTCAGGTCAATCTCGTACTCGATCCCGTCGAAGCGCAGGGTGCGTGTACGGGCACCCGGCTCGCCGGTCAGGTCGTCGACGATCACAGTCTGCTTGGCCACGGGGCCATCCTGCCGCACCACGGGTGCGTCAGTAGGGTCAGTCGGTGATCAGCATCATCTGCGGCCTCGGCACGGCGATTCTCTTCGCCACGAGTTCGCTGCTGTCATCACGGGCCGTGAAGATCATCGACTCGTGGTCCGTGGTGGCGTGGACCATGACCATCGGGCTGGTCATCACCCTCCCCTTCGTGCTCCTCGCCGGCGTTCCCGACGACCTGGGCAGCGACGACATCGCGTGGATGGCAGCCGCCGGCATCGGCAACGTCACCGGCCTGGTCTGCGCAGCGCTCGCGTTCCGGGTGGGCAAGGTCGGCGTCATCACCCCGATCCTCGCGACGGAGGGAGCGCTGGCCGCGGTCATCGCCGCCTTCCTCGGCGAGAGCATCGCGCCGGTGGTTGCCTTCCTGCTCATGGCCATGGTCGTCGGCGTCGTCATCGCCGGGATCGCCCCGGACCCCGAACCGCTGGCCCACGAGCGTCCCGTGCTCGCCGTGCTGCTCTCGGTGGGTGGCGCGCTCGTCTTCGGCGTGTCCCTCTTCGCCGTCGGGCACCTCAGTGCGGAACTGCCCATCTCGTGGGTGCTGCTGCCCGCCAGGCTGGTCGGAGTCGTGGCCCTCGCCCTGCCGCTGCTGCTCATGCGGCGGCTGCACCTCACCAGGGTGACCGCGCCACTGGTCGCCGGCATGGGGTTCGCGGAGGTCATCGGCTTCCTGCTCTTCGCCATCGGGGCGCAGTACCAAGTGGCCGTGACGTCCGTGCTGGCGTCGCAGTTCGCGCCCATCGCTGCCGTCATGGCCTACGTGCTGTTCAAGGAGCGACTGGGCCGGATGCAGATCACGGGAGTCGCGGTGATCGTCGTCGCCGTGACCGTCCTGTCGGCTGTGACCTCGACGAGCTAGGCCTACTCCCCGTCTCCGTAGTCGTCGTCCCCGTCGCGATTCACCAGTTCTCCGTGGAAGGCCGGGACACAGACGGCGACATACCGGGCGCCCTCGCGGGTCGTGTACCGGATGCGCTCCCCTGCCCGGGTGATGACGGCCTGGCCGGCGCGAACATGCAGGACGCCGTCGTCATGCTCGACGTCTATCGACCCGTCGAGGACGACGGTGACCTCGTCGAACTGCGGCTCCTGGGCGGGCTCCTCCCACCCCGCGGGGGCAATCATGTGTGCCACCGACACGGAGTCGTCTCCGCTGGAGGCATGACCGGCGTACTCCTCGATCACCTTCCCCCCGGGGACCGGGATGATGGCGGGGGCGGGGATGAGTTCAGGCATCGTCGCCGTCTGGCCCCAGTGCCACGATCACGTAGGTGCCGAAGAGGAAGAGCAAGGCAGCCCCAGCGGCGCCGAGCCGGATGTCGCCGCCGTTCATCAGCCCGAAGCCCCAGGCGGCAAGCAGGCAGATGATCGCCAGCAGGATGAATGCCCCGACCGGGTGCCCCTTGGTGGCGTGCTCGCTCATGTCGTGCACCTCTCAGTCGACGCGGCCGATGACCAGCGGAAGCCGCTCAATCGTAGTGCCCGCCGGCCCGACCTCGACGGCGCCGTCGAGGGCCTCGCGCGCGAGGGCGAAGCGCGCCGGCTCGTCCGCCAGGAGCGTGAGCAGCGGGTCGCCCACGGACACGTGATCGCCCGGCTTGGCGTGGAGGAGGACGCCGGCCCCGGCGACGACCGCGTCCTCCTTGCGGGCCCGGCCTGCCCCGAGACGCCACGCAGCGACACCGATGCCCATGGCATCCATGCGGGTCACGACACCACCGGTCTCCGCCCGGATCACGTCCGATTCCCGTGCTGCCGGAAGCGGCGCATCCGGGTCGCCGCCCTGCGCCGCGATCATCCGGCGCCAGACGTCCATGGCAGAGCCGTCGGAGAGCGTGGAGGCCGGGTCGATGCCTGTGATGCCGGCGAGGTCGAGCATCTCCCGGGCCAGCAAGAGCGTCAGTTCGACGACGTCGGCCGGGCCTCCCCCCGCCAGCACCTCGACCGATTCGGCGACCTCGACAGCGTTGCCAACCGCCAGTCCGAGGGGGACGTCCATTGCCGTGATCAGGGCCCTGGTCGTGACGCCCGCGTCCTTTCCGAGACGCACCATGGTCTCGGCCAGTTCCCTGGCCTTGGCCGGGTCGCTCATGAAGGCACCCGAGCCGGTCTTGACGTCGAGAACCAGGCCACCCGCCCCCTCGGCGATCTTCTTGCTCATGATGCTGCTCGCGATGAGCGGGATGGCCTCGACAGTGCCGGTCACGTCGCGCAACGCGTAGAGCTTGCGATCAGCAGGTGCCAGCCCATCTCCAGCGGCGCAGATCACCCCACCGGTTTCGCGCAGGACTTCCATCATCTCGTCGTTGCTGAGCGACGCCCGCCAGCCCGGGATGGACTCGAGCTTGTCGAGCGTGCCACCGGTGTGGCCCAGGCCTCGCCCGCTGAGCTGGGGCACCGCGGCGCCGCACGCAGCCACGATCGGCACCAAGGGCAGCGTGATCTTGTCGCCCACGCCCCCAGTCGAGTGCTTGTCGACCGTGGGCCGGGGCAGGCTGCTGAAGTCCATCCGCACGCCGGTGTCGATCATGGCGGTGGTCCAGCGGACGATCTCGTCGTTGGTCATGCCGTTGAGCAGGATTGCCATGGCCAGGGCCGCCATCTGCTCGTCGGCGACGACCCCGCGCGTGTAGGCACGAACGACCCAGTCGATCTGCGCGCCGGTGAGCTCGTGCCGGTCCCGCTTGGCCTTGATGACGTCGACGGCCGCGAAGGGCTCAACCATGACGATCCTCTGCGCGGTCGACCAGGTCCCGGGGGCCGAACGCCTGGGGCAAGATCTCGGCCAGCGTGCGGATCCCCTCGGGAGTCGCGATCACGGTCCCGGGACGGCCGTTCTCCCACAGCAGTTGCCGGCATCGGCCGCAGGGCATGAGCGGCTGACCGTGCTGGTCGACGCACGCAACCGCGACCAGGCTGCCCCCGCCGCTCGCGTGGATGCTGGACACCATGCCGCACTCGGCGCACAGGCCCACGCCGTAGCAGGCGTTCTCGACGTTGCAGCCGACGACGATCCTGCCGTCGTCCATCAATCCGGCCACGCCGACCTTGAAGCGCGAGTAGGGGGCGTAGGCATGGTGCATGACGTCGACGGCGGCGGCGTTGAGGCCCGCCCAGTCGACCTGCTCGGCCGGCACGGAATTCATTCCTTGTCGTACGGCACGCCGTCGGCGGCCGGCGGTCGGGCCCGGCCGACGAGACCGGCGACCACGACGATGGTCACCAGGTACGGCGCCATGGCGAGGATCTCCGTGGGGATCGGCGTGTCGAGGAGGGCGAACTTCTGCTCGAGGGATTCAGAGAAGCCGAAGATCAGCGCCGCTCCCAGGGCCCCGATCGGGTTCCAGGCGCCGAAGATCATGGCGGCCAGGCCGATGAAGCCGGTGCCTGCCGTCATCCCCTCGTCGAACCGGCCCACCGTGCCGAGCGTGAACCAGGCGCCCGCGAAGCCGCCGACCATGCCGCCGAAGATCACCGCCACGTACCGCACCCTGGCGACCCCGACCCCCAGGCTGTCGGCAGCCCTCGGGTTCTCGCCGACGGATCGGGTGCGGAGGCCCCATCGGGTGCGGAACAGGAGGAACGTCACGACCCCGATGAGGACGAACATGCCGTAGACGATGATCGTCTGGTTGAAGAACATCTGCCCGATGATGGGGATGGACGACAGCAGCGGGATCGCGATGGACGGGAAGATGGGCGCGTCGTTCCACTGCGGGTTGTCGATCAGCAACTGGGACGTGAGGAACGACGTCAGTCCCAGCACGAGGATGTTGATCACGACGCCGATGATGATCTGGTCGACCTTGAAGCTGACCGCCAGCACGGCGAGCAGCAGGGCGAGGATGCCGCCCGTGATGGTCGCCGACAGCAGGCCCACCCAGCCGCCGAGCAGCGACCCCATGACGACGCCGGTGAAAGCGCCGCCGAGCAGCATGCCCTCGATGCCGATGTTCACCACGCCAGACCGCTCGCACAGGATGCCGCTCAGGGCACCGAGAGCGATCGGCGTGCAGCGCGAGACCGTGGCCACGAGCATGCTCTCGAGGTTGAACTCCTGGCCGGCGGTCGCCCACACCATCATCGCGACGGTGAAAAGCCCGAACGAGATGCCGAGGATGAGGGTGGAGCGCCGCTGGAAGCCCCGGTAGAACTGGGTGGCTCCGAGGAAGGCGAGCAGCAAGGTGAGCAGCCACAGCGCCGGCTGGACCGGCACCTCGAGCGGGTCGAGCTGGATCGTCTCGGACGGGAGGCTCAGTCCGAATGTCGCCACGCCCTCGACGTTCGGAATGAAGAGCACCACGACCGCCGCGGCCAGGAGCAGCATCACGACACCGGTGACCTGTGCCCGGCGGATCTGCGAGGAGTTCAGCGCCTTCGTGCGCTTGCCGGTCTCCTCGTAAGCCGCGACGGGTGGCCGCTCGAACGTCGCGCTCACGCTCCCCACCCCTTGCTGATCTGCGTGGACGTGGCGTCCGACTTGACGCGGTAGATGGCCGAGATGAGTGCCGGAGCCGCCACGAAGATGATGATGAGGGCCTGGATGACCGAGATGAGGTCGATGCCCACGTCGGCGTTCGCCTGCATGTACTGCCCTCCCGCGTTCAGCCCGCCGAAGAGAACGGCCGCGGCGACCACGCCCACGGGGTTCGACCGGCCGAGAAGTGCCACGGCGATCCCGTCGAAACCGAGGCCAGCGGAGAAGCCCGGGCTGGCCCGGTCGAGCAGCCCCAGCACCTGGCCGGTGCCGGCGAGGCCGGCCAGCGCCCCGGAGATCGACATGACCAGGATGTACACCTTCGTGACGGACATGCCGGCGTACCTCGCGGCGCTCGGGTTCGCACCGACTGCCCGGAACTCGAAGCCCGTGTTGGTGCGGAACAGCAGCCACCAGATGAAGGCGGCAGCACCGAGGGCGAGGAACAGGCCGAAGTGCACGGTGGCGGCCGGGTCCAGCCACTGCAGCAACGGCGGCAACTGGGCGGAGTCCTGGATGTTCTTCGAAATGGGGTCGTTGCGCCCTTCACGCTGGAACAACGTGGACTTGAGCAGGTAGTCAACGAGCCGGTAGGCGACGTAGTTCAGCATGATGGTGACGATGACCTCGTGGGCGCCGGTCTTCGCCTTGAGGAAGCCGGGGATGAACCCCCAGATGGCGCCACCGATCGCCCCAGCCACGATCGCAAGCGGCAGGTGGATGAACCACGGCAGGCCCGTGAACGTGAAGCCGGCGAGGACCGCCAGCATGCCGCCCATGAGCAACTGCCCCTCGCCGCCGATATTGAACAGGCCGGCACGGAACGCGAGTGCCACGGCGAGCCCGGTGAAGATCAGCGGAGTAGCCTCCGTGAGCGTCTGCGAGATCGCGCGCAGGGAGCCGACCGAGCCCTGCAGCAGGGCCTTGTAGGCCTCCAGCATCTCGCCGAACGAGGACCCGGTCAGCATGATGATGGCGCCGCTGATCACGAGGGCGGTGAACACCGCCAGCAGGGGGATGACCAGGCCCGTCTTCCAGTCGGTGGCGGTGGTGAGGCGCCGGAGGAAGGAGGGGCCTTTGCCGGAATCCGGCTCGATCGTGACGCTTCCGTCGGGCGAGGTGATGCTCATGCTGCCTTCCCCGCCATGTAGAGGCCGACCTCGGTGGGGGTCGTCTCGGACGCCGCCATCTCGGCCACGATCCTCCCGTCGTACATCACGACGATGCGGTCCGAGAGCGCGAAGATCTCGTCGAGCTCGGTCGAGACGATGAGGATGGCCTTGCCCTCGTCCCGCTTGCGGATGATCTGCTCGTGGATGTACTCGATCGACCCGACGTCGATGCCACGCGTCGGCTGCGCGCAGATGACCATGGGAACGTCGCGGGAGAACTCGCGCGCCACGATCATCTTCTGGGCATTCCCGCCGGACAGCGCACCGCCTGTGTTGTCGATCAGCGGCGGGCGCACGTCGTAGGACTCCACCAGGGCCTCGGCCGACTCCCGGATGGCATCGTCGTCCATGACCCCCCTGCGCGAGAACGGTGCCTGGTAGTAGGAGTCCAGGATCAGGTTCTCGCTGACGGTGAATGAGGAGATCATGCCCATGTGGTTGCGGTCCTCCGGGACGTGGGCGATGCCGGCTCCGTGGCGCTGCCGCGGCGAGGCCTTGCTGATGTCCTTGCCCAGGAACTCCACGGTGCCCCCAGCCAGCGGGAGCAGGCCCGTGATCGCCTCGACGAGTTCGGTCTGGCCGTTGCCCTGGATGCCCGCCACCCCGACGATCTCGCCCGCCCGGACCGTGAGATTGATCCTGTTGAGGAGCACACGACCGTAGTCGTCGACCATATGGACGCCGGTGAGGGTCAGCACGTCCTCGCCGGGATCGGCCGCGGCCTTGTCGACGGTGAGGTCGATGTCGCGGCCGACCATCATCGAGGCGAGCAGCTCCGGGGTGGCCGTCGTCGGGTCCGCATGGCCGGCGACCTTGCCGTCCCGCAGGACGGTGATGTCGTCGGCGATGGCGAGCGCCTCCTTCAGCTTGTGCGTGATGAAGATGATGGTGGCGCCACGCCCTTTGAGCTCGGCCACGATGCCGAAGAACTCGATCACCTCCTGGGGAGTGAGCACGGCCGTGGGCTCGTCGAAGACCAGGATCTTCGCGCCTCGCAGCAGCACCTTGATGATCTCCACGCGCTGCTGGATGCCGACCGGGAGATCCTCGACCATCGCGTCCGGGTCCACCGCCAGTCCGTACTTCTGAGAGATCTCGCGTACCTCGTCGCGCGCCTTCCTGCGGTTCACGATGCCGGGGCCGACCACCGGCTCCACGCCCAGGACGACGTTCTCGTACACCGAGAACACCGGCACGAGCATGAAGTGCTGGTGCACCATGCCGATGCCGGCCTTGATGGCGTCACCGGGGTCGTGGAAGTCCTGCACCTTGCCGTCGATGAGGATCTCCCCCGCGTCCTGCTTGTACAGCCCGGACAGGACGTTCATGAGGGTGCTCTTGCCGGCACCGTTCTCGCCGATCAGGGCAAGCACCTTGCCGGACCTCGCGGTGAGGGTCACGTCGTCGTTGGCAAGGACGCCGGGGAAGCGCTTGGTGATGCCGCGCAGTTCCAGTTCCACGAGGTCTCCGTATGTCACGCGGCCGGGGCGACGGCCGGCCCGGCTGGTCTCACTCTGGCACAGGAAAGACGAGGAGGGGCCCGAAACCGGGCCCCTCCTCGTCTAACGTGCGCTACTACATCTTGACGTCGATCGACCCATCGATGATGCCTGCCTTGATGGTCTCGATCTGGTCCTTCAACTCCTGCGGAACGGCCGCGTCGAAGTCGTGGTACGGGGCCAGGCCCACGCCACCGTTCTCCAGCGTGCCGACCGTGACGCCACCCTCGAAGGTGCCGTCGACCACGGCCTGGATCGCATTGAACGTGGTGACGTCCATGTTCTTCAGGACCGAGGTCAGGTAGACCGACGCGTTCTGGGTGTCGGACTCGAACTGGTCGCTGTCCACGCCGATGATCATGAGCTTGTCGGGACCGAGCTCGCTGGCCAGGGCGGCAGAGCCCAGGCCGACCGGACCGGCTACGGGCATGACGACGTCAGCGCCCTCGTCGACCAGGTTCTGCGCGAAGGTGCGGCCGTCGTCGAGGCTCTCGAAGTTCTCGGTGAACAGGCCCTTCTGCTTGGCCGGATCCCAGCCGAGAACCTCGACCTCAGCGCCATTGTCGGCGTTGAACTTCTGGACGCCGCGGTAGAAGCCGTCCATGAAGATGGTCACCGGCGGGATGTTGATTCCGCCGAAGGTGCCGACCACGCCGGTCTTGGTCATCCCAGCGGCGAGGTAGCCGGCCAGGAACGCGGCCTCATCGGTGTTGAAGATCTGGCCGAGCACGTTGTTGTTCGCAATCTGCGGCGTGCCGTCCTCGTTCTCGCCGTATGCGTAGTCGACGATCGTGAACGGGGTGTCGGGGTTGGCGTTGGCGGCCTCCATGGTCGCGTCGCCGAGAAGGAAGCCGACCGTCACCACGATGTTGCAGCCCTGGTCGATGAAGGACTGGATGTTGGTGGCGTAGTCGGTCTCGGCCTGTGACTCCAGGACCAGGCCCTCAACGCCGAGCTGCTCCACGGCGTCGGTGACGCCCTTGTAGGCCTTCTGGTTGAAGCCCTTGTCGTCGACACCGCCGACGTCAGTGACCTCGCAAGCCTTCACCATGGCCGCGGGCTCCTCGGAGGGCGCCTCGGACGATGCGGCCTCGGACGGCGCAGCCGACTCCGATGCCGGCGCGCTGCTCTCTGCAGCACTCGACTCCGAGGTGGTGCTGCTTGAGCTACACCCGGCAAGTGCCATCGCCGAAACGGCGATGACCGCCGCGGCGATCTTCAGGTTGGTCTTCAATGTCTCTCCTTATAGATGGCCCGACGCCGTCATGGCAGTCGCACGTGCGCCCACCCTAGCCATTGCGGTGCGCGCATGTGAACGCCAGCGAGCGTTGTGCCATATCGTTATCGGCCGTTCACCGGGCTGCGGACGCGCCCGGCTAGGGAAGCGTGCCGAGGCGCTGCAACAGCAGTGTTACGAAACGATCACGATCGATGCCGAGACCGACGGCAGCGTTGGGCGATCGACCGGTGACGGACCATCGATCCGCGACCGTACGGCCCATGCACAGGGCGGATTGCGTTTCGATCTGAACATTCATGGGCATCGTCTGCACCAGCCGCGGGTCGATGAGGTGCGCGATCGTCACGGCGTCGTGGATGGGTGCCCCTGGCCAGCCGAAGCGGTCCTGGTGGAAGCCGACGAAGTGGTCCAGGAGCTCGGCGACGAACTGGCCAGCCTTGCCCTGGCCCCGGAAGGCCGCCGCGTGGGCGTCGTCCAGCCAGGCCTGGTGGGTGACCTCGAGGCCGATCATGGTCAACTCGATGCCCGCCCCCGTGTCTCCCCCGGGCACCGTGCCTGCCGAGAACACGATGTCGGCCGCCTCGGGGTCCACCCAGATGTTGAACTCCGCGGCGGGAGTCCAGTTGCCGAGGTCCACGGCCCCGCCCATGATCACCAACTCGCGGATCCGGTCGTGGAGGTGCGGGAGCCGCTCGACGACGTCGGCCATGTTCGTCAGCGGGCCGGTCGCCACGAGCGTCACCGGCTCGTCGGCATCACGCAGGACCTGCTCGATCAGCTCGATCGCGGGCACGCCGAGCGCCGCCCGGCTCGGCTCGATCGGCAGCGGACCCGCCAGGCCGCTCTCGCCGTGCATGACGGCCGCGGTCGACAGGTCACGGGCCCGAGGCCGGTCCCGGCCGGCCGCCACCGGGATGTCCGGCCGGTCCACCATGTCCAGGACCCGCAGGGCATTGCGGGTGGTGTTCGGGAGGGTGACATTGCCGGCGACGGTCGTCACGGCCAGCAGGTCGATGCCCGGGTCGGCCACCGCCAGCATGATCGCGATGGCGTCGTCGTGCCCGGGGTCGCAGTCGAGCAGAACCGGGCGGGGGCTGTCGGTCACGCCGGAGTGTCTACCAGACCCGCGGCGTAGGTTGGGGGCATGTCAACGGCGCCGAGATGGTTCACCGACACGGGCGAGGGACATTCGCAGTGGTACGTGGAGCGCTTCCGAGCCATGTCGGCCGAAGGGGCCGACCTCGAGGGCGAGGCCCGGCTGATCGACGCCATGGCGCCGCCGAGGTGCCGGGTCCTCGATGCCGGTTGCGGCCCCGGGCGGACATCGGGGGCGCTCTGCAAGCGCGGCCACGAGGTCGTCGGGGTCGACGTCGATCCGGTGCTCATCGACGCTGCCCGCGCGGACCACCCGGGCCCGAGCTACGTCGTGGCGGACCTCGCCATGCTCGACCTGCCAGCGGTCGGGATTGCCGAGCCCTTCGATGCCGCGGTGTGCGCGGGCAACGTGCTGGCATTTGTCGCGGCCGGGAGCGAAGCGACGGTACTGGCCCGGATCCGAGCCCACCTGCGCGCCGATGCATTCCTGGCCACCGGGTTCCACGTCGACCGCTACGACCTGGCTGACTTCGACCGGCACGCAGCCGAGGCCGGCTTCATCGTCGAGTCGAGGTTCGCGACCTGGGACGTGCGCCCATGGCACGACGGCGCGGACTTCGCGGTCACCATCCTGCGCAACCCGTCCGAAGGGAACCCCGCATGAGCCACTATCTCGCCGACCTTGCCGGACGCATCGAGGTCTCGCCCGGCAGCACCGTCTCGACCACGGTTCTGAAGGAGCCCGGGGCCAGGCTCGTGCTCTTCTCGTTCGACGCCGGTGAAGAGCTGAGCGAGCACACCGCCGCCATGCCCGTCCTGCTCCAGGCGGTCAGCGGACGGCTGTCCGTCACCACGGCCGACGCGACAGCCTCGCTCGTGCCGGGCGACGCGCTCTACCTCGACGCCCGCGAGCCCCATTCGGTCCTCGCCGAGGAGCCCAGCAAGCTCCTGCTGACCATGCTCGACCCCCGGGGAGCGACGTCCACCTGACTCGCTAGAAGGCGTCCCGAGGCACGTACTGGCCCCACACGTCGCGCAGGGCATCGGAGACTTCGCCGACGGTGGCACGGGCCTTCAACGCATCCTTCATCGGGTAGAGGAGGTTGGTGCTGCCGCGGGCGGCCTCGCGCACGGCCTCCAGGGCCGAGCGCACGGTGGCGTCGTCGCGCTCTGACCGAAGGCGCGCAAGCCGCTCCCCCTGCTCTGCCTCTATCGCCGGATTCACCCGCAGCGGCGTGTAGTGCTCGACCTCGTCGGTCGTGAACTTGTTGACCGCCACGACCGTGCGCTGGCCGCCGTCGATCTCCAGGGCCACCTGGTAGGCGGATCGCTCGATCTCGGCCTTCTGG
The DNA here is from genome assembly GCA_030681835.1 of Actinomycetota bacterium. Taxonomy (GTDB): domain Bacteria; phylum Actinomycetota; class Actinomycetes; order S36-B12; family S36-B12; genus UBA10649. The sequence goes on from JAUXRN010000124.1 coordinate 14,650, forward strand.
AAGCCCTGCTCGATTGCCGCGACCGCCCCGCCCATCTCGTCGATCCGGGCGATCAGGGCCGAGGCGGCCTCGTCGATGCCGTCCGTAAGGCTCTCGACGACGTAAGACCCGGCAAAGGGATCGACTGTCTGGCACACGTCCGTCTCGTAGGCGAGCACCTGCTGTGTGCGCAGGGCCAGCCGTGCGGCCTTCTCCGACGGCAGCGCGATGGCCTCGTCGAAGGAGTTCGTGTGGAGGGACTGCGTGCCGCCCAGCGCGGCGGCCAGTCCCTGCACCGCGACGCGCACCATGTTGACCTCAGGCTGCTGGGCGGTGAGCTGGACCCCGGCGGTCTGGGTGTGGAAGCGCAGCATCCATGACTTGGGGTCCTTGGCGCCGAACCGCTCCTTCATGATCCGGGCCCACATGCGGCGAGCAGCCCGGAACTTCGCGACTTCCTCGAGGATGGTGGTCCGCGAGACGAAGAAGAACGCGAGCCGCGGGGCGAACTCGTCGACGTCTTGGCCAGACGACACGGCCGCCTTCACGTACTCGATGCCATCCGCAAGGGTGAAGGCCACCTCCTGCACGGGGGTCGCTCCGGCCTCGGCCATGTGGTAGCCCGAGATGGAGATGGTGTTCCACTTGGGAATCTCGTCGCGGCAGTAGGTGAAGATGTCGGTGATCAGCCGGATCGACTGGGCCGGCGGGTAGATATAGGTACCGCGGGCGATGTACTCCTTCAGGACGTCGTTCTGGATCGTCCCGTTCAGGTCGGCCGCGGCGACGCCCTGCTCCTCGGCCACCAGCAGGTACAGGAGCAGCAGGATCGCAGCCGGCGCGTTGATGGTCATCGAGGTGGAGACCTGGTCGAGCGGGATCCCGTCGAACAGGATGCGCATGTCGTCGATGGAGTCGATGGCAACGCCCACCTTGCCGACCTCGCCGTGGGCGAGGTGGTGGTCGGAGTCGTAGCCCATCTGCGTGGGCAGGTCGAAGGCGACCGACAGCCCCGTCGTCCCTGCTGCGAGCAGTTGCTTGTAGCGCTCGTTCGACTCCACGGCCGTCCCGAAGCCGGCGTATTGGCGCATCGTCCAGGGCCGGCCGGTGTACATCGTCGGGTAGACGCCGCGGGTGTACGGGTACTGCCCGGGCTGGCCTAGGTGCTCCGCCGGGTCCCAGCCCGCTAGGTCGTCGGGCCCGTACAGGGGGGCGAACGGGAGTCCTGACTGGGTGAGCGGGTCCATCTCGTCCCTCCGGGGGCCCCGACCCTGCCGGGGCATTACGTGTGACTCAGACCATAGGGGGCAGCGCCCGGCTCCCTCGCGCCGGGTGCGGCGCTGCTCGGTACTGTGTGCACCAGTGCTTCATGGTGCGCGCGAGCGTGCGCACCCGAGGCCGTGGAGGAGGTTCGAGTGGCTGCCATGCCTGCTGGCACCATCTATCGCGGCGGCGAGGGCATGTGGACATGGGTCCTGCACCGGATCACCGGCGTCGGCGTCTTCTTCTTCCTCCTCGTGCACGTCCTGGACACGGCGCTCGTACGGGTCTCGCCGGCTGAGTACGACACCGTCATCGCGACCTACAAGACGCCGATCATCAACCTCATGGAGGTCGGCCTCGTCGGCGCGGTGCTCTTCCACGCACTCAACGGACTGCGCATCATCCTCGTCGACTTCTGGGCCAAGGGGCCGCGCTACCAGCGGCAGATGACCTGGGCGATCGGCGCTGTGTGGGTGGTCCTGATGGTCCCCGGGACGTTCTTCATGCTCAAGCACACCGTCGAGGCCATGTTCGGGAGCGCATCATGAGCACCGCGAGCCAACCCGGCCCCGTGAGCATCCCCGCCCCCCGGTCGCGCACCCGGCAGCGCAGCAACTACGAGCTCTACTCGTGGCTCTTCATGCGCGTCTCGGGGATCGTGCTGGTCTTCCTGGTCCTCGGTCACCTGTTCATCATGAACATCCTCGACGGCGGCGTGCAGCGCATCAACTTCGCCTTCGTGGCCGGCCGGTGGTCCAGCCCGTTCTGGCAGGTGTGGGACCTCATGATGCTGTGGCTTGCCATGCTTCACGGCACCAATGGCATGCGCACGATCATCAACGACTACGCAGAGCGCGACCAGACGCGCTTCTGGCTGAAGATGATCCTGTTCGTCGCAGCAGGGTTCATCATCCTGCTGGGCACCCTCGTCATCTTCACCTTCGACCCGAACATCGGCTGAGCCTCACCAGGAGACGCGTCACATGCAGACCCACTCGTACGACGTCGTCATCGTCGGAGCCGGCGGCGCCGGGATGCGCGCCGCCCTCGAATCCGGCTCGCGCGCCCGCACCGCCGTGCTGACCAAGCTCTACCCGACGCGCTCCCACACTGGCGCCGCTCAGGGCGGCATGTGCGCCGCGCTTGCCAACGTCGAGGACGACAACTGGGAATGGCACACCTTCGACACCGTCAAGGGCGGCGACTACCTGGTCGACCAGGACGCCGCGGAGGTCATGTGCAAGGAGGCGATCGACGCCGTCCTCGACCTGGAGAAGATGGGGCTGCCCTTCAACCGGACGCCTGAGGGCCGGATCGACCAGCGCAGATTCGGCGGGCACACCCGCAACCACGGCGAGGCCGCCGTGCGCCGGGCCTGCTACGCAGCCGACCGTACGGGCCACATGATCCTGCAGACCCTGTACCAGAACTGCATCAAGCAGAACGTCGAGTTCTACAACGAGTTCTACGTGCTCGACCTGATCATGACCGAGGTCGACGGGCAGCCCGTCGCGGCCGGTGTCGTGTCGTACGAACTGGCCACGGGCGAGATCCACGTGTTCCGTGCCAAGTCGGTCATCTTCGCCACGGGCGGGTTCGGCAAGGTCTGGAAGACGACCTCAAATGCCCACACCCTGACCGGCGACGGCATGGGCATCATCTACCGCAAGGGCCTTCCGCTGGAGGACATGGAGTTCTACCAGTTCCACCCCACCGGCCTGGCCGGGCTCGGGGTCCTGCTCACCGAGGGGGCCCGAGGCGAGGGCGGCATCCTGCGCAACGCGTCCGGCGAGCGTTTCATGGAGCGGTACGCCCCCACGATCAAGGACCTTGCCCCGCGCGACATGGTGTCCCGCTCAATGGTGCTGGAGGTCCGTGAGGGCCGCGGCGCGGGGCCCAACAAGGACTACGTCTACCTCGACCTCACGCACCTGCCGAAGGAGCAGATCGAGGCCAAGCTGCCCGACATCACCGAGTTCTCCCGCACCTACCTCGGGGTCGACCCCGTCACCGAGCTCGTACCCGTCTTCCCCACTGCGCACTACGCCATGGGCGGCATCCCGACGGACATCGACACCCGGGTCCTGCGCGACAACGAGCACGTCGTGCCCGGCCTGTACGCGGCCGGCGAGTGCGCATGCGTGTCGGTGCACGGAGCCAACCGCCTCGGCACCAACTCGCTGCTCGACATCAACGTGTTCGGCAAGCGGGCCGGCATCGCCGCTGCTGAGTACGCCCAGACAGCTGAGTTCGCCGACCTGCCCGAGGACCCGCAGGGGTACACGATCTCGCTCGTCGAGCAGCTCCGCTCGAGCGCCGGCTCGGAGCGCACATCAGTCCTGCGCCGCGAGATGCAGGAGACGATGGACCTCAATGCGCAGGTCTACCGCACGGAGGCCACCCTCAAGCAGGCGCTCAACGACGTCCAGGAACTCAAGCGCCGCTTCCGCAACGTGTCCATCCAGGACAAGGGGACGCGGTACAACACCGACTTGCTCGAGGCCATCGAGCTGGGCTTCCTGCTCGACCTCGCGGAACTGGTCGTCATCGGAGCCATTGAGCGCAAGGAGTCGCGGGGCGGTCACGCCCGCGAGGACTACCCGACCCGCGACGACGTCAACTTCATGCGCCACACCATGGCCTACCGCCGAGTCGGCGAGGGGTCCGAGGAGACCGTGCAACTCGACTACAAGCCCGTCACGATCACCCGCTACCAGCCGATGGAGCGCAAGTACTGATGACTGCCACTGTCGACGCGCCCGTGACCCCCGCCCCCGTCACGACCGACGTCAGCTTCCGGATCCGGCGCTACCTGCCTGAGGTCGACGAGGAGCCGCACTGGGAGGAGTACACGGTCCCGCTGTACCCGACGGACCGCGTCCTGACCGCCCTGGAGAAGATCAAGGGCGAGATCGACGGCACGCTCACCTTCCGTCGCTCGTGCGGGCACGGGATCTGCGGCTCCGACGCCATGCGCATCAACGGCCGCAATCGGCTGGCATGCAAGACACTGGTCAAGGACCTCGACATCACCAAGGCAATCACGGTCGAGGCGATCAAGGGCCTGCCGCTCGAGAAGGACCTCATCGTCGACATGGAGCCGTTCTTCGCGGCCTACCGGGCAGTGCTGCCCTTCCTCATCACGGATGGGCATGAGCCCACGCGCGAGCGGCTGCAGTCAGCCGAGGACCGCGCCCGGTTCGACGACACCACCAAGTGCATCCTGTGCGCTTGCTGCACGACGTCGTGCCCCGTCTACTGGACCGATGGTCAGTACTTCGGGCCGGCGGCCATCGTCGCGGCCAACCGGTTCATCTTCGACAGCCGGGATGCCGGGGCCGAGCAGCGGCTGGAGATCCTCAACGACCGCGAGGGCGTATGGCGGTGCCGCACGACCTTCAACTGCACGGACGCCTGCCCTCGAGGCATCGAGGTCACCAAGGCGATCCAGGAGGTCAAGCGCGCCCTGATCTTCCGCCGCGTCTGAGCGAGGAGCGAGCGCAGCGAGCCCAGCAGCTCAGGCGCCGACAGGCCCGCGTCTGTTCTTCTCGCTAGGCGTTCGGCGGGCGCACGAGGCAGCGCCCATCCATGGGTGCGGAGCACCCTCCCAGCACCACCCCAGCCGAGGCCTGCCCTGCTGGGTGACCCAGAGCGAGGCGATCCGCTTGTCGCCCGCGCGCGAGCCGAGCATCTGGTACGCGTTGGCCTCCCGCAGGATCCCTGGGTGGGCCAGCAGCACGCAAACGCCCTCCACGAGGGTCAACGGCGACCGGCCAGCGGCCAGGATCGCCGGCAGCGCATCCCGCGGGGCGACGTTCAGCAGGTCGGACCCCAGGTCGACGTCCTCGATCTCGTATGTGCCCGCAGGCACGTCGACGGTCGATGTGAAGTCGCCAGGCTCCCGGGGAGCAAGGCCGACATAGCCGGTCTTGCTGCCCTGACGGGTCTGCTCCATGGCGAGCGCGACGTCGAGGAGCGGATCGATCAGGACTGACGGGATGCTCGGCACCCCCGCGCCAACCGCGTCGCGTGACCCGGTATTCCCCCGCGAGTGGGCAGTCGTCGCGGTGATTCCGTGCCCGGGAGCAGCAACGCCTGCCGCTCGCTGGAGGGAGGAGGGTCGTGGGCCGGCGCCATGCTCGCGGGCACCTCCGGCAGTTCAGGTGCCGACCGACCCGCGTCTGAGCGACGACCACGCCCGCACCATCTCCTCGACGTCGACGCGTCGGGCGACGATGGGGGCGCCCTTGCCGATGCCCGGCTGACGCCAGTCCGCTTCCACCCGAGCGTTGAAGTCCGCGAGGACGGCCCGCACCGCCTCCTCGGTGCCTAGCTCCGCGAGCGACTCGGGAAAGCCGTCGGCCTCCCGTCGAAGGGCGATCGTGGAACTGACCAGCGCGCCAGACGAGATGCCCTCGCGCTGGAGCAGGCTCTTCGCCCACCAGTCGGGGTCGTAGCTGGCCGTCAGGTGCAGGGGCTTGCCTGCGCCCGGGAGGTCATCGAACGCACCCCGAGCGATCGCTTCCTCGATCGCGCGCTCGGCAGGGAACTCCGTCATCGACGTCAGAGGTCGACCGCGTAGTACTGGGTCTCGAGGAACTCGTGGATGCCGGCGAAGCCGCCTTCGCGGCCCAGGCCGGACTCCTTCATCCCGCCGAAGGGAGCGGCGGGGTCGGACGCCAGGCCTCGGTTGATGGCGACCATGCCGGACTCCATCCTCCGGGCGAGCTTGACCCCGCTGCCGGGGTCCTTCGCGTACACGTAGGAGATCAGCCCGTACTCGGTGTCGTTGGCCATGGCAACGCCCTCGTCCTCGGTGGCGAACGAGACGATCGGCGCGACGGGACCGAAGATCTCATTCGTCGTCAGGGCCGAGCCATGCAGGACGTCCTTCACCACGTACGGCGCGATGAATGCTCCGGTCGCGGGAGCGGTCGACGCCGGCGTGATATCCAGGCCCTCCGCCGCAGCCGTTTCCAGCAGCTCGAGGATCTTGTCCCGCTCCTTGCCGGACACCATGGCGCCGAGGTCGTTCGCCTGGTCGATGCCGGGGCCGACCTTGAGCGCGGCGAAGGCGGTCTCGAGCTTCGTGGCGAACTGCGCCGCCAGCGATTCGTGCACGTAGAACCGGTTGGCAGCCGTGCACGCCGCCCCGCCATTGCGCATCTTGGCGACCATCGCCCCGCTGATGGCCGCGTCCACGTCCGCGCCCTCGAACACGACGAACGGCGCGTTGCCACCCAGCTCCATCGATGACGGCAGCACCCGCTCCGCTGTCTGCTTCAGCAGCATCTTGCCGACGAACGTGGACCCGGTGAACGACAGCGTCGCCACCCGCCGGTCGGCCAGGATCGCACTGGACACATCCCCCGTGCGCGTGGTCGTGATCACGTTGACGACCCCCGCGGGCGCACCGGCCCGCTGCAGCACGTCCGCCACCCACAACGCCGTCAATGGCGTCTCGCTTGCGGGCTTCAGGATTGCCGTGCAGCCCGCCGCCAGCGCCGGAGCCAGCTTGCGGGTCGCCATCGCCGCAGGGAAGTTCCACGGCGTGATCATGAACGCCACTCCCATCGGGCGATGGTCGGTGATGATCGTCTTGTCCCGCCCCGGCGCGTACCGGAAGCCGCCCTCGATCCGTGAAGCCTCCTCGGAGAACCAGCGGAAGAACTCCGCCGCGTACGCGGCCTCCCCCATCGCGTCCCGCCACGCCTTGCCGTTCTCCAGGCTGATGATCCGTGCGCACGTCTCCAGCTCTGACGACATGATCTCGAACGCCCGACGCAGCACCTCCGCGCGCACCCGGGCCGGCGTCACCGACCACGACTGGAAGCCATCCCACGCCGCCGACACGGCATCCAGTCCCTCGGCCACCGACGCATCACCGACCTCCGCCAGCACCGTGAACGTCGCAGGATCCATCACCGCAAGCCGGCGCTCCGTCTGCACCCACTCCCCGCCGATCAACAGGCCAGTGGGCGCGCTCAGTGTCGACATGGTTCCTCCATCGGGTGAGATCCGCGGACGAGCCTACCGACGTGCCTACACTCGACCGCATGCGGCGACGCCCTGGCGCACTCCTGCGCTCGATGGCCGTGACGGGGGCCCTGGGGCTCCTGCTCGTCGGGCTCGCTCCTGCTGCCGGCGCCGAGACGATCGGCGGGGACCGCCTGTCCAGCCCGCGGCGCACCGTCGAGCTGCTGCCAGGGGCGGATCCGCTCCCCGAGGTCTGGGCGGCCACCTGGATCATCGCGGACGCGGAGACCGGCGACGTCCTGGCCCAGAAGGGATCGCACATCCCGCGCGCCCCGGCCAGCACGCTGAAGATGCTGACCGCCCTGGCCGCCCTGCCCGGTACCTCGACGCAGGACCGCTATGTGGCGACCGAGCGCGCGGCCGGGATCTATGGCGCGCGGGTTGGCCTCCGGCCGGGCAAGGAGTACTCACTAGACGACCTCTGGTACGCCGTCTTCCTGCCCAGCGCCAACGATGCGGCGATCGCGGTGGCCCAGGCCAACGGCGGGGTCCGCAAGACCGTGAACCAGATGAACGACGTGGCCCGACAGTTGCAGGCGCTGGACACCGTGGCCCGCAACACCAGCGGGCTGGACATCCCTGGCCAGGTCTCCAGCGCCTACGACCTCGCCCTCATCGCGCGGGCCGGACTGGCCCGCGCCGACTTCGCCCGGTATGCCAAGGCCGTGACCTGGAAGTTCCCCGACGTGAAGGGCAAGGGCAAGCACCGGATCTACACGACCAACCGCCTGCTCATGCACGGGTACAAGGGGATGATCGGGGTCAAGACCGGGTTCACCTCACAGGCGGGACGCACCTACGTGGGAGCCGCCCGGCGAGGTGGCCGCACGCTCATCGTCGCACTCATGGGCATCAGCGAATCCAGCGAGTCCGCGGCCAGGAAGCTTCTCGACTGGGGCTTCGCCAACACCGGCGCGGTCGTGCCCATCGGGACCCTGGTGGATCCCCTTCCAGACGTGCCGCAGCAGCCCGCCGCGGCAACCGCCGCGAGCAAGGCGACGAGTGCGGCGCCGGCGGCGCGAGCAGACGCCACTTCGTCCCTCACCGTCCCCGGTCCCGGGGGCCGCACGAACGCCATCCTGTGGGGGGCCGGGATCGTGGCGGCCGCCATGGTCACGGCCTCGATCCTCGCCGCGGTGAGCCGTCGGCGGCGGATCCGCCGGTCCTAGCGCCTCAGGCCTCGAACGCGAACTCGCGGAGCAGGCCCCACTGCCCGTCGCGGTTCTCGTACAGGCCCATCGACGCCATGTGCATAGTCGCCTCGAAGTCGGCGAGGTCGGACTGGGCGCGGTCGAGCACGGCCCCGGCAACGTCGTGCGCGATCGTCACGTGGGGGTGGTACGGAAATCGGGTCTCCACCGCCATGTCGCCGGACCGCGCGCGTCGCTCGAGCGACGTGCAGTCCGGTCCCCCCTGGCTGAGGGCGACGAACACGACCGGTGAGACCGGCCGGAAGGTGCCGGTGCCGGCGAGGGCCAGGGTGAATGGCGCTGTAGCGCGGGCCACGGACTCCAGGTGAGCCAGCACGGCCGGCAACGCATCCTCGTCCACGTCGATCGGCGGCAGCACGGTGACGTGCGGGAGCATGTCGCCCGCGGTCGGCTCGTATCGCAGGCGCGCCTCCTCCAGCACCTCACGGGCGGGCGGCGCGATGTCGAGCGACAGGCCCAGGGTGTGCCCGCGACGGGCGGCGGTCAAGCCGGGTCCAGGGGGACGAAGCCGACGCGCTGGTACACGGCTGAGAGGGTGCCGGCGGCAGTCTCCCGGGCCTTGCGCGACCCCACCGCCATCGTGCGGGCCAGCTCGGCCGGGTCGGCCAGCAGCTCGAATGTGCGCTCGCGGATGGGCCGCACGGCGTCGACCACGATCTCGGCCGTGTCCGACTTCAGGTCCCCGTACCCGCGCCCCGCGTAGCCGGTGACCAGGGCGTCGATGGACGCCCCGGTCAGGGCGTGCTGGATGGTGAGCAGGTTGCTCACCCCGGGCTTGCGCTCAGGATCGAAGACGATGTCGCGCTCGGAGTCCGTGACGGCACTCTTGATCTTCTTGGCCAGCGCCTTGTCGTCATCCAGCAGCCAGGCGCAGCCGCCCGGGCTGGACTTGCTCATCTTGGCCGAGGGGTCCTGCAGGTCGACGATCTTCGCCACGGCCTTGACGATGAAGGGCTCGGGCACCGTAAGCGTGTCTCCGAACTTGGCGTTGAACCGCTGGGCGAGGTCACGGGTGAGCTCGAGGTGCTGGCGCTGGTCCTCCCCCACGGGTACCGCGTCGGCCTGGTAGATGAGGATGTCTGCGGCCTGCAGGATCGGGTACGTGTAGAGCCCGACGGTGACCCGGCCAGCCCCCTCCTTCTGCGACTTGTCCTTGAACTGCGTCATCCGGCCCGCCTCGCCGAACCCGGTGAGGCATTCCAGCACCCAGGCAAGCTGGCTGTGCTCGGGCACCTGGCTCTGCACGAACACCGTGGACCGCTGGGGATCAATCCCCAGGGCGAGCAACTGCGCGAACGACACGTAGGTGCGCCGGCGGAGCACGTCGGGGTCATGGTCGACGGTTATGGCGTGCTGGTCGACGACGCAGTAATAGGCATCATGGGATGCCTGCAGCGTGACCCACTCGCGCAGCGCACCCAGGTAGTTGCCGAGGTGGAAGGCGTCCGCCGTCGGCTGGATGCCGGACAGCACGCGGGGGGGCCGCGCAGGGTTCGGGGTCATGCGGTCATTCTGTCGCATCGGCCTCGTGGCCATCGGGGGCGCTCTCGCCGTCGGTGACCACATGGGTCACCCGCACGCGCGCGGCCCGTCGTCCGTCCAGTTCCACCACCTCGAAGCGGTGGCCGCCGTCCTCCACCGTGTCTCCGAGGAGCGGGACGCGGCCGAGCCGACTGATCAGGAAGCCGGCAACGGTCTCGTACGGGCCCTCGGGAAGCGTGACGCCGGTCTCCTCCGCGAAGTCATCGACGTTCATGAGCCCGGCGACCGTCATGGTGCCGAAGGTGGCCGCCTCGTGCTCTGGCTGCTCGACGTCATACTCGTCCTGGATGTCACCGATGAGCTCCTCGACCAGGTCTTCCATCGTGACGATGCCAGCGGTGCCGCCGTACTCGTCCTGCACGATCGCGAGGTGCTGGCGCAGCCGACGCATCTCGGTCAGCGTGCCGAGGACCTCCTTGCTGCCGGGGAATGCCGTGATGTCGCGGACGAGTTCGCCGACCAGCAGCGACTGACCGGCCAGGTCCGGCGCGAGGATGTCGCGGATGTGAACGAAGCCAATGACATCGTCCGCCGAGTCACGGATGACCGGGTACCGGCTGTGCGGCTGGTCGATCACGACCCGGATGGCCTGGCTCAAAGGCATCGAGGCGTCGAGGAAGTCGACCTCGGTGCGCGGCAGCATGACCTCCCGCAATTCCCGGTCGCCAGCGGCGAAGACGTCGTCGATGAGCTCGCGCTCCTCCATGGTGAGCTCCCCGTGCCCGGCCACCAGGTCGCGCAGCTCCTCGCCGCTGATCTGCTCCTTCCCGGCGTTGGGATCGATGCCGAGCAGCCGCACGATGGCGTTCGTGCTCAGCGAGAGCGCCCAGATGAACGGGCGGAAGGCCTTGGCGATGATGTCCACGGGTGCCGCCACCGCCAGCGCAACCGGCTCCACCCGTTGCAGCGCCACGCGCTTGGGGACGAGCTCGCCGAGGACGAGCGAGAAGTAGGCGATGACGATCGTCACGACGATGAACGCGACGACGTCGGCCAGCCCGGTCGAGAGCCCCCAGCCCACGAGCACCGGGGCCAGCTGGGGGGCGATCTGGGAGGCGCCGAAGCCCGCCGAGATGAAGCCGGCAAGGGTGACGGCCACCTGGCCCGCCGCCAAGAACCGATTGGGGTCGGCAGTCAGCACGGCGAGCCGACGACCGCGGCGGCCCTCCTCGGACAGCCGTTGCACCTGCGACTCGCGAAGGGACACGAGGGCCAGCTCCGCCGCGGCGAAGAACCCGCCCAGCATGATGAAGAACAGGACGACCGCGATGTTCATCCACAGGTCGCTCATGTGCCGACACACTACTGCCCGGCGTCACCGACGCCGGGCAGTAGTGAACGGGATAGGCGGTGCTAGGCCATCGCCCGCTGCAGGTTCTCGTCGATCGACCCGAGGAACTCCTGCGTGGTCTGCCATGGCTGGTCCGGGCCGATGAGGATGGCGAGGTCCTTGGTCATCTTGCCCTCCTCCACCGTCTCGATGCAGACCCGCTCGAGCGTGCGGGCGAACTCGGACACGGCGGGAGTGCCGTCGAGCTTGCCACGATGCTCCAGGCCCCTGGTCCACGCGAAGATCGAGGCGACCGGGTTCGTGGACGTGGGCTTGCCCTGCTGGTGCTGGCGGAAGTGCCGGGTCACCGTGCCGTGGGCAGCCTCGGCCTCCACCGTGCGGCCGTCCGGGGTCATCAGCACGCTGGTCATCAGGCCCAGGGAACCGAAGCCCTGCGCGACGGTGTCGGACTGCACGTCGCCGTCGTAGTTCTTGCAGGCCCACACGTACCCGCCCTCCCACTTGAGCGCGGCCGCGACCATGTCGTCGATGAGGCGGTGCTCGTACGTGATGCCGGCGGACTCGAAGTCCTTCTTGAACTCGGCCTCGAAGACCTCGGCGAAGATGTCCTTGAACTGGCCGTCGTAGGCCATGAGGATCGTGTTCTTCGTCGACAGGTAGACCGGGTAGTTGCGGTCCAGGCCGTACCGCATCGACGCCCGCGCGAAGTCGCGGATGGACTCGTCGAGGTTGTACATGCCCATGGCCACGCCGCCCGACGGGAAGTCGAAGACGTTGAACTCCATGGGCTCGGAGCCATCGGACGGAGTGAAGGTCATGGTCAGGGTCCCGGCGCTGGGCACCTTGAAGTCCGTGGCCTTGTACTGGTCGCCGAAGGCGTGGCGGCCGACGATGATCGGCTTGGTCCAGCCCGGCACCAGGCGCGGGATATTGGAGATGATGATCGGCTCGCGGAAGATCACGCCGCCGAGGATGTTGCGGATGGTTCCGTTCGGCGACTTCCACATCTTCTTGAGGCCGAACTCCTCGACGCGGGCCTCGTCCGGGGTGATCGTGGCGCACTTGACGCCGACGCCGTACTTCTGGATGGCGACGGCCGAGTCGATGGTGACCTGGTCGTCGGTGGCATCGCGGTGCTCGATGCCGAGGTCGTAGTACTGCAGGTCGACATCGAGGTACTTCAGGATCAGCTCGTCCTTGATGAACTTCCAGATGATGCGCGTCATCTCGTCGCCGTCGAGCTCGACGACGGGGTTCGCGACCTTGATCTTGCTCACGTGCATCTCCTCGGGTGGATGGATGTCCGGGCCGGACGGGTGCCTACAGGTCCTTGACGTCGCCCTGCTTGGCCTTGACCGCCTCATACGCCTCAACGAGCAGCGCCTTCTCTGCGTCGCTGAGCGGAGTCTCGACGACGCGCCTGATGCCCTCGCGCCCGAGCTCGGCCTCGACTCCCAGGTAGGCACCGGACAGCCCGTACTCCCCATCGACCCACGCGCAGACCGGCATGACCGCACCGGAGTCCTCATGAACCGCCTTTGCCATGCGGGCGGCCGCGGCGGACGGGGCGTAGTAGGCGGAGCCGGTCTTGAGCAGGGCCACCACCTCGGCGCCTCCGTTGCGCGTGCGCACGACGAGTTCCTCGATCTCGTCGGCGGACAGCAGGTCGGCCAGCGGCTTGCCGTCGACGGCGCACGCCGAGGCGACCGGCACCATCGTGTCGCCGTGGGAGCCGAGGGTCAGCGTGGTGACGGAGCCGACCGGGACCCCGAGCTTCTCGGCGACGAAGTGCGTGAAGCGCGCGGTGTCGAGCATCCCGGCCTGGCCGATGACGCGCTTGTGCGGGAAGCCGGTGACGATCTGCGCCAGGGCAGTCATCTCGTCGAGGGGATTGGCCACATTGATGATGACCGCATCGGGGGCATGGATCGCGATGTTCTCGGCGACCGCCCGCATGATCTTGGCGTTGGTCTCGATGAGGTCCATGCGGCTCATGCCCGGCTTGCGCGGCAGGCCAGCGGTGATGACGACGATCTCCGAGCCGGCGACGGCTTCGTAGCCCTCTCCGTTGGGGCCGGTCGTCTGGCCGACGACCTTGGTCTCGAACCCCTCGACCCAGCGGGACTGGTTGAGGTCGAGCGCCAGGCCCTCGGGCTTGCCCTCGATGACGTCGGTCAGGACGACTGTCTCGAAGATGTCGTACTCGGCCAGCCTCAGGGCCGTGGTGGACCCGTAGAACCCTGCACCGATGACTGAAACCTTGCCGCTGCGTGCCATGGCTGACGTGCCTTCCGCGTAGGAGTCAGGGGAGAAATCTTGACGTCAAGATATCGCAGGATCGGCCGGTGATGCCGAGCAGGCCCCGAGGCGGCACCGGCGAACTCGACTCCCCGCCAGACCAGTAGCTGGCGTCGGACTCGGGAGACGGGAACGACCGTTACTGCTGGTCTGGGTGCTGGCTGGCCCACTGGGTTGCGAAGGCCAGCAGCCGGTCGTTGGCCTGCGCCTCGCCTATCGTGATGCGCACGCCTTCGCCGGGGACCGGCCGAACGGCAAGGCCCGCCTCATCGCAGCGAGCGGCGAAATCCGCGGTGCGCTCGCCGAGGCGCAGCCAGACGAAGTTCGCCTCGGAGTCGGCCAGCGCGAGGCCGCGGCTCCCCAGCTCGGCAACGACCCGGTCGCGCTCCGCGACGATCGTGCTCACCCGCGCAAACAGCTCCTCCTCGGCCGCCAAGGACGCGATGGCTGCGACCTGCGCCACCGTCGAGACGCCGAACGGGACCTGCACCTTGCGCAGCGCCTCGGTCACCGGCCCGTGCGCGACGCAGTAGCCGACCCGCAGGCCCGCGAGGCCGTACGCCTTGGAGAAGGTTCGCAGGACGGCCACGTTGGGATACTCACGATAGAAGTCCAGGCCGTCGGGGATCCGGGCCGGATCGACGAATTCCGTATACGCCTCGTCGAGGACCACGAGGACGTCGCGTGGCACCTGGGCAAGGAACGAAGCCAGGGCATCCCGCCCCACTGCCGTGCTGGTGGGGTTGTTCGGGTTGCACACCATGACCAGCCGCGTGGTGTCGTCGATGGCCGCCAGCATGGCGGGAAGGTCGTGCCTGTCCTCTGCGTCCAGCGGGATCGGCTGGCTGGTCGCCCCGGCAATCTGCGTCATGATCGGGTACGCCTCGAACGACCGCCAGGCGTATACGACGCCGTCGCCCGGGCCGGCGGTGATCTGGACCAGCTGCTGCAGCATCCCGACGCTGCCCGTGCCCACGGATAGGTGGTCGGCGGGCACCTGCAGTCGGTCGGCCAGGGCATCGATCAGTGCGGTTGAGCCGTAGTCGGGATAACGGTGCATGTCGCGGAGCGCCCGCTCGGCGGCGGCGAGCACGGAGGGCAGCGGATCGTGGTGGTTCTCGTTGCTCGACAGCTTGAAGGACGTCGTCCCGGTTCCGGCCCTCGCTGGCTGTCCCGCCTTGTAGGCCGGGATGCCGTCGAGGGCTGGCCGCAGCCGGGGAGTGCTCGTCATGTGGGCCTCTGGGGACGTCGCGGGTACGGGGCCGGAACCTACCACTGGCACGAGGAATGATGGGGCCCGTGACCGACCTCTCCGAGTGGCTCCCGAGGGCCGTGGGCGCGGTCGATTCCTGGATGACGCGCTTCGGCCAGTTCGAGGCGCACCCGTCCATGCGGGTGTCCGACGAGGCCCTCGGCGAGGCATTCGAGCGGCTCGCCGTGCGACTGCAGGACAACTACCCATTCGGACATCCGAGGTACGTGGGACAGATGGTGAAGCCACCGCACCCCGCGGCCGTGCTCGGCTACGTCACCGCGATGCTCATCAATCCCAACAACCATGCCCTGGACGGCGGCCCGGCCACGGCGCAGATGGAGAAGGACGTCGTCGCCCGACTTGCGACGATGCTCGGATTCACCGACCATCTTGGCCACTTGACCTCGAGCGGCACGATCGCCAACCTCGAGGCGCTGTGGATCGCCCGGGAGCTGCATCCGGGCAAGGCGATCGCGTACAGCACCGATGCCCACTACACCCATTCCCGGATGTGCCAGGTGATCGGCGTCGAGGGAGTCTCGATCCCCACTGACGGCGCCGGTCGCATGGACCTCAATGCCCTCGAGGCAGAGCTCGGCACGGGGCGCATCGGCACAGTGGTCGCCACCCTGGGCACCACCGGCCTCGGGGCGCTGGATCCGCTGCACGAGATCGTCGCGCTGGCTCGGGCGCACGAAACCCGCATCCACGTCGACACGGCCTACGGCGGCTTCTTCGCCCTCATCGCGGACGACTCGGTGGACGGGGTAGCGAGCGCACCCTATGCGGCCATTGCGCATGCTGACAGCGTCGTCCTCGACCCTCACAAGCACGGCCTCCAACCCTATGGATGCGGCGCGGTGCTGTTCGCTGACCCGTCTGTCGGCCGCTTCTACCTGCACGACTCCCCGTACACGTACTTCAGCTCCGACGAACTGCACCTCGGCGAGATCTCGTTGGAGTGCAGCCGAGCAGGGGCGGCCGCGGCCGCGCTGTGGCTGACCCTCGAAGTCATCCCCCTGTCGGACGGGGGCCTGGGCCAGGTGCTGCGCGCCAACCGGCGAGGAGCGCTGGAGTGGGCGCGGCTGCTCGAGCGCTCCGATGCACTGGCCCCGTACCAGGCGCCCGAGCTCGACATCGTGGCCTACTTCCCGAAGCACCAGACCCTGTCGGCCATCGATGCGGCGAGCACCGGCTTGTTCCGCGCCGCGGCGAGCCTGCCACCAAGCCAGCAGATCCATCTCGCCACCTATGGAGTCCAAGCCGAGGCGATGGCGGCCCGCGGGCATCACGTCACTGCGGATGTCGCTCAGGGACGGATCCTGCGGAGTACGGTCATGAAGCCCGAATCGGCAGCAGCAATCCACGAGATCCATGCACGACTGGAATCCCTCGCTCGATAGCGTGCGCTCGGGGCTCGGACGGGAGGTGGCGTGGACAAGGTCGTGGGGTCGGCTGCCGAGGCGGTGGCGGACATCGGTTCGGGATCGTCCGTTGCCGTGGGTGGGTTCGGGTTGAACGGGATCCCGAGCGTGCTGATCGAAGCGTTGCTGGCGCAGGGGGCCGATGGCCTGCGGGTGGTGTCGAACAACTGCGGGGTGGACGGCTGGGGCCTGGGCCTGCTGCTGGGCGCGGGGCGGATCGCCCGCATGACGTCGAGCTACGTGGGGGAGAACAAGGAGTTCGAGAGGCAGTACCTGTCCGGTGAGCTGGAGGTGGAGCTGGTGCCGCAGGGGACGCTGGCGGAGCGGCTGCGGGCGGGGGGTGCGGGGATCCCCGCGTTCTTCACCCCGGCCGGGGTCGGCACCCCGGTCGCGGACGGCGGGATGGCGCTGCGGTTCGCGCCGGACGGCTCGGTGGCGGTGGCCTCGGCCGCGAAGGAGGTCCGCGTGTTCGACCCGGACGGGGCCGGGCCGCGGGAGTACGTGCTGGAGGAGGCGATCACGACCGACTACGCCCTGGTCCGGGCGAGCGTGGGCGACCGGCACGGGAACCTGGTGTTCGCCAAGGCGACCCGCAACTTCAACCCGCTGGCCGCGGCCGCGGGGCGGGTCACCATCGCCGAGGTCGAGACCCTCGTCGAGCCCGGCCTGATCCGGCCGGAGGACGTCCACTGCCCCGGCATCTTCGTCCAGCGCGTCGTCGCCCTCACCGCCGAGCAGGCCGCCGACAAGCGGATCGAGCGCAGGACGGTCAGCCCATGACCGGCTGGTCGCGGCAGGAGCTGGCCGCCCGGGTGGGCCGGGAGCTGGCCGACGGGGCGTACGTCAACCTCGGCATCGGCCTGCCCACCCTGATCCCCCAGCACCTGCCGCCCGGCGTCCATGTCGTCCTGCAGTCCGAGAACGGGATCCTGGGCACCGGTCCCTACCCGGGCGAGGACGAGGTCGACCCCGACCTGGTCAACGCCGGCAAGGAGACCGTGACCGTCCTGCCCGGCGCGAGCTTCTTCGACTCCGCCACCAGCTTCGCGATGATCCGCGGCGGCCACATCGACGTCGCCGTCCTGGGCGCCATGCAGGTCTCCGCCACCGGCGACCTGGCCAACTGGACCATCCCCGGCAAGATGGTCAAGGGCAAGGGCGGCGCCATGGACCTGGTCCACGGCGCCAAGCACGTCATCGTCATGATGGAGCACACCGCCAAGGACGGCACCCCCAAGATCCTCCAAGCCTGCACCCTGCCCCTCACCGGGCGAGGCGTCGTCCACCGCATCATCACCGACCTCGCCGTCATCGACACCACCCCCGGCGGGCTCGTCCTCATCGAGACCGCGCCCGGCATCACCCCCGACGACGTCCAAGCCGCCACCGACGCGCCACTGCAGACCTAGAACCGCGCCCAGGCGTCGCGGCTAGCTGGGCGGTGGCACCCAGAAGGTGAACAGGGCCAGTCCGATGCCGAGAACCGCGAGGACGGCCACATCGACCTTACGGGACCGCGACGCGAGCCAGCCGGCCTCGCCCTCCGGGAGGAGGAGCCGCAGGAATGCGGCGAGCAGCACGCTGGCCGAGAGCACGATGCAGCCCCGGCGGAAGTAGTCCAGCCCGATCATCACCATCGCGATGGTGACGCCCAGCAGGACCAGCGAGATCGGCCACTGGGCAAGCCAGTTGCGGCCCGAAGCGCGCCTGAGGGGGACGACGACGGAGTCGGAGTCGCTGCCGCCCTCAGTCACGAGGCCATCCTGCCACCGGCGTCGGCTACGGGGTGAACTGCACAGTGATCGGGGGCAGGCCACCAAGTGCGTACCGAAAGGCATCGCCGGCGCTCACCGGGCGCGGGACGATGATCGATCCCGTCAGCACAACGTCGCCGGCTCGCAGTCCTCGGCTCACGAGCGGTGCCAGTCGCGCCACCTGGGCGAGGACGTCGGGCAGAGAACCGGTGAGCGCGGCCGGATGCTGCACGGCGAGGCGGTCACCCGCGTGCTCGATGACCGCCGTCAGGGGGGCCGCGTCGGCAAGCGTGCAGGTGGCGTCCGGGGTCCCGAGGATGTACGACTGGTGGAAGATGTTGCCGGCGAGGATCCGCTCGACGTCGTCGGGCACATGGTCGACATCCGCGATCTCGATCGCCGGGCCCAC